>CAVKFY010000021.1:11245-17070 GCA_963655775.1 Alistipes communis
ACAAAGAAGAGAACGAGATGCTTTGTGGTACAGAAGAGATGAGTTTTGCTCTTTCTTTGAGTTTTAGCTCTTTTAACGATTTATCTCCCAAAATAATTTCACCGTCTTTAAGTTTCAAAAATCCACATAGTAGCTTAATAATAGTGCTCTTACCAACACCATTTGGACCTAGCAAAACCCCTACTTTTCCTTCATCTAGGCCGAGAGATAGATGATTTAGCACGACTTTTTCCTTCTTTCCGTAAGAGAAAGAAACATCCTTAAGATAAAGCATATTTGTTTCCTTTCTTCGTAAAGAGAATCACAAAGAAGAATGGCGTTCCAATTAAAGCGGTTATTGCTCCAACAGGAAGAGAAGTTCCTTGTCCGATTAATCTAGTGAACATGTCGCAAACTAGTAACATCGTCGCGCCAGCTAAGAAAGAGGTTGGGAAAAGGAGGCGATGATCGTTTCCTAAAAGTCTTTTCATAATATGAGGTGCGATTATCCCAACAAAGCCGATAATTCCGCAGAAGGAAACGCATAAGGCGCCAAGTAAAGATGCAACAAGAAGAGAAATGAATCTAAGGAGAGAGGTATGGATACCTACACTTCTAGCAAATCCATCTCCAGCGTCTAGAGCATTAAATCTATAGCCAAGAAGAGAAAAGGCAACTAATGATGTCAAAATGGCGCCTAATAAAATATAGTTCTCGCCCATCGTGACTCTTTCTAAATTTCCAAAAGACCAACCAACCACTGCCGATAAAGCAACGTCATCAGCAAAATATTGAAGAAGAGTTGTTGCGGCCTGAAAAGAAGAGCCAAGGGCAATGCCGACCAAAACAACCGTATTTGGATGAAAACGATGAATGGAAGATAAAGCTAAAACCATAAGTACGCAAAGAAGAGCAAATGCAAAAGCCACTGCTGCAACGCTAAATGGAGAATCGCTTGTCGAGACAAAAGAACTGCTAGAAGTACCATATAACGCAAGAATTATGATATTTGCTCCAAATACTGCCGCATTTGAAATGCCTAATGTAGCTGGAGATGCCATTGGATTTTTAAGAGAGGTTTGCATGATTAACCCAGATAACGCCAATCCCCCACCTATAGCAAGTGCGGCAACATTTCTTGGCAAAATAATTTTCTGCATGATTCTAACTGAGGCATTATCGCCAACGCCAAAAAGTCCATAGAAACAACGATCAATAGACATATTAATTGGAGTAACAAAAAAAGAAAGAACGAAACATAAAATCGTTATTCCAAGCAAAGTCGAAACAACAATAAAATTTTTCTTTTTATTGCTCTCAAACGTATTTGGTATCTTTCTATCGTTATTCATAAGCCTAAAATAGTGTAGCAATTTTTGGTTGTTAGACAAAGCAAACAAACAATTTAGAATATTTTGTTCGATTTTTTTCTTTAAAATAAAACAACTTATTCGTTATAATTCATTTTGTGAGGTAGATCTATGAACAAAAAGGAAGAAAAAACAGTTTCGTTGATTCTTGATGCTTTAGAAAGGTTACTCGAAAAAAAGAGTTATTCCGAGATTTCCGTTAGCGACATCATCGAAGAAAGCACAGTTTCAAGATCAACTTTCTATGCACATTTCAAAAAGAAAGATGACGTTTTAAGAAATGTATGCACGTCCATTTTCGCCCACGCTTTTTCAAACAATCATTCTAAAGAAGGCAATATTACTTTATATGATTACAGAGAAATGACCGCCCATATTTTCTACCATTTCAAAGAACAAGAAAAACTAATATCGGCTATCTTCTCTTCTGGCGCCTCCCATCTTTTCTATTCAACATTAGGTAAGGAAGTAAGACACTTAATGAACGTGGCTCTTCCCTCAATAAAAATAAAGCACTCGAATATGCCTGAAGAAATTCTCATTACCTGTATGTCTGGTGCTTTTGTCGATTTATTAAAAGACTATGTTATTAACGAACATAAAGAAACAGCTTTAGAAATGACCACTTATTTTTATTCACTCTTCGAATAAAAATCAAAATATCGTCTATAAATCTCCATTATTTTCTCTAAAAGGCCATTTTTTGCTATTGATCTAGGAGATCGGCACTGTTATTCTCTATATGTGATTTAAAGGTCACATATTATGATTGAAGCGGCTTTTTATTCCAATACCAGCGACTTATCTTTTGTCGATAAAGTAAACGCATCATTAGAAAAATGTGTCAGCTTTTCTTGGTCTGTCTCCTTCATTAAAAAGGCCGGCCTCGTTCTTTTCTTATCTTCAATTGAAAAGGCATTAGAAAGAGGGGCAAAAGGAAGAATAATCACCTCCACTTATCAAAATTTCACCGATATTGCTTCTTTAGAGAAGTTCTTGGAAATGCAAAAACAATATTCCAATTTTGAATGTCGCTTGGAAGATTCTTCTTTTGATGATGACGGATTTCATACAAAGGGATATTTATTTGAATATGAAGATGGATCTTTCGAAAGTTTGATAGGATCTTCAAATATAACTAGATACGCTTTACTAAAGAATAAAGAATGGGATTTAGGCGTTAAAAGTAGTAAGGAAGAAACAATTTGCAAACAAATTCTTGAAGAATTTAATTTCTTCTGGAATAAAACATATCCACTAACCAAAGAAATAATAAGGCATTATGAAGTTGTTCTTTCCTATGCCGTTACCTCATGGGACATGGACTATTTAATCTCAAACAAAGATAGTTCATTAAATCCAAATTTCATGCAACGCCAGGCTTTAAGGGAATTACAAAGATGCCGCAATATGAATGTTGATAGGTCGATGGTTGTCGCAGCCACTGGTTCAGGAAAAACGTTTTTAGCGGCATTCGATGCAAGAAATTTTGGTGCAAAACGACTTCTTTTTATCGTCCATAAAGACACCATATTAACTCAAGCCATGAAAACTTTCTCGATGGTTTTTGGAACTAGTAGAACATATGGTTTGTATAATGGCGATTACAAAGAAACGGATAAAGATTTTATATTTGCTTCAAATCAGATGTTATCAAGACATTTGGATCTATTCTCTCCAGATGAGTTTGATTATATCGTCATCGATGAAGTTCACCATGCTGCTGCTTCGACATATAAAAAGATCATTGAGTATTTTAAACCTTCTTTCTTATTGGGCCTAACCGCTACTCCTGACCGAATGGATGGGGAAGATGTTTACCAAATGTTTGGTAACAACGTTCCTTTTGATTTAAGGCTTCGTGAAGCGTTAGAAAACGATTTAATCGTTCCTTTTAAATATTTCGGAATAAAAGATGACCTCCTTTCATACGCAAACGATAACAGTGTTGAAGGAAATAGACTCATAGTTCAACAAATATCTTCTTCTCTTCATCTTGAATTCATAAAAGAACAGATTGAAAAGTATCGTCCTGAAGGAAAACTTCGTTGCATGGGTTTTTGTAAAAACATTGAACACGCAAGACAAATGGCACAAAATATGGGCACTTTAGGCTATAGCACCGCATATCTAACAGGCTCTTCATCATTAGGCGAAAGAATAAAAATCTTTAACGATTTAGAAGATGAAAACAACCCTTTAGAGCTTGTTTTTGCCGTTGATATTCTTAATGAAGGAATCGATGTTCCTTCGATCAACATGGTTCTTTTCCTTCGCCCAACAGAATCTGCAACAATCTTCATTCAACAATTAGGAAGAGGGCTTAGAAAATATAAAAACAAAGATCATTTAATAGTTCTTGATTTTATTGCCAACTCTTATACTCGTTCAGTACAAATTGCCTTGGCTCTAGGCAGCCTTACAAGAGGCGGATCTGTGGATAAACCAAAACTTATAAGTCTTGTAAAAAATAATTACGAAAATCTAGGAATACCGGGATTAGAAATTCATTTTGATGAAAAGTCGCAGGAAGAAATTTTGAGATCGATTGATAATACAAACTTCAATTCTCTTGTTTTCCTTAAGCAAGATTATTCAAACTTCAAAGCCTTTCTAAAATTAGGACCTGGTGAATTTCCAAAACACAGCGATTTCCTTGATCAAGAAGTTGGAGTTGATTTATTGCGTTTTACGAAAAAGTTTTCCTCTTATTATGATTTCCTCGAGAAAATAGGTGAAGACATACCTACCTTTACCAAGGAAGAACAAAATGTTATTAGCAGCATTTATTCTTTTCTTCCACTTGTTAGGCCAGAAGAATATCTCATCATCAAAGATTTGCTCGAGGGAGGAAAAGCAAAGGAAGAAATTAAACACAATATCGAAGCATTCGATGGATTTAAAGAGCCTTCTTTTGAACATGCGTTAAAAAACTTGCTTGACGAATTTTATTACACGAGACCTATATCGCATGTTAAGTTGTTAAACTTCGATAATGAGAAATATTCATTAAATTTCACTTATGAGAATCCTTCCTTTAAGGATTGGATAATCTCTCTTCTTGAATATGGTTTAGCTCGTTATCAAACAGAATTTTACGGAGAAAACGGACTAGTCAAACTCTATTATCCATATTCATCTTCTGCATCTTTGCTCGCCTTGAATAGCAACAATCTTTTCCGTATGACCGGCATTTGTAAGGTGAATGGCGAAAGAGTTATCTATATCGATTTAAAGAAAGATGATCAAAATTTAGAACATCTTAAATATAAGGATAAGTTTCTTTCTGCATCAGTATTGCAATGGGAAAGCCAAACTTCTACAACTTTAAGCAACAAAAAAGGTGAAGATTTAATAAACAAACCCTATTCTCATATTTTTGTTAGGAAATGCAAAAGAGAAGATGGTGCAGATATGCCTTTCTACTACTTAGGAAAAGGAAAACTTACTAATGCTAGAGTATCAACTAATGCGAAAATGACATTATTATTTGATATCATTTTAGATAACGAAGTCCCTGAGACTTATTTTGATGATTTTGGAATAGAGAGAAACAATGAAAAAAGTAATTAGAGTTGTCTGTGCAATAATTGCAAGAGAAAACAAATTATTCGTAGCCCAAAGAGACTATGGTGAGTTTAAAGGCCTTTATGAATTTCCAGGCGGAAAGATCGAAGAAGGAGAAACTCCAAATGAAGCAATAAAAAGAGAGATAAAGGAAGAATTAGAAACTGATATCGAAGTGATTAAGTTCCTCTTTAATGAAAGATATGAGTATTCAACTTTCATTTTAGATATGGATTGTTTCTTATCAAAACCCATAAAAGGCAACCTCAATATTGAAAAAGGAATCCATTCTGATGAGAAATGGATTTCAAAGGAAGAAGGCAAAACAATATCATGGTGTCCTGCAGATAAAGAAGTTTTTGATAAAATTATCAATAATATCGATATCTTCTAATTTATTTGTTACCTAATATTGATTAGTATCCAATTATCACATTAAACTTGTTATTAATGAGTTTTTTAATTTTCCCCCGCAAAACCCTTGTATTTTATTTATTTTTCTCTGGATAAGTAACTGTCTCTAAATCTAAACCATTTGAAGAAACAGACTCGTTTTTATATTCAACGAAATTCTCATATCTTTGATCGAAATACGATAATTTATATGAATCGCCTTTTTCGATATGAATTTTAAATTTCGCATCGACGGGGATATAACAAATGAAGGTTTTGTTCTTTGAGCCACATGTTAAGGTGGAATTCTTTAGAACGCTACCATTCTCTAATCCAGCAACGGTTTTACCATTTTCGTTAGTTATTGTAATTTTTGTTTCCGAACTTATGGAAGGAACTTCCAAATAATAATAACTTCCATCGTTATGATATTTTTTGGCATTAGAATTGTAGTTTTCATCTAAAGCCATGAGGTGAGAAAAACAAACTTCTGGGTAATGCGCCATAGGAATAGTC
>CAVKFY010000022.1:0-6778 GCA_963655775.1 Alistipes communis
CGATAGGAAACTGCAGCCATATCGTTTTTAGGAGATGGGAAAGTAAGAAGAGTATTGTCATAGAACTTATTATTAGAGAAAGCGATAAGCGATTCATGATGTGAGCGGTAATGCCATAGAAGTCTTCTTCTAGGTAAGCCTAAAACAATAGCATCATCAAGAAGAGACTCTAAGTCTTCATCTAATGAAGCAAAGTTGTAGTCAGAATCGTTATTTCCAATCGTCGAAGTAAAGAATGAAGTTGGTGGCATCTGTTGCTCATCACCTGCAATAACCACGCTCTTTGCTCTAGCTATCGCACCAATAGCTTCAGAGGTAGGAATTTGCGAAGCCTCATCGAAAATAACAACGTCAAACTTATAATCGTTAATATCTAAGAATTGAGAAACGGAAATAGGCGACATCATAAAACATGGTGTTAGGTTAGAGATGACGTCTTTGTAATTATGGAATATTTGTCTTAGAGACACTCCTCTTCCACCGTTCTTACACAGTTTTGCTAATTGATTATAGGAAGTTGAACCAGCAAAATGGAAAGCATCAGATGGATAAGAAGAAGAAATCTTCGATGCGGTCATAATAGTCGAAAGAGAGACAAATTCATTCAAATCTTTTGCGTATTGATGAACAAGAGAATCAATTTCTTTATTAGAAAGAAGAGCTAAATTATCATCTTTCAAACGTTTACTAAAGATTGATGCAGCGATGGATTTCCTAAAATTCCCTGCAAAAAACCCTTCTTTTAACGTTCCTTTCTTGAAAGAGGAAACATATTCGCTTGGCAAGATGCCTTCAAGTTCATCAAGTTTTAATAAGAGACTTGTCCATTCGGCAAGGTTTCCTATTGAACCAAGGGCAGAACGGATTTTGCTATAAAGAACGCCAAAATATTCACCATCATCTGGATATAAGTCAAGATCAAAAGAATAAAGCTCGAGTAAACTTTTTTTCTCAGCAACAAAAGCATAATAGTCCTTAAGCAATTTGTTATTATTCTTGCAGAAAAGGCTTCCTTGATCCAAATCAGAAATATATCCGACAAACTTCTCACGTTTTTCTGGAAGATAATCTAATTTCAAAATATTTTTCGAAATTGTTAAGGTTGCTTCAAATTGATTCAAGGTTTCCTCTCCATCTGGATAGGTCTTAAATTGGTGATTAGAGAGGAAGAAACGAACATATGCATCGAGTTTATTAAGATTTCCTTCTTGTTTTTGAATGTATTTCAAAGTCTCTAAAGAAGATCTTAAATTCTCTCCTTTTAACATCTCTTTGTCCTTAACAAAAGGCTTAACCTTAGCTTTAAGGGCTTTCATTCTATTAACACGCTTAAAGAAGGAAAGGGATTCTATTTCTAGATACTCTTTTTCTAATTCTTCTCCATTTAGTCCGAATACGCCTTCTTTAAAGGAGGTTAGCAACTTCTCTTTGCATTTAACAATATCAATTCTTAAATTTATGCCTTTACGAATTTCTTCTTCGTTTGCAACAAAATTTTCATCGAGATAGCAATCATGCCAAGCGTTTTTACCATCACGAAGAATTTCGATTACCTCAACAAATGATTTAACGTTATTGAAGGTAGATTCAAGGCAACCTTGCTTATGGAAAACGTTATATGTGTCAAGTTTAAGATCTTGTAACATCGGTAATAGCGTTTCAAGTTCTTTCTTCAACGCATCGCGATATTCCATGGAATATTCACGTTTTTGGAAACCGAGGAAAGAAGATGAAGAATAAGACTCAAAATTAGACGATATGTTACAGATATCATTGATTAATTCTTCAGCTTTATCGAATTTATTCTTCGTAAAACTTGTTAAGAAATCGTAACTAAATTGATACGCTTCTCCACTATTCTCATTTTTTAAGTACATGAGAATTGCATCATATGGTGAGAAAAGAAATTCTCTTTTTTCGTGTAAGGAAGATATTTTGGAATTGAGTTCTGCTCTCTTCGTTTCAATTCTTTCATTAAGTTCTTCAAAGCCTTCTGGTTTAGCAACCGGTCCTCCAAGAGAGAGCAACTTTTGGTATGTATCTAATATTTGACTCTTTGGTTCTTGAATGTTAGCTAACTCTAGAGTGAATTGCCCCAAAGAAAGGTCATCTAAACGACGTTTAACGACATCGAGTGCGACCTCTTTTTCTGCCACGAAAAGAACCTTTTTCCCATGATAAAGGAAATTAACGATCATATTCGCAATTGTTTGAGATTTTCCCGTTCCTGGAGGTCCATCAAGAATAAATGATTTCCCTTTTTCTGCATCATATATCGCTTGGATTTGGCTGGAGTCTGCACTTAACGGGAATATAACTTCGTCATTAGGTATTTCTTTTCCGCTATTAGTTTCTTCTCCATCTTCGTACCAGCCTCTATCACCATTGACAAAAGAAGAGACAATCTTATTTTCCATGAATTTTTCACGGTTATTTTTAAGATCGCTCCACATAACAAAGTGAGAGAAAGAGAAAAGCGATATGAAAGATGGATCTTCATAAAGTGCCCAATTCTTCATTGGGGAAATAATTCTTCTGATTTCGTTATAGATTAAACGAACATCTAAAGAACCATTTTCTTTCTTTGGAAGATCGTTAAGAGATGAAAAATCTAAATTGAAATTCTGTTTAAAATATTCAAATAAAGTGTGGTTAGTATCGATTTCATCAAAATCATATTCGAGAGCGTAATAATTGCCATTCTTTCTTTTTGGCATTCTAACTGGCAAAAGGAATAACGGAGCGTACATCTCTCCTTTAGCATGGTTTGCACTTAATTCATTGTCATACCAACGAATCAAGCCCAAAGTGATGAAAAGAGGGTTACATCCGCTTTCTTCAATTGAGGTGTTGGATTTTCTCGAAAGATTCTTGCTGTTATTCGCTTTAGTTCCAGCTTTGCAGAAAGAAGAAAGGACCTTCTTTTGATATCCATCCTTAATCATTGAAAGGGATATTGGATCGTTAAATGTTTGAATTTCGTTACTTAAATTAATTGTATTCAAATCCACTTCAGCCAAATTGACTTTATTATTCTTAGATAGGAAATCTAAATACGTTTCCGCTTTATCAACGAAAATTTGTAAAGTGTTGGATTTTATTTTTAAGTTAAGAAGTTTGTTAGAAAGATTTAGATCCAGCAAACGGTCTTCCCAATATTCATATCTGTTCTTATTACGTTTGCTAGAAGAAGGAAGATATCTTCTTGCTTCAAGATCGATTTCTTTGAAACCTTCTTTTTTCTTATTGGAATCATCAAAAGATGGAACAATTATTTTCTTTTCTCCATCAACCACATGCATCGTAGGGATTGGCCAAATTAATTCATCGCGGCATTTAGCAATATCTAAGGCGTAGGAGAAACCTTTTGTATCAACTAAAGTCTTATAGGCATGATCTTTTGCGTCTTGGAAAGACGTTCCTTCATTTGTACACATCACCGCGTCTAAAAGGCAAAGATGTTCAAAACCAACAGAGGCCGCGTTCAAAACAGCTTGTCCATTTTCCTCAACTGCAGTATGGAAATTCTCTTCATCAAGCCAAACTCCAACCATGCAATGATTGTTAAGCAAAATTAAAACCGGTCTTAGTCCAATTCCTTCGAGTACGGAAGCAAACAAAAGAGATATATCCAGACAGTTTCCCATCTTATCTTGGCAAACGTCCTTAGGCAAACGAACACGTTGAAAAATCTTATTAAACGAAGCGGGCGCATAAATATATCTGATTCCTAAAGAATGTATTGTTTCATAAATGGAATCGATGTCTTTTAAGACTTCATTTGGATCATGGGAAAGATATGCGCTAAAAGATGAATCGCCATATTTCTTTTTGCGGTTTTCCATCGCTAAAGAAATGATTTTACTTATATTATCATCGTTAGGTGTGACAAAGGAGGCAAGAATTTCGTTTATTCTAGTATTTGAGGCACTAGATTCTATTGGATCAAAGCAAAGATTAACTGAGGCAACCGCAAGCATTTCTCCTTTTGAAGAATATAAGGTTGCTCTTAAAGATCCATTCACGCTTTCGGAGATTTCATATAATTTCAAAGGATCAAGAATGATATCAAAATGATTGATCAATGTTGCTCTTTTACCTTTTTCGATACAAGATAAACGAATATTAGAAATCTCAACAAAAGAAGGCGCGACTTCGAATCTCAATGTTGCATCCTTTATATCTTTGTCCCCCTCGTTTTTAATCAAAACGGATTTTAGAAAAGAAAAAGGATTCGATTCGTTAGAATGCGTCGCCTCTTTTTGCAAAATATATGCTTGATAGTTTACGTAATTTACGTTTTTTTCTGTTTGTATCGTTAATGAAATTCCACTCTTAGCCATATGCTTAATTATAGCAACTTATGGCTTCAGATTTATATTCCAAAAGATGTTTTTTGAAAGTTTTTTATTTTGTGAAATTTTCTTTCTCAAAATGTTCCGATAGTTCTTTTCTTTCTTCTTCTAAATCTAGTTTGCCTAGCAAAGAATCCCCCTCAGTCACGAACCAATAAGACATGTCGTTAAAAAATTGATCTTTTGATGATGTCTTCATAAACAAAAGAACTATAACTTTCTTAAAAAGAAGGGTTAAGTAAGAACTATAAGTTTCCAACATTCTTTCTTCATACAGCCAGCGTGAATGTAAAAGAAAATTTAAGAAGTTCGTATCATCTTCTTCCCAAGAAAGATATATATCTTCTTCTACCCATTTCTTCAAATCAATGATTGTTTGGTAAAAAGTTTTAGCAAATTCATCTTGTTTGAATCTAACTAGAAGGTCATTGTCGAACATTCTTTCTTCAAGAGATAGATATAACGTTTCTTTTATAGAGGCAATTTCTTCTTTGTTAGAAGGTAACTCCTTAAGAAATACCGATTTCTCATTAAGAAAAGATATATCGCAGATAATTTGAATTTTAAAATCTAAATTGTTCATAAAGAAAAGCCCTCGTATGAGAGCTTATGAATTAATAGGCACGAGCGAAATATGCGACGACTTTAGCCTTATTTCCTGTTACTGTATCAAGAAGAGAGGTGTCTTCTGGAAGATATTCAAAGATACAACGTGCTGTCGCACCATTTGTTTTTGCTTTGATGATATCTTCGGTTTCAGGTCTGCCATCATAGGCAAACTTGACGAATCCGCCTTGTTTATCAAGAATCTCAACCATTTCTTCAAGGGTTTTTGCTTCGGCAATATGAGAATTGAGATTATCAAGAGCTTTTTGATACATTCTGTTATGAATATCTTTAAGAATTGAAGGAATCTTTTCCGCTAAAGAGGCAATCTCAACATTTTCTTTCTTTCCGTCGACGCGTGTTGTAAGGATTGCTTCGCCTTTTTCTAAATCACGTGGGCCAATTTCGATACGAAGAGGGACACCCTTCATTTCATATTGAGCAAATTTCCATCCTGGCGTACGATTCTCATCCGCATCAAGTTTGACACGAACATCCTTCGCTTTGATTTCTTCGTAAAGTTTCTTACACGCTTCAAGAACGCCTGGAGCTTGCATTCTAACTGGAACGATAACAACTTGAATTGGTGCGACGTACGGTGGTAAGACAAGTCCATTATCATCGCCGTGAACCATGATAATCGCTCCTAAAAGTCTTGTAGAAACGCCCCAAGAAGATTGGTATGGGGTTTCAAGAGCGTTCTTTCTTCCTAAGAAAGAGACTTCTGCAGCTTTAGCAAAGCCTTGCCCTAAAGAGTGGGTCGTGCCACTTTGAAGGGCTTTTCCATCATGCATCAATGATTCAACAGTATATGTGTGTTTTGCACCGGCAAATCTCTCGTGTTCAGTCTTTTCGCCCATAAGGAAGGGAATTGCTAATAAGTCACGTCCACAATCGTTATAGACTTCGAGAATTGTTTTTGCATTATTGTCCGCTTCTTCTTCTGTTTCAAAAAGGCAATGTCCTTCTTGCCAAAGAAATTCCGCACCACGAAGGAAAGGACGTGTTGTTTTTTCCCAACGAACGACAGAACACCATTGGTTATAGCAAAGAGGCAAATCACGATAAGAGGTTACTCTCTTTTTGAATAATTCAGAGAAAACGGTCTCTGATGTTGGACGAATAATAAGAGGATCAGCAAGGTTTTGCCCTCCGCCAATCGTAGCAACCAAACATTCTGGAGCAAAGCCTTCGACGTGTTCTTTTTCTTTGTTAAAAACGCTTGAAGGAATGACCATTGGCAAATAAACGTTATCCGCGCCATTCTCTTTAAAACGTTTGTTTAAATAGGCTTGAATCTCTTCCCACATCGCATAGGAATATGGCAAATACTCAATAAAGCCTTTTACCGAGTAATATTCCATCAAGTCTGCTTTACGGCATACATCCGTATACCATTTAGCAAAATCCACGTCGCGTGAGGTTATAGCATCATTTTTCTTTTCCATAGTGTTAATTTCTACTTCCTTTCATTTCCTTTAAACGTATTTCATCTTTTTCTTTAAGAGGAACAAATCCATTCTGGTAAGGCCCGAATTGATCGCTTGAAACATAATCAATTCCAGAGCCGACGACCAATTCTATCGCATTCCAATCAGCAAGGTTAGCACCAACGATTATCTTTTTGTATTTAAGAAGTTTTTCAACAAGGGCATGTAACTGAGAACGAATGACCATATCCATATGTTTGCTGTCCGTATCATCGTTCTTGAAATCAACAAAGAAGATGTCCATTAATTTAAGAATGCTATCTTCGACATTGATCGAGTTTCCCTTAACAACAAGTCCTAAAGAGAAACCTGCCAAATGAATGTTTT
>CAVKFY010000023.1:0-3735 GCA_963655775.1 Alistipes communis
AGAAAGGTGATCATGTTCTTGATTTAGGATGTGGAACAGGAAGAATTACTGGTTTGCTTCATTCTCTGAATGATTCCAGAGTTCTTGGAATGGATGTTTCCTCCAACATGATTCAAATAGCAAAACAAAAATATATTAATGAAGAATACGCTTCCTTTATTGCAGGAGACTTTTTAACATACGGTTTAAACGACAAATTCGATGATATTGTCATATACAACGCTTTTCCTCATTTTATGCCTGTATCGTTATTAGCAGAGAGATTAAATAACAGCCTTGTAAGTGGAGGAAGATTTGCCGTTGTTCATTCTTTAGGAAGAAAACAGCTTTGTGACGTCCATTCTACTTGTGATAATAAAACTACAAGATTCTTACAAGAACCTGAGGTTGAAGCAAAGGCTTTTGCATCTTATTTCAATATCCTTATAGCAGAAGAAGATAACAACCATTTTTTGATTGTTGGCAGAAAACGTTAACTGTTATCGGTTCTTTTTAAGTTATATTTATTTAACTAAGTATTTATATACTGATTTATTTGGCAAGGAGCGTTTTTTCGTTTAAAATAAGTCGGTAAGTCGATAAGGAGTAATTTATGAAAAAATTTTCCAAGAATCAATTAGAGAGGTATCCAATATACCTTAAATACTTTAAAGAATTAGAATCTGAAGGAATAGAAACTGTTTCTTCGCCTAAGATTGCTAAAGTATTAGGTTATAGCGAAGAACAGATTAGAAAAGATCTGCAAGCTGTATCCACGACTCCAGGACGTCCTAAGAAAGGGAGAAATATTGCTAAACTTGTTGACACTCTAGAAACGTTCTTAGGGTATAAAGGAGAAGTGAAAGCGGTCATTATTGGCTGTGGTCACTTAGGACAAGCTTTGCTACATTATCCTAATTTCGATGATATGGGTTTAAGAATTGTTGCTGGTTTCGATGTTGATGAGTCCTTAGTTGGTTTGGAGATGGATGGGAAAACCATTTATCATCTTGATGACTTAAAGGCGAAATTGCCTTCTCTTGGCGGAGAGGTTGCAATTATTACAGTTCCTGCAACTCATGCTCAAGAAGCGGTTGATATTGCCATTGATGCGGGCGTTAAAGGAATTTGGAACTTTGCTCCAACCCATATAACCGTTCCTTCAAAAGTCGTTATCGAAAACTTTAATTTCTCTTCTTCCTTGGCTGTTTTGATGCACAATCTTAACGACAAATAATTAATCTAGGAAAGTGTAAATTCCAATTGATACGGCATTATCAAGATTTAAGGAATCAACCTTGCTTGATTGTTCAATCTTAATTGGTGTGCCTACATTTAGGAAAGAATCATTGAGTCCTGTTGCCTCGTTGCCGAAAATGAGGGAATAGGGCTTTTCTTTTTTGAGACTCTTTAACATGTTGTTCGTTTGTAACATAAATGGGTAATAGTTACGCTTTCCTGCTTCGAGAGAATATTCTTCAAATGAATCGTAATACTTAAATGGCAAAGAGAATATCGCGCCCATTGTTGAACGGATGCATTTTGGGTCGAAGCAATCTGCAGCAGGTCTAATGATAGCTAAGAAATCGATGTTAAAGGCTGCACAAGATCTAAAAATCGTTCCTAAATTCCCCATATTTGATGGGTTAACAAGAACTACATGATTTCCATTTGGAAGGGTTTTTGCCGTGAATTTTTCGAATTCTCCGATCACAAACGTATTATCTTTCTCAGACAAGGAAAAGATCTTTTGATTGTTCTCTATAACTTGAACGTTGTTTAGTTTTGCTAAAGTGATTAGCTTGTCATATGTCTCGTCTCTCTTTTGCTTTTGGGAGATATATATTTTTCTTGCAACCTCAGGTTTTCTTAATAACAATTCGAATGTTAAGGTTGTTCCTAGGGTATATGATGTGTCACCTTTTTTCTCGTATTTGCTCATGTAAGGAATTATACATTCTTTGATGAATTTTGGCATTTTCTTCTTTTTCCCCTCTTTATAAAGGTGGAGGCAAATATGGAAGAAGACATTATAAAAATAGGAGTTATACCCAAAAAGATTTTAAAAGAATTTAACCTATCATACGAAAAAGGAACGGTATTTATTCTTAGGAGAACGCTTGATATGTTCGTTGAACGTTATCCGAAAGACTATCTATCAAAGATAGCTGAAGCAAAGAGAATTCTTGCTCATCCGATTTATATGACATTTAACAAGAATAAGAAGTTGCTTTATTTAGTAAAAGAATACATTGTAGGCAAGAATTTTAATAAGGTTTCCATTGTTATCGAGATGAAAAAACAACCTCATCTGATTGATATAATTCTCTTAAACAAAAAAGCGATAGAAGAAAATATCAAAGATGATATGGCCTGGCTTATAGTAAGTCAGAGGAAGTAGGCTTCTTTGCATATTTGCCACTTAGCAAATAAGAGAAGAAAACCATCAATATTCCAACTGAAATGAATAAAACCAATATTGTAAAGGATGATAAAACTACGCCAACCCAGCCATCACGGTCACCTAAGATGGCGAAGTTAAGGTAAGTGTTGTTATCAAAAATCATCGTTGCAAATGTAGTGGCTTGTCTTATTCCGCGGTTAAGGATTGAAAAAGCTAAGTACATCGATGGCAAGGCGATTAAATAAATGATCCAGTGCCATTTCCAATTTCCTTTTTCTGAGAAAAGTAGCCAATCGAAAAATGTAGCAACAGGCATGGCCATATAAATTAAAACGTTTGTGGCAGTCTGATCTTTGGAAAAATATGGTGCGGCAATGTTTCCTCCATTGATGAAAAGATAACAAATAGGTCTAGCAAAAGCGATTACAATTTCTAAGCAAGTTGCTATATATAACATTTGACCGAAGACTTGAGGATTGGATTTGCGGTGTTTACGATTTTTAAGAGTAAAGCCACAAAGAACGCTTTCAACAAAAAAGACAAATGTCGCATATGCGCTAGCCCACGAACCAAAATAACGGAACGGATTCCAGAATTGTGAGTTAACCGTATAAGTGTTAACGATAAAAACCAATGTAACTATACCTAAAATGGTTCCTAGAGAGTGATAAATAAAAGCTAATGTTCGATTTCTAATAACCATAAATAGTGTTGCTACATATAATATAGCAATGAATATTATAAATGAATTTCACGATGACCAATATCCAAAGAAAGGAAATTGGAAAAATAGAGAAGTGGCAAGAGCTATCGTAATGGATGATAATGGCAATTTTGCCGTTCATAAAATTAGGAGAGACGACGCTTTTGGAAAATATGAATATTACGAGACTCCTGGCGGAGGAGTTGATGAAGGAGAAAGCCCATCTGAAGCAGTTATGCGTGAATGTGAAGAAGAATTGGGCTACAAAATAGAAATAATCCAGGAATTAGGAATAATAAAAGACGAGTACGCTTTAATCGGGAGAAGAAACATCAATTATTATTTCTTGGCAAAAAGAAAAGAATTTGTCGGAAAACACTTCGTTAGCGAAGGCGACAACTTTATAGCAGAAACGTTGTATTTGCCAATAGATGAAATAATCGATCTTTATGAGAAACTCACTGATAAAGATATCCCTCTTTTATTAAAAAGAAGGGAAATTCCGATATGGTTAATGGTAAGAAATATCACAAGATAGAAAAAAAGACACTATTTTTCTTGCTAAAACGCTAAAATTTTACTAAGATAACTAGCGCTGGCGGAATTGGTGAAGAGGCCTAACACAACCGGCTGTGAACCGGCCATCCAC
>CAVKFY010000024.1:0-13792 GCA_963655775.1 Alistipes communis
ACCCGTATATTCTTATTCCGGTTTTAAGCACTTCTTTTAAAAGATTCTCATTTCCAAGAAGTTTTATCAGATTTAATAAATCAACCTTTTTTGTGAAGCCTTTCTCTTAATTCCTCTACTAAACCATAAAATCTAGTCCATCGACGGTTGTATCTATTAGAAGGTCAACATCACTGTTTTCATTTGCTTTTCCTTTAGCGTAAGAACCAAACAAATAGCAAAAATTAACATCGTATTGGTTTAGGACGTTCGTTACGATCTCTTTTATTTCTGTAAAGGGCAGAACGCCATGTTCTTCGTCGATTTTGAATTTATCTTCTAAGATTTTCAAAAAGGCATTGTATTTTAAAGAGTCTTTCTTAATAGGATCGTTTTCATAGTCTTTAATACGATCTTAATGAAATACCAAGAATTTCTGCCGTTTGACCTTGAGTTAATGGGTTTCTTTTTCTTATTTCCTTCAAATCATTTGTTTCAACCATGTGCCTATGTTAATAACATTTTGCACTTTTTGTTTTTTTAAAAAGGCAACATGCATTGCCCTTATAATTTCTTTTTCTTTTTTCGTGTTGCCACTTCTTTCTTAATGAGAAGTTCTAACACGCGTAAATCATGATCGTTCAATTCTGCTGACGGGGAAACTAATCCACCTGGTCCAGCCATTTTCCTATAAACAAAATCACCAATGGATTTATATTCAAGAAGCTCTTTCTTTCTGACTGCTTGTCTTTTTGGCTTAGTCTCTCTGATTACTTTGTTTTGCTGATCTACATTAGCAAGATATTCGTTTATCGCCGGTAAAACGTCCATCATATTTAATGATGTGTCCATTTTGATCATCGGTTCGAAATCAACAAGCTCATCTGCGACTACATCCTGATATAAGCCAACATATCTTGAAAGCATGTCTAAAGTAACGTATTTCTTTTGTTTCTTTTCTAAAACCGCTTTGATTCTCCTTAATCTAGAGATTGAATGCTTGTTTTCCATTGCAAGTTAGTTATACCAAGAAAAGCTGCATTTGTCACGATTTAGCCTTAAATACATTAGAAAATACAAGTCGCATGAGTTTCTTGCCATAACTTTTACTTTCTTTGTTCTTGATCACAATCGTTTCTTAGATATGCACGTTATCAATTTCCCTTACGCATATAGATCGTCTAGCGTATACAAAATTAAATCGCTGTTTTCGAATGAATAGCCACTACGTGAGAAAAAGCCTAATTTATTGCAGTTTACTGGCGCTTCTTCAATTTGTTTTTTCTCTTTTTCAACGATTTCCAAAGTAATTGGTTTATCTGTAAATTTGGCTTCATAAAAGTCATAGCCGTTTTTATCTAATGTAACGATATCAAATTCACCATTCTTATGATTTTTAGGATGATCGTAATAATATTTACCAACCTTATATAACAAAGTAGGCAATTTTCTTTGAATGTTTTGTCTAATTAAGAATTGTTTGCACACTTCTTCAAAAGCGTGTGGTACGAAATACTCTTCAAAATCTTTTTCGATAAATTCTTCGTAGAAAGCATCCTCAGGCATCGTTTGGATAAAAGACATCCTAGGATAAATATAGCGGTAGTAAAACAAGGACAATCGATCTTCCATGGAATAAATTGCCTTAGAAGATTTTTCATCGTTTATTGGGGATTCTTTTTTTACTACTTCGATATCAACAAGTTTGTTCAAAATGTCCGCAAGAGTTGGAGATGAAGAAATATGCGATTGAGATAAGATATCCGAAAATTTTCTTTTTCCTTTGGCTATTGCCATAAAGACGTCATTGCCATTTGATATCTTTTTTATTTCACTCTTTAATCCATTTTCCGGATCATCGTGAAACATGGAATTTTTCGAAATTATCAACTTAATAATATTTTCTTTAACAGAGAGGCTTTCATCTATATTGGAATTATAGGAAGGAACACCTCCAAAAACAGAATACAGTCTTATTTTATCTTCGTTAGAAAAGGGTGGATAAAACGAACTAGATTCGTAATAATCCATTTGTTTTAAATTGATCTTTAATAACAATCTTTGATATAAAGGAGAGCTTTCTTCAGTTAATGATTTCATGACTCCGACATATGATCCACATAAGACAAGTTTCAGATTTACTTTATCCCTGTATTTATCAATTATTTTTTGAAGTTTTGAATCAATGCTTTTGTCGTTGTTTTTCAAATAAGGGTATTCATCGATTATGAGAATTATCTTTTCTGAAAGAGATCTTTCAAAACAAAAATTAATACAATCGGCCATGCTTTCAAAAGAGGGTTTTGGAAAAGCGAAAACACTAGAAAGAAGTTCACAAAACGCTGAGGCGTTAATCTTATCGTTTGCATCAATGCATTGATAATAAATGGTTCTTCCTTTAAAACTCTCAATGGATTTATTTAGAAGAGAGCTTTTTCCTATTTGTCTTCTACCATAAATAACGATTCCATCGTATCCGTCACGATTATAAGCGTCATTTAAGATTTTTAATTCTTGTTTTCTTCCAATAAATTTCATACTCGGTTTACTCCGACTCGGTTTTATCCGAGTTAATTATACGAAATATGAAATTCATTTCAAGAGAAAGAAAAAGGTCTCCTTTCGCTAATCTATATAAGGTCATTTATTTTTGAAAGGAGACCATATGGATTCTAACTCTTTTTTGCCATCTTTTGGCAAGAAAGAGATGATTTCGCATTTAATTATCGTTTTATTCTATGATGTCGTGTCTATTTCAAAATACTCAAAACTTTGTTCGTATCAAAATATCCATCTCCAGTTGAAGAGTTTTGTTTGTATTCAATAAATGCGTCCAAGAAATCATCTCTATAATCTTGATAAACATCTTGAACTGTTAAAGGCAATTCGACATTTTTATCTAAGAGATCATAACCGTTATCTTTTCTTGGCAAAAGAATTCCTTTATCGAAGATTTGCACTGAAACAGATTTATAATAGCCGCCATCAATAATGATGCCTATCGATGGGGCATATAGACAATTACGATCAACAAATGATTTTGAATTCGTTTCTAACCATTCTCCTGTACGTGAAAATCTTTCATTAACGTATTTATCGTTTTTAAAGTAATCAGAAGAAAGCTCGGCAAACGTTGATTTATCTTGATCGTATTTTAATGGCACTCTTTTGAATAATTGCAACTTCTTATTAATCTCAGTTTTCGTTGATGCATTCTTTACAACGTTCACGTTTTTCGCCTTTAAGCACAAAGCCATTCTATAGCCATCAATATCTAATTTTTGACTAATGTTGTCAGAATGCGTTACCAAGAAATCATTAAGATCGTTATTTTTCGCGCCTAATAAATACTTGCCATCAACAATGTTTACATCTTTATCGAATTGGCATTCGTTATCTGATGTTTTGCTTTCTAAGTAAGTTTCTAACCAATTTGTTATTATAGAAAGACTATCTTTATTTACATAAACAAAATAATAATCATCAGTTTCTTCTTCGTAACTCAATAAATATGTAAAGAGTCTATTCTCATTACTATAGTTAGGACCGAACATATTCTTTGTATCTGTGCCGTCCCACATATGATGATAAGAGATTTCACAACCAGGATCTTGTGATGGATATTCCAATTGATAATTAGTAACCTTTTCTATGATTTCCTCATCTTTGATAACGTTAGAGGAGTTATCTTTGCAAGAAAGCATCGTAGTAACCGCTAATCCTGAAACAACTAATTTAACTATGTTTTTTATATGTTTCATAATTACACAAATCTCCTCTATACATTTATGCGTTAAAAATCAAAGAAGCATTAATATATGAACATAAAGCGAAAACGAGTAGATGTTTGTGCATAGTAGCTGCCTCTTTTCTTTTTACAAGTTTATGTTAAAGCAAATGGTTTATATGTCAATAAATATTTTTTATAACGCTTTATTTATTCTATAATATTTCTTTACAATTAAGTAAATATCTTAGATATTTGGTTTATTTTTATTACGTTGAATTAAAAGATAAAAAAATGAATCTTTTATGTTTTAGTCAGTTTTAAATATTTTCGATTCAACTTGTATTAATCTGCGCCAAATATCAGAGACTTAAGAAAGAAAAAAACTCCCATTTCTAGGAGTTAATTTTATATTGGTGATCCCTGAGGGACTTGAACCCGCGACCCGCTGATTAAGAGTCAGCTGCTCTACCAACTGAGCTAAGGGACCAACGCATGAAGTATCTTACAATAACTCAAGATATCATGCAAGAGATTTATTTCTTTGAGAGGGCGTTATTATCTTCAAGATCTGTTGAATCGGAAGAAAGTCCTTTTGCGACAAATGAATAAGCAGAGAGGTTTGTCTTAACATTAAGCGTCCTCTTTGCCAAAGACGCATCACTCATGCAAGTGAATTGATATTCGGTAACATAATAATATTCCGTTCCATCAATAAGATCGGTAATACGTTGAGAATAGAATGAGATGCCCCATTTATTATCTGTCTTATCGAGAGTGATGTAATGGTCTTCTGTACGTGTTCCGCCATTCTTTTCGTAGGTATATTTAAGAACATAGCCTAAGGTTGTATTTGCATCAGCAAGAGTAAGCGAAACATTACTATATGAAGTTCCGTTAACTTCGCAGTTTCCTTTCTTACCAGCAAAGCTTTTCATATTCTCATAAACAGATAAAACTGCAGAGTAATCAGTATTGATGACGTTATATGCCAAGCCACGATACTCACTTAAAAGAGAGGCGTCTTCAGAAACAACCCCATTCTTCTCTCCTGAGATAAGGAAATACGTCTCAACATCATATTTAATGGTGAATCCGGTCATCTTTGTGGTGAGTTCATAAACAAAGTCTTCACCAGAATAGATTTCAACATTATGGTTTTCGCTTGCCAATGACGTATCTGTCGCAGTATCTGACTTTTTGAATACACGATTCGATTTAACAACATTAAAATCAGAATCGGTGTTTTTATAAATAGTCACGAAGTCACTTTCGGAAGTTATTTCTTTTCCAAAAGAATTAACCCCACAGGAAGAAAGAAGCATGAATGATGCTAAAGCTAATACTAAATTCTTTTTCATAATTATTGTCCTCTCTCTCCACCTTTGTTTTCAAAGCCACTACCTAGAGCAAATAAAGCAGCTGCAATAACAAATGTAATAGCAGCAACGATAGCTCCCCAAGAACAATGACAATAGAAGGAATCATATGTCCAGTATCTTGTAAGAGTTGTAGTTGCAACGGCATATTGGTTACCAATGTTATTTGCAACCATAAACCAAATTGGGCTAGCAATTGCAGCAAATCCACCAATTGCAAAACCAAGAACCGTTAATTTAGAGAACTTTTCTAATTTCTTTGTGAAAGTAACAAAGAAACCAAGAACGATAAATCCAACCATGCATAAGAGCAAGATGAATAGGATCCAATTGAATTGAGCTTGCACGGAAGAAAGGATATGAACTCCCTTGATGATGTTGCTCTTAAAATACATCGCAAAGTATCCTCCGCCAAATAAGGCGTTTGGACCGTAGATGGTTTCAGCAGGGAAGAGAGTCGATCTGGCTACGTCAAATTCCGAAGAGGAAGAATACCATTTATATTCAATAGTTACAGTTGGAAGAACAATAGTGAGAATAATTGCAATAAAGCAGACTAATAATCCCGCTAAACGGAGAATGACACCAGGTCTTTTTAATGTGTTTAAATCAAGAGAAAGGAATCTTCCTTTTTCTTCTTTGATATTATCTTCTTCAAGTGAGGCGACTAAGTTTTTTGCCATCTTATTTGCCCTCCTTCTTCACTTTATTTGCTTTGTTATATTTCAAAACCCAGATTAAGTGTTTTGTTTTGGCAACAATTTTATTGAACCAAACAACAATCAATAGTTTTACAGGAATAGATTTAAGTTCCCCTGTTTCTCTGATATGATCGACATCTGCTAAAACTTGTCTCTTCATACGAGAAAGAACCAAAGCAAAGCTAACTCCTCCAACAAAGAGAACCCCACCAACAATCAATGCGACCATTGAGACATAGAATTCAGAGCAAGAAGTATTTACGACATAAATCTTTTCTGCAGTATTAGGATCAACAGAAGAAACGAAGGAAAGATAATAGAAGAAGAAAGCGATAATAAGGAAAATCGCACCAATGACCAATGCCGATAAAGCATGGCTCATATAATGTCTTAAATCATTGGTTTTCTTATGGAGTTTTTGAATTACAGGTCTAATCTCCTCATCTCCATTTAAGTTAGTTACAATTTCATTTCCACAATGTTTGCATTTTGTTTCAGAAACATTGTTTTTTCCTAAACAGTCTTTACAAATTGTTTTCATTCTTTTCTCCTTCCTCTAGTAATTATAATTCGGATCTTTTTGTCCATGAACTCTTAATCCTTCTTTTGTTGCCTTATTATTGGCATCAATCAGATATTGGTAATATGAGATTCCTTTGTATAGCATCTTAGAAGAGGTATCTCCAGAGAAAGCGACAGAGGAATATCCATTTAAGACTATCGAGTGATTTACCAAATAGAAGGAATCATCTCCACTTTCTTCGTTACTTGCCCAAACGTAGAGTAACAATCTTCCATATGTTTCAGTAACAGAGACGTTCGGCAAGGATTGGACTCTTAAACGTTTTGCTGCAGTTAATAAAGAACCAGTGTAGTCTTTTGCTGCATCTCCCCACGGATCTGCAGGAGAACTTCCTCCATGATATATTTCAGGAGTATCGATATTTTCATAACGCACGCTTGTGCCATTTTTATATCCTGCATCGGTAACAACGCTTGGATAGTTAAATTTCGTCGTGTCTCCATCAATTAGTTTATTGATAGTAACATCAACAAATCCTCCCCCACCAAGAGTTACACTTCCTTCTTTAAAGAAAGCTGCATCTTTATATGGGTCAGCAATTCTTGGTCCTTTTAGGATTTCTTCTTCAGATAATGGACAAGAAAGAACTCCTAAACGAGAATAATCTGTATTTGAGTAGCCAATCCAATCATACGGTTCGAATTTCTCTTGGCCAACCATATATTCATTTTTTCTAACTAAGTCTAAATTGTCACACCAAGAAACGTTATATCCTAACGTACCTAACGTATCGTAGATATATGTTCCATCAGTTATAACCATTGGATATGTTCCAATGTTAGGTAACTCATCATCTAATTGATTTGCAACATTCTTAATCGAATCGTTAGCGTCCTTATAAGCAATAACATATGCTTTTTTTGCTTCTAAATTTCCTTTGAGTTTTATCTCATATGGAGAGTCATATGAGCCAGATTTGTAGATGATAATTGAATATTTGCTTAAATCTATGCTGCTATTTCCAATGTTTCCAATTTCTATCGCACGATCTGCTGTAGAACTTCCTTTAAAGAATTCTGTGAATATTAAGGAAGAACCCGCTTTATAAGTAAGAGTTCCATCATTTGAAGATGAATTTGTATCATTAGCGCATGAAAAAAGAAGAGTTGAACCTAGGAATACAAATAAGGCGACTCTTTTTTTCATATTAGGCTCCAATATAAGAGGTCAACTCGTTAATTTTCGCTGTGCCAAATTGGTTAACAGTCACTGTTGTCTCAAAGGAAGAATATCCACCTTTATATTGAGAATAGAAAGTAACACTTAACGAAGCGGTAATAGGACCGAAATAGATATTGGCATAATTAAGTTCCATACCTTCAGTCTTATCGATAATTTCATAAACTCCTAAAGATTTAGCAAAGTTGATAAGCAGTTTCTCAGATTCTTCATCTTTGAAGATCTTATTTAATGTGAAGTTTCCATTCTTTGCTGCTTTTTCTGCATCGGTAAACTTAACTTCTGCTTTTGAATCAGTTTTTTCGCATTCTGTTTCATAACGGAGGTTATGTATATAGCTTGATTTATTTTCTTTTATTTCCTTAGGATTGTGGAAGACTTCTTGATAGGTTCCTTCTCCAACCTTATCTCCAAGAGTAAGTGCTTTAGTCTCACTGTCTTTTGTCCATTGATAGACACCTGCTTCAACTCCTTTAGAAGAGGCTAAAGTAGAATCAATAGTAATAAGGCCATTGCTTGTAAGATTTGTAAAGTTACGATATGTTGTAAAGCATCCTTTTTCTGTGAAAATTGTTGTAGCGCCTGGAGTTTTGCTTCCTTCGAAATATTTATATGAAGCGTTTGCAGATAAACTTTGATCAAAATAATCAAGCACATCATTAAGGGTTTGACCGCCTAAGATGTTGCTACTAGATGAAGAAGAAGAACTAGAGCTTGTCTCTGTGCCACAACTAACTAAAGTAAGGAGGCTAAGTGGGAATAAAAGTAATTTCAATGATTTGTTCATAAGAAAAGCATAATGAAATGAGAACATTTTTTCAATAACAAGTGTGTTCAATAGGCAGGAATTCATATATTTATATATGAAAAGGCCCTTCCAAGAAGGGAGGGCCAAATCATTGATTTGATGTGTTTTGATTAAGCAGCGTACTTATAGGTAACGACGACAGAATCAACATATGTAGTATACGATTTCCCATCTGAATTTCCTGTAGTATGGGATAAATTGAAGTAAGTATTATTAGAATTTTCTTCGGCAGTATACGTATATTGGAACTTATCGTCAAGTTTTGTAATTGCTGTACCAGATGCTGCGCTTGCAGATAAATCTGATGAACCAACGCTTAACGTCATTTGTCCAGCATCGAGTCCGTATTCGCCGCTGTATTTTTCGGCATTGAATGTTACAACGATTGTTTGGATTGCACCATGGAAAGCGGCTTTGTTAGCAATATAAGACGGCCCTTTGTTCTTGTCGTATTTCATTTGCATTCCGTTAGAACCTAAATAGAGAAGATTGCCAAGGACTTCAGTGCCGTTGATATCAGCGGAAGAGTTGCCATATGAGCCAGCGACGCCTAATGCTTCGCCATCGATTGTTACGGTAACAAGATCTCCTGCAACAGGTTTCTTCTTGAATGTAACATCGATTTCGTTTTTGCATGTAACGCTGTAGGAGAACTTGCCATCTGCGCCGACAGGTAATTTCGATGTGCCAGAGTTTGTTGTAAGGGTAACAGTGTCAACCATGTAGCCTTCATTTGGAGTGACAGTACCAGTTACTGTTGTGCCAAATTTTTTAGGATCGGTTGTGGTTAATACGGCCTTACCATTATCTCCAACATTAATTGATGAAGCATATGTATAGTCAACATTCTTGTTAGCGAATACGCTGCCAGCAATTTGTGGAACGCCTTTATAGTCTTCGAACATAACGTGCAATGTAACTTCTTGTCCGTTATAAACTTTTGATAAAGAGGTGCTTGCATCATTTTGGTTGGTGTATTTATACTTGCCATCAGCTTTGAAGAAGCCACTATTCTTAGTTCCGGATAAACCATAGATTTGAATGGATTTTCCGCTTGTATGATCTGTTAAATAGCTAGCACCGGTTTTTTCATAAGCAGTTTTGCCTTCGAGAATACCAGTAACTTTATAAATCTTAGAAGTATCCCAGACTCCACTTGTGGTTGTAGAGCTTGCTTTTGCGATTAAAGCTTCGATTGTTGTTTCTTCAAGATCTGCTTCAGCATCAAATACATTGATATTTAATTCATCAGTGAATGTCTTTTCTTCTTCGCCAATTTTGGCTTTGCTTACGACAGTAATCTTGGCATCACCAACACCTTTTGCGGTGAGTTGAACATAGCGATTTGTAACTTTGTTATCTTTTGTTGTCTCTTTAACTTGGGCAGAAACGACATTTTCATCAGAAGATGTAACTGTTACTTCGCTTGCAATTTCACCGCCCTTAAATGATAAGCTAATTGTGCCTGTTGCACCTTTTGATAATTGTGATTGAACCGGTCCAGTTGCAGAGTGTTCAACTTCTGTCCAATCATAGACTTTTCCATAAACGACTTGGTAAACATTACTATAAGCAGAGATATAGCCGGTGAAACTAACTGTATCACCAGGTTTAACTAATTCGGCAGAGGTTTTGCCTAATCTTTTTTGTTTCCAGGTTGGGATAACGTCTGCAGAATATGTTGTATTCATAAAGACGGCAAATGTTTGGCTGCCAACTTTAACGTTAACTGTGAGGTTAGAAGAGCTTCCATCACCGCTAACGGAGGTAACGGTTGCACCTTTAACATCAACTGGTCTATTATCATCACCAAACTTAAATGCTCTGGCATCTTCGCTTGTTAAGGTGATTGTTGTAGGTGTCGTTAAGCCTTCTGGGGCTGTAGCAAGTTTTGTAACTGTGGTTCCAGAGGAAGATAATTCACGAAGACCGCTGTAATCAGAAAGAACACCGCTGATCGCGAATGCATCGCCTGCTTTGGTTCCTTCAGGAAGTTCTGTTGTCTTATAGGCTAAGATGGCATAATCACCATCGCCAAAGATAGCACCTTGTCCAGGATACATGCCAATGTAATAGGCATTGAAGGAAACGGCAGATTTATTTGCAACAAGCGCATTTCCTTTAGCGTCTGTCTTATAAAGGTCAGCAAGGCTCTTGACTTTTGCGACTGCTTTAACAAGAACATTGAATTCTGCTTCGTATGCAACTGTTGTGCAATCTTTGAGAGTTAATTTAACTTTGACTTTTGTTTGGACATCGCTTCCACCAGAAAGCGAATCTGGGCAAGTAACCTCTAATTTCTTGCCATCGGAGCTAACTTTGAGGTTGGCTGCATATGTGCTATCGACAGAATAGGTGATGTCGAAGTTGTATGTTGTTGTGCCATCCTCACTATTCTTCTTTGCACTCGTTGTTAAGTCTTGATCGCCAGTAACGCCAGTTGAAGACCAATCTGCGTAGGTTGTGGCAACGCCATTCCATGCTTTCTCAGCAATCGACTTAACATCATTGGTAACTGCGCAAACATCAGTTGATGATGAAGCTTGAGTTTGTGGTCCGCAAGCTGTTAAGCCTACCATAGCAAAGGCTGAAGCCAATACTAAGATGTTTAATTTTTTCTTCATTTATAAATTTCTCCTTCCTGAAGATAAATCAACCAAAATTATTATTCTCCACTCATATGGAGGGTCAAATCGTTAACATTGGTAAGATTGACCTGATAAGTGGTTTTTCCACTTGTGGTGATGTATTTAACTACAGCACCGGTGATGGTGATATATTGCAACTTTCTAGAATCAGTGTTTTTGCCATTGTTGATAGCTTCAGCAATGCTCTTTTCTCCTGTCCAGAAAGGAATGCAATTTTGTATACGGTTCGATGGTGTTTTGCTTGTAACGCCAGGATAATAGATAGCGATTGAATCTGCAATACGAATATTTAATGATTCAGAAGTATTGTTCTTATCGTGACAATATAAAGTGAAGGCATATGCACTCTTTGTTGCGGTATTTACGGTTGCATAGCCACCAGTGCAAACTAAGTCTACAGTGACCATTGTGTTAACGTATTTATCATTAGCGAATGTTCCTGCTGAGCCAGTCGCAGGGGCAACCTTGTCTAAATGAGTTTCTTTATCGATGTATTTGATATCGTAGTCATCTTCATAGAACTTAGAATAGGAAACGTCGACAACTTGCATCGTACCGTTATATTCCGTAACGGTTCCACTGATTTCAAGATAATTGCCAATCTTTGTTAATGGTTCATAGACAATATATTGGGTGAAGATATACATACCATATCTTTGAGTATGTTCTCCACTTGTATCTGTCCAAGAGATATCGTTACAAACATACGCTGCGCCTTGATCAGGACCAACGCCTGCAACATAGGCGTCGAATGTAACTTTAGATCCAACCCAGTTATATGCTTCACCTTTAGTATCGAATCCTTCAACAATCATGCGAAGGTCGATCTTTGTTGGATCAGAATAGTTGAAGTCAGGATCTTTTTCATCGCTCCAAAGATGAAGTTTGAAATTCTTAGCTTGAGCGTCAGCATTTAAGAATGCATCTGCATATTCTTTTCCCGTAACGCCTTTGGCTTTTGACCAACCTTGTTGGCAAAGGGCAAGGTTAACGTTGATAAAATCATCTAATGTTGGGTTATCAACATTGGCAACCCAAACATAAAGAAGATATCTTCCACCTGTTGAATCAAGTGCCGGACCAGTCTTGGAATCGGCCTTATCGGTTGTAAGAACGATGTGCTTAGCTTCAGTAAGAAGTTTGCCATTATATTCAGAAGCGCCATGTCCCCATGGTTCTAACATACCAGTTGATTCTGGGGTGTCAATGCAGTTATATCTGCCTTTGATTGTACCTGAATCACTTACTTTTGATTTGAAGTGAGCTGTATCACCATCGACTTTTGTAACCAAAGTTACTTCGCCAATTCCATCAGTAAGGAAATCCTTACCAGTGTAGCTATAAGTAAGTTTTGTTTGAGCGGCATAATCGATAAATGCCTCTTCTGAAGATGCCTCAGAAGACGCATCGGAAGATGCACTAGTAGAATCACCTTTTGGTGTACATGAAGCAAGGCCAACGAGGAATAATCCTGATAGTAAGCTAGCTATAATTTTATTTTTCTTTTTCATTTTTTACCTCGCTTAATTTGAATTAACGCAATTTGATAATGCATCAGTGAATGCTTTATCAACAGTCTTTGAGTTAACAAGAACGGCAGTCACTAATGAACCAACCTCACTTCTTGCTTTGGCAGAGCCAACAAATACTGGTGAGTTGAAATATGAATCAAGCATGCCAGAGGAAGCTTTGGCAACCTTATTCATAAGGCTTGTGGTATCTGCGGCAAATTGCTTATAAGTCTCCGTTTCATAAGAAGAAGTTCTTACTGGTTGATAACCAGTTGAAATGGAATAGAGAGTGCTATTTTCTGCAGAGGAAATAAATTTGTAGAATTGCCAAGCTGCTCTAAGTTGAGCGTTGCTGGAATTATTTCCTTTTGAGTTAAAGAAACAAATAGATGGACCTTGAGAAACAACGGCTTTGTTATTGGTATCAACCGCTGGAGGTTCAGCAACACCAACCTCAAAATTCACTGATTGGTTATATGTTGTACCACCCGTTGAGCCAATACTCATAAGAAGTTCGCTTTGGGTGAATTTCGTTGAAGTATAAGTGTTATTTCCACTGCTACCTTTTGTGATAAAAAGTCCTTCATCGTATTTGCTCTTTAAGTCAGACATCATAGCCTTGGCTTGAGCATTATCGAATAAATAATGATTTCCTGTCGCACTTGTATATGGGATGTTCATTTGTTGGCATAAGGAAATAAATAAATTGGAGTCAGAGTCATATCCTAATGGAGTTACATCAGGAAGAGTTGCTTTGATTTCTCTACAAAGATCCCACATCTGATCCCAGGTCTGTGGAACACTCCATCCATACTCGTCAAACATGGATTTGTTATAGAAAAGGGCTTCTGTGGATTTTGCAAAAGGAACGCTATAAACGCCTTCTTTTGTATAGTTAGAACCTTCTTCCCAGAAAGTTTTTACATAGTCATCTTTGCCATAGACTTCATTTCCATCTGCATCTTTATGAGAGCCTTCAGCTTTTGTGAAGCCAATTTCAGAATCATTGATAAAAGAAGAAAGATCTTGAACAATGCCTGTTCCGCCACTATTAAGATATTCAGCAACATGGTCTGGATAACAGAATGCCATTGTCGGTAAATTGCCGATTGAAACGTTCTTTAAAATCATGCTTTCTAAGTCTTCGTATGAACCGGTTGCAGCACTTTCATTGATTTTAATATTTGGATAGAGCTTGTTAAAAGATTTAATCATCGATTGCAATAAATCTTGATTAGCCTTACCCATGGTATGCCAAAAAGTGACAGTAACAGTAT
>CAVKFY010000025.1:0-13191 GCA_963655775.1 Alistipes communis
ATCACGTTACCTTCACAGTTAGCTTAATCCACCCAGTTGCTCTTGAAGCTGGCACTAAGTTCTCCATCCGTGAAGGCGGCAAGACCGTTGGTTCCGGACAGGTTGTTGACATCATTCACTAATTTCTAAATTAGTAACTCTAAGCCTCGGTTTATCCGGGGCTTTTTGTGTTGCCTTTAAAAATATTTAGAATATAAGAGATATGGAAAGTATTGAATACCATTTAAGCGGAAAAGATTACCGCCTCCTATTACTTGTAAAGAATTGGTGGTATTTTCTTGGAATCCTCATTTCACTTGGCTTAGCCGCCATTTTTATTTACTTATTTTGTGCGTTAATTATCGATTTCATCGTATTTATTATCTTAGTTGTATCTTTTGGCCTATTTGTCGGCGTACTTGAGCTTCCTCGTTATTGTTCGTCATACAATAAAATCTACGGAAATGTTAACGCGACTAAATTAGACGATGGAACGATTAAATTTGAGTCGGAGAATATATTTGAAAGAAGAACTTTTATTCTTAAGCCTAGGAAAGTAAGGAAATTTTGTTCTCATATTCTAGTTTCCGAGAGTTGGACTAAGTTTGTTTTCGTGCCTAAAGAAGTTGAACAATCAATTCGATATTTGAGTGAGACGAATTAATATAGAAGACATCGACCATTGATAATTTATTTCTTCCATTTTTTACGGAATAAAGTATAGTAATTTCTATGGAAAACGAAGAATTATTAAAAGCAGCGCCAGTATCTAAAAGAGCATTCTCTTTTATTATTGATTTCTTATTGGCATTTATTATTGGAACGATCTTGAATTCGTTCGTCACAGGGGTTTATTGTTTCGACTCTTTTGGAGGAAGTAAGCTTCAACAAGAATATTATTCCTTTGCTAAAGATTCAGGCCTTGTTAATGTGACTGAGTCAAACGGAAAGATTACATCTATCTATCTTTATGGTTACAAACCTGATGGTAGTGTTGATTCGTCAAACTCTGCTTATGTTGCAACCCCATCAGGAGAATTGGCATATGTCGCATATCTAGATAAGGTTTGGAATTACTATACAGTTTTCTTCCCAACCGACTCTCGTATGGTCAAACCTGAGGGATATACATATTCTGCAGACTCACTAGATTCTTATAAGACTTATGTATATAAGGATGTATTCCTTTTACCAAATCCTAAAGATGTAGAAGGCAAAACTGATGTTACCTTATATTCATCCGATTCAACTCAGCCATATTTCCAATATGCGACAAATGAAGATGGCACGCCTAATTTAACTGCCAAACCTGTTTTAAGGAGTGAGATTCAAGCCAAAGTGGATCTTAAAGAAGAAACAACCCTAACCAATCTTCGTGATTATTTCCTTAAGATAACCACGAGTGGAACAAGTACATCAACATCGGGTGGAATATATTACAATGCTGCTCTTCATATGGAGGGGCAAAATAACTCTGGCCAAACTTATTTCACTGAACACTATAAACAAGTTCAATGGATTTCTTGGGAATGCTCTCTTCTTGCTTTAATGCCAATTAATTTCATCATTTTCTATTTAATTCCTGTATGTGATAAAAAAGGAAGAACGATTGGTAAATATGCCTTCGGCTTAATTACCATTCATCAAGATGGCTTATATATGAGCCCATGGCAAAGATTCCTTAGACCTCTATATATGTTTGTCTTATCTTGCTTGACTTTGATTCCAAATTCTTCGATTAGCATTATTGTCTTTGGTGTTGTTGCCTTGCTTGACTTTGGTTTCTATGCTTTATCAAGAAATGGCTTAGGAACGTTGCATGATAGATTATTCAAAACAAATGTTGTAGCAAAGAAAGGCTCTAAAGTCTTTGCAAGCTACGATGATAAAGAGATGTATCTTGCTAAGAACATCAAAGCCAAATCTGCACCAAAAGAAGAAGGATTCTCGATGGATTCTGTTATTGATTCATCTACGATTAATCTTGCAAAAGAAGAAGCAAGCAAGATTACCTCCTTCGATGAATACGAAAAAGAAAAGACTGCAGAACAAAATAAAATCGAGTCAGAAACACCTGAAAGTCAGGTTAATCTTACCAAAGAAGAATAAGCTCTTAGGAGCTTTTTCTTTTCTCTAGATAATACTTATTTGCTTTACGATCGTATGTTATCACGTAGTTAGGATCGTTATCTTTTAGAAAATCTCTTATATCTCTCATGTATCTTTTAAAAGCGAGGTCGCTTATTAGAAGTTCATTAAGGACATCTTTCTTTTTGATTACACGATCTTTCTTTAGCTTGCTATATATCGAGAGAATAACGTATGTCTTAGAAAATGGCTTTTTCATTGGGGGTATTGTACAACATAAATGAATTTAAAACGATTCGCATGCGAAATGTTTACAAATTTCTATCTTCCTTAATTTTTACAATTGGTTACAATATTTAAGGAAGAACATTCTTCCGTTACATACATAGAAAAAGACACCCCCGTTTCTTGATTGAAATGAAAAATTAAAACATTTCGTTTCTATTTTGTGTACTTGGTTGGTGTTTTTTATTTTTGTTGGAAATTGAAAGGAAAATTATGAAAACAAAAAAACTTTGTTTGCTTGCTTTGAGCAGTGTTCTCATGCTTGCAGGATGCGTTAACAAAACCGATTCATCTCAAGCATCATCTGAAACAAGCTCAGCCAGCTCATCATCTTCTAGCATTTTTGGCGAGGAATACGATTCAATCACCGTCGCAAAAGCCATTGAAATTGCTACAGCCCACACTGAAGCCACAACCGAACGTTATTACATCGTTGGTACAATCGCTGAAATGAAGGATTATACCTATGGCTCATTCACGCTCCAAGATTCCACTGGAAGTATCTATGTCTACGGTTCTTATTCCGCTGATGGAAAAGATCGTTATGGCGCAATGGATGAAAAACCTCAAGCAGGGGACAAAGTTGTTTTATATGCAACCTTAGTTAATTACAACGGTACACCTGAAGTTAAATCTGGTTGGATCGTTAAGTTCCTTCATGAAGAAGAGGAGTTTGATGAATCAGAATACGCTGCAAAGACTATTGCTCAAGCAAGAGAACTTGCAAGTGGTTCTAAAGTCAAAGTCGAAGGCGTTGTCGAAAGAATTACATACGCCAACGGTAAAGTTCCAAATGGCTTCTATGTCATCGACAATACATCCTCAATCTACATTCACTCTGAAGCAGCCGCCTCTCAAGTCAAAGAAGGCAACAAGATCAAAGTTTGCGGTGCTCTTGATTTCTGGATTCTTGAATCTGAACAAAAGAACGCTGAGAAATTAGGCTACAAAGGTTCTTGCCAATTAAGTGATGTCACCATTGTTTCTAACGATAAATCCACAACAAATTCTTACGATAAGAGTTGGATCACCGAAACAACAATCAAAGATATCATGGAAACTGATCCTTCCAAGAACATCACCAACAAAATCTATAAAGTTAATTCCTATGTCAGGAAAGTTCCAGGAAGTGGATTCACCAACTATTATTTCAACGATATTGATGGAACTACTGGTTCATACACCTATACTCAATGCAATGGTGGAGATTTCACCTGGCTTGATGAATTCGATGGAAAGATCTGCACGGTCTACATTACCGCAATAAATGCCAAGAGCACTGCCTCTGGCGCAGTCTGGCGTTTTGTTCCAATCGAAGTTATTAACGAAAACTACAAATTCGATACAACAAAAACAAACGAATTCGTTTGGACATATCATGTTAAAGACTTATTCAGAAGTGATTATAATGGCGACCCAGTCACAGAAGTTCCAACAAGCGTTTCTTCTACTCTCTTAGGATTTAGTGGAGCAAAAGTTACTTATACTTCTAGCAACACAAATGTTGCCGAATTCAAAGAAGAAGATGGCAAAACATATTTCCGTATCAACGAAGTTGAAGGAAAGGCTACTCTTACTTTCAAAATCGACTACGGAACAAACCCAAGCTTAACTAAGACATTAGATGTGACCTATACCAAACCAAACCTTGGTGAAACACATACCGTTAAAGAAGCAATTGATGCGGAAAGCAAACAAGTCATCACTGTTCTTGGCATTGTCGGCCCATCTTTAGTAAACCAAGATGGCTTCTACTTAATCGATGATACTGGCATCATTGCAATCAAGACTTCTACAGATGTCTTATCTGGTTTATCACTCGGTAACAAAGTTGCCTTGAAAGGTACAAGAACAAGAGGCTATGGCTTAAAGAGTGAAACTGCAACAGCTTCTGGACAATCTTGCTTACTCGATTGTGAGCTTGTTGCAAATCTCATGGGCAAACATGAATATTCCAGATCCAACTTCATTACTGGCAAGAAGCTATCTGATTTAAAAGGTTTAGATGCAACTGTTGATCACAGCACAGAAGTCTATACTGTTAAGGCAAAGATCAGCAAAGTTGAATCTCAATATTACACAAACGTTAATTTGTATTCCGATGATTGCGAAAAGTTTGAATTATACACATCCAGCGGAACTCAATATAACTGGTTATGCAATGCATTCGGTGTTGATAAAGAAATCACTCTTGATATCGCACTATGTAACTGGAATGGCAAGAACTTCTGGAAAGGCTGTGTACTTTCTGCAACAGACGGAACCACAAGAGTGGACAACACCTTCAATTTCGGCAAATAAGGAATGTCTTATTTCTAGTAGTATCAGTCTCTATTCATAAAAAACGAAATGGTCGCCAAATGACGACCATTTTTTGATGCCATTTATTAGTGATGATTTACAATCGCAATATTGACCATTATGCAAAGCCTAAAAAATATATATTTAATAACTTCACATCGCAAAATCTTTACAATTTAAATAATTATTGAAATTTAAACTGACAATTATATAATGGGCCCATAAGACATATATTCATGCCTCAATAAGGAGTGCAAAAATGAAAAAAGCAAAATTATTATTTCTATTTCCCTTCCTCTCGATTGGATTGTTTTCTTGTGACAATAAGCCAAATAGCAGTTCATTATCTGATGAGGACGAATCATCTGAAATAAGTCTATTTAACTCTTCGGAAAGTTCAGAATCTACATCTATTGATTCAAAACAATCTTTGATTGATTCGTTGGAATGGAAATACAACGGTAAATATCATTACAAAGAATATAATGGCGAAATATTGCTAAAAGAAGAGCATGAGCATCCAGATACTGGAACATATGCCTATTATCAAAGAGGAGGATGCCGCATATGCGGTTACACTTCGATAAATACCGGGCCAGCATATGAGAATGGAAAGGATAAAAACTTTACTTCATTTGATGAACTCTCCTCATTCTTTGCTGGCGATTATTTAAAGGAGGAAGGTAACAAACCATTTGATATTCTTAGTCCAAAGAATATAGTTGAAGATAAGGACGCAACTTTCAATTTCCATTACGAGAATTGTGTCGACGGAGTGTATACGAATGGTTCCGTAAACGAAAGCTTCTATGTCTTTGATAAAGAAAAATCAGCAGATGAAACCAAATACTCCTTTAAAGTGGATGCCTTCTTCGTTGTATCTCCCCTTTATGGCGAAAGAACATCCACGATCACATATAAAGTTATCGAAAATGATGGTTCGTTTGAAATTCAAACGTATTACGGCAAGACGATATACGGCAAGGCCGTGATTACTCCTAATTGCAACGCTACATCCGATTATTACTTGAATTATGTAAAGTCGAATATGGTTGCTAAAGGAGAGAAACAAAAAGCTTAAAAAACTTCACGCATTAGAATGGTCGTCGTTTGACGGCCATTTTTAATACTCCTAATAAATTACGATAACTCCGTTTTCTTTTGCCTATTTCTTGTTTTTATTTATAATAAAACTCATGCCAAAAGATTACGTTAGCAAAGAAGAAAAACCAGTAAGTAATAATGGTGTACTTGTCATTAGGGGAGGTAACCTCAGAAGAATCCTTGCCGAACTTGCAGACATACTAACCGTTTTCATTTTGACTGTAACGATATATGGTGTCGCTTTTCAAAAACTTTTTGGTTTCGAGAAATACACCAAAGAGATGAACGCTATCTCTTCAAACATGACTTCATATATTCTCGATAGAAGCCTCTATAAAAAGAATAATGAAGGAAACATTCTTCTTAAAGCAGACCTAGAATATCCATTCTGTTATTACTACCTGTCTAAAGAATCTTCTTCTTTTGATGACAAAGAAAAATATGAACCAATAAAGGATTATTATCTTTTTGGAAGAGAAGAAAATAAACTTAGCCAATATGAGTACAATACAGAAATATTGAAATTACCTTCAACACTTGATGGATCATATTCTGAGTCATTGTTTGTCTACAACACAAATTCAACTGATCCATTGAATTCAGAACCAGTTTTTAATGCGGAAATCCAAGAAAATCTTTCTAAATATTTCTTAGGAAATACGGATGCATATGAACCAAAGAAAGCATATGACTCGGTTTCTTCTTTCTTTAAGACGACTTATGAGACCGCTTTCTCTGATGCGATAAAGAACGAAACATATAAAGGATATGTTTTAGAATACGCTTCAAAGATGTGGAGACGTTCCTATCTACAAAGTGCGGCTATCATTTCTTCTTATCTACTAGGTTCTATCATTGTTTTCTTACTCATCCCTTTGATTCAATTATCGGGATTAACGCTAGGAAAGAGGGTAGCAAAGTTACAAGTTAACGATTCTAAAGGAGAAAAACCTCATTGGTATTCTTTCTTGATAAGAGGTCTTGTTCAAACTATTTGCTATTGCTTCCTTATTCCTTTTGTTGGAGTTATGTCTTTTAGCTTTGGTTCATTTGAGATGCCTCTACTTGAGATTGGATCTTTCTCTTTGAATTTATCCGTATTTGCGATCGTTGGTTTATTGTTAAGCCTTGCATCATTGGTAATGATGTTTGTAACTCCTGAAAAACAATCTTTGCATGATTTAGCATCCTTGACTTATGTGAATACCTCAGACATTGTTAAGATTCGTTCAGAGGAAGCGAAATTAGAGAAAAAGAGAGAAGAAGATGGAAGCAAGTAAAGAAGAAAAGAAAACCGTTGAATATTTCAAGGCGCCGTTTGGCAAAAGAATGGTTTCGATAATTATTGAGATTCTTTTGCTTGCTTTTGGAACCTTTGGCTTTCTTTTTGCCTCAAGACTAGTCGTAGAGAAGATGCCTCTTTATATTGATTCATTCAATACTTATATACAAGTATCCAAGGATTCTGGCTTATATGTTTCTAACGAAAAAACGGAAAACAATCTTGTTACTCTCACTGAATATTACGCGAAAGAAACCTATGAGAAACAAAACCAGATTATCGAAGATGCTTTAACTAATTTCTATACCCTCGAAGAATTCTTCTCGGAAGATCCAACAAGTTCTTCTTATGGGCCAAATATCTATTTCAAACAAAAAGTAGGGGATACTTGTATCAAAGCGAGTGATGGAACTCTATATTTCTTATTAGATACAGAGGGCGTTCCTCAAAAGAATCCTTCCTTAACCGAGGAGAAGCTTAATGAATTCTATCTCACTGCCTACGATAGAGCAGTTAGCTATATCCAAAACAATGATTCTTATCTTCAGGCAAGAAACGTTCTTACCATCTATATCAACATTGTTTTGATTCCGTTATCTATATTCCTTTCTTTTTTAGTGTTTGAAATCTTGATTCCATTTGTCTTTGGAAGAAGAGGAAAGCAAACGCTAGGAATGAAGGCAATGAAATTGTCGTTATTATCTGCAAACGGATTATCTTGTACTTGGAAACGTTATCTCGCTAGACAAGCAATTCAGCTTTTCTTGATTATCATGTTATCTCTAGTTTCTTTTGGAATTCCTCTTATCGTGTCTTTCTCAATGATGGCATTTAGAAAAGATGGACAATCCTTACATGATTATTTAGCAGGAACCTACATGGTTGATTCTTCGGAACAATCTGTTTATACAAGCTATGAAGAGATGAAAAAACTTCAAGAAAAGGCTGCATCAAGAGATTCAAACCCTCTTTTGCCGCCAAGAAAAGAAGAAAAAGACCAACCATTAGGAGACTCCTCAATATGGAGGAATTTAAGAGACAAATAAAAATATTGTTGCTATATAAGCAAGATATTATCGATACCATGAAAATGGTTATCTTGAAAGAAAACAATTTATCTCTTAGAATGATGTATGACAAAAATGATTGGAGACGCTCATGGAGATTAGACTCAAGAATCTGACCAAATGCTTCCCAGGAAACCCAAAGAAGGGAATTCCTGATACTTATGCTGTGAATGCTTTGGACGTAACAATTCCTGATGGAAAATTAGTTGGCCTTTTAGGTCCATCTGGATGTGGTAAATCAACAACCCTTTATATGGTTGCTGGTCTTTTAGAACCAACTGAAGGAGAAATTTGGTTCGGTGATGAGGATGTTACTGACCTTGAGCCAGAAAAGAGAGGAATTGGCTTAGTTTTCCAAAACTACGCTCTTTATCCTCATATGACCGTTTATAAAAACGTTGCTTTCCCTCTTACCAATCTTCGTATCGAAGAAAAGGTCCTTGATAAAGATGGCAAAGAAGTTTTTGATGAAACTGGTAAACCATATATCAAAAAGAGAAAACTCACAAAAGACGAAATTGATAAAATCGTTCGTGAAACAGCCAAGATTGTTCAAATCGAAGACTACCTTGAAAGAAAACCAAATCAATTATCTGGTGGTCAACAACAACGTGTCGCGATCGCTAGAGCCTTAGTTAAGAAACCAAAAGTTCTTCTTTTAGATGAGCCTCTTTCTAACTTAGATGCTCGTTTAAGACTTCAAACACGTGAAGAAATTAGAAGAATTCAACAATCTACAGGAATTACAACCATATTCGTTACTCACGACCAAGAAGAAGCAATGTCTATTTCTGATGAAATCGTTGTTATGAAACTTGGCGTCGAACAACAACGTGGTGTTCCACAAGACGTTTATAACAACCCATGCAATAAATTTGTTGCAAACTTCTTAGGCACCCCACCAATCAACCTTTTCAAAGGTAGAATCGAAAATAACAAAGTCTATGTTGGCGATCAAGTCGTTCGTGAAATAACCGAAAAAGAAGTTCCAAATCAAGAATGCACAGTCGGTATCCGTCCAGAAGGTATCGTTGTTGATGAAAAAGGCAGCTTTACATTCAATTGCGAACGTATCCTTACAATGGGACGCGACATCATGCTTGTTGCCGATCATCCAGAAGCGGTTTCTAATACAAAATTCGTCGTTGATGCCTTTGTTAAGGTTTCCACTGGCGTAGTTCATTGCTCTGTTAAACCTCATAAGTGTTTTGCTTTCTCTCTTGAAGGCAATGAGGAGAGGATCATCTAATAATGGCAGCCTCAGTTACTAGTACGAAAAAGCCTTCTTTCTTCTCTAAACTATTTAAGAGAAAAGAGAGAGTCTCTGCGGATGCTGGAGAAAAAAATAACTGGAAAGCATGGCTATATCTTGCGCCAGTTATCATTCTTCTCGCTGTCTTTACCTTTTATCCGCTTATTAACACAATTGTCATTGCCTTCTTAAAGGATTATGACTATACAACCCAACAAAGTGCTGGATTTACCTTCGATAACTTCCTTACCGTTCTTACCTTAGCTGGTAAAGACCCAGCCCAAAATTTGGTCTATCGTTGGAATTGTTTCTATAGCGAAGAAGTGGGTGGCCTTGCCTATATTGATGCAGCAGGTGCCTTAACTCGTGTTTATTTCCAAACAGATGTTCTTACATTTGCTTTGCCAAACACAATGCTTATTACCTTCGTTACAGTCCCTGTTTCTATTCTTATCGCTTTATTGATATCCGTTTGTTTGAATTCAATTAAAGCCTTTAAAAAGATATTCCAGACGATATTCTTCGTTCCTTATGTTACTAACGCCATTGCCGTAGGTATGGTCTTTGCGGTCTTATTCGATCAACAGGGTATTCTTAACTTCATCTTTGGGCTAGGAAACCACAAATGGATCGATGGCGGTGCGACATGGGGCAGTGGTATGCTTGCCTTATGTATCTATATTGTTTGGCACGCTCTCCCATATAAGATTCTTATCTTCTTATCAGCTCTTCAAAATATTGATAAGCAATATTACGATGCAGCGAAAATCGACTGCGCAGGTAAATGGAAGACATTCTGGCATGTTACCGTTCCAATGCTTTCCCCACAGATTCTTTATATCATGATCACTTCCTTTATCGGATCGTTTAAAGAATACACCTCAGTCGTCGGCTTATTTGGCTCACCTTCAACAGATGGTGGTTCAACTAAGAACATGTACACGATTGTCTACTATATCTATGAATGCTTAGGTGCTCCAACTACAGTTTCTAGAGGAGCTGCCGCAGCCGTATTGCTCTTTATTATCATCATGATATTCACAGCAATTCAGTTCCAAGTTTCAAAGAGGAGGGTTCACTATTAATATGGAATACGATTCAAGAAATTTCCTTCAACGCCTCTTCAAAATGAAGTCTCGTGAACAAAAACAAGCCGAAAGAGAAGCAACCCCTGAGTACCAAGCAATCAATGCTCAAGGGATGACTCTTGTTATCAAAGAAGGACGCGCTAACGCTGAACAATTAGCCAAAGTTCAAAAAGCAGGAAGAATTGTTACCACAGTTATTACCTATGCTTTCCTTCTTTTCATGAGCGTTATCATTCTCTTCCCATTCTATTGGATGATTATTACCTCCTTAAAGAGCACAACGGAAATTCGTTCTAATACTCAGACCTTCTTCCCAGCTACCGTTCTTTGGACAAACTACATCACCGTCTTTAATACCTTCGATTTTGTCACCTATGTTGGCAATACCCTTGTTGTTGGTATCATCTCTACGATCGGTACGATGATTACAACAATTCTTGCCGCATTTGCCTTTGCCCGTCTTAATTTCAAAGGAAAAGATCTTATCTTCTCAATCCTTTTAGCGACAATGATGATTCCAGGCGAAATGATGGTTATTACAAACTACATCACCGTTGCCAAGCTTCCTTGGTATGAATTTGGAGTAGGGCAAGTCACTGGATGGTTAACATACAAAGACTCAGTCTTTGCCTCAATGATCATCCCATTCTGGGTTTCTGTCTTCTATATTTACTTATTAAGACAAAACTTCAAACAAATTCCTAACGAATTATATTTAGCCGCAAAAGTTGATGGAAAGAGCGATTGGCAATTCCTTTGGCGCGTTATGGTGCCTCTTGCAATGCCAACTCTTATCTCAATCTTCATTCTCAAACTCATGGGTACATGGAACTCATATGTTTGGCCTCAACTCGTTACTGCAGGAAATGAATCCTGGAGACTTGTTACAAACGGTCTTCGTTCATCCTTCTCAACCTCGTCAGGAGAACCACAATATGGTATCCAAATGGCCGCTACAATCCTTGTAACAGTTCCATTACTCCTATTGTTCATCTTTTTCCGCAAGTATATTATGAAAGGCGTTGGCCGCGCCGGTATTAAGGGGTAGGCCTATAAAATTGGTTACAGTTCGTAAGAATGTAATATAGAAATTAAATGGAGAAAAAAATGTCTAAGAAAAAAGTATTAACATGTGCCCTAGCTTTATTGTCTGCTGGTATTATCGCGACAAGCTGTGGACCAAAAATCGACGGTTCATCTGTTGCTTCTTCAACATCTTCAACAGCTGAAGATCAAGTTGCAGCCTTTGATAAGCAAGTCGCCGCACTTGGTGATTTAAAGAAACTTAACTGTGAAGTTACATTCTGGCACACCATCGGTAAAACAAACCAAGAAACTCTTGATTCAATGATTGAGGGATTTAACAAGGTTTATCCAAATATCAAAATCACCCACTCCCAACAAGGTGGATATGACGATGTAAAGAAAAATATTTCCAATGCTATTCCAGCTGGAACAACTCCAACTATGGCATATTGCTATCCAGATCACGTTGCTGACTATCTCCCATCAGATTCAGTCCTCAAACTTGATAACTATATGAATTCAACACTAATTGGCTTAGGCGTTGATAATGGCTTAGGCGATAAAGATGCCTCCGACTTCATCCAAACCTATCTTAGCGAAGGCAATAACTACACAAAGAATGGCGTCAAAGTTGAAGGCTACTATTCCATGCCATTCTCCAAATCTACCGAAGTTCTTTTCTATAACAAAACTGCCTTTGAAGAAAATGGCTGGACTGTTCCAAAGACATGGGAACAAATGTGGACTCTTTGTGAAACAATCAAAGAAACTGATGAAGACATCATCCCATTAGGCTATGACTCTGATGCCAACTTCTTTATCACCTATTGCGCACAAAATGACATCCCATATACAACAGGTGAAGGAAGCAATCACTTCTTATTCAATAACGAAAAAGCAAAAGCATTCGTTACCAAAATTAAGGAATATTCTTGCATCGATACCGATGATTACAAAGGCAAAGGATATTGGACTTCTCAAGCTCAATTAGGCTCTGGAACCTACACATCCACAAAATTCTGTAACCAAGAACTCTTAATGTCTATTGGTTCAACGGGTGGAACTACGTATAACGTTTCTTCTAACTTCGAAACTGGCGTTGCTGCTTTACCGCAATCCGATCTTTCAAATGGCAAAGTCATCATGCAAGGACCTTCTATCTGCTTCATGTCTGATAGTTCACTTTCTCAAAGAGTTGGTGCTTGGTTATTCTATAAATACATCACCAATACAAGCAACAGTGCCGCTTGGTCTTCTATGACCGGATATAATCCAGTTAGAACTTCTTCCTTCTCTGATAAGAACTACAAGAATTCTTCTAGCAGCCTCGTTAACGCTGTTTTAGAGTTTGCCGCAACTGGTTCTGACTACACAAAGTGGTATTACACCTCTCCATCCTTCAAAGGATCTTCTGCTGCTCGCGAACAAATCACAGCCCTTATGTCTGGTGTTCTTACTGGCACAAAGACTGTCGAAAAAGCCTTCGAAGATGCCTATCAAGGTTGCTTATTCGCAGCATAATCTTCATACAATTTATTTAGGCGGGGATACACTCTCCGCCTTCTATTCGATTAATTAGGTAAAACATCATCATGAATTTAAAAAAGAAAAGTATAGGAATAATGGCGGCAACCGCTCTTCTATCTCTCGCTTCATGCGTAAATAAAATTGATAGCACCGATAAAACATCTTCTAGTCAAAAAACAGATGATACTGTTA
>CAVKFY010000026.1:0-10178 GCA_963655775.1 Alistipes communis
CCCCATGACCATTGGTAAGAATGCTCTTCCAGAAACGCCGAAACGACGGAAGATACGGTCTAATACGAAAGCGATACGCGCCATATATCCGGAATCTTCTAAGAATGAGAAGAAGGCGAATAAGAGAAGAATTTGTGGGACAAATCCTAAGACCGCTGCAATACCGTTAAGTACGCCATCATAAACGAATGAGATAAGCCATTCTGGGGAACCGCAAGCAATAAGAAGTTGCTTAATTCCCATGCAGATCATGCCTTGAATACCAGCATCATTTCCTGCGCCAAATAATCCTTGGAGGAAGGAACCAAGGGAATTAATTCCATCCCCTGTATAGAACAATTCTTTGAATGGGTAGAACTCCTCTCCATCAATCGAGAAATGAATTAAACCTTCGTATCCATCCCCAAAATCAATTCCCATTGCATGCAAGTAGAATAAATCTCCTGCAAATGTAATATGGAAGATAAGGAAGAGGATGACGATCATAATAGGGATTGCCGCCCATTTATTTGTTAAGACCTTATCAATCTTATCTGAACGAGATAATTTCTTCTTTTCTTGAGTAACTCCACCTTTGCGGAAGATAGCGAGTTCTGAAGTAATGTATTTATAACGCTTATCAGCAGTGTCTGCTTCATAATCCTCGTGGTTTTCGTATAAAGCAGAGACTTCTTTATAAGCAAGAGGATTCTTCTCTGCTTCAAGTTCATCGCCTTCTAAGGCTTTAACGGCATGGAAACGTGGGTCTAAGATTTGCTGGCTTTCATAGACTTTCATGCCTTTTTCGATGAGTTCTTCATCTTCGCCTTTTGCCCAAAGCGAGACACCTTTACGGGCGATTTTTGAATAATTGACGGCTAAAGACATAAGCTCATCAAGGTTTTGCTTTCTTAAAGCGGAGATGCCAATAACCGGAACTCCAAGCTTTTTGGAAAGACCTGTAACATCAATGCTTTGCTTATTATCTTTTAAGGCATCGACCATGTTTAAGGCAACGACGACTGGAACATTCATCTCAAGGATTTGGGTGGTCATATAGAGATTACGCTCTAAGTTTGTCGCATCCAAAACGTTGATGACTAAATCAGGCTTTTCTTCAAGAATATAGTTTCTTGAAATAACTTCTTCTGGTGTATATGGGGAGAGGGAATAAATGCCAGGAAGGTCAATGATTTCTACTGATTCTGCTCCTTTCTTATATACGCCAGATCTCTTTTCAACCGTTACGCCAGGCCAGTTTCCTACGTATGCCGTGCTACCGGTTAAAGAGTTAAAGAGGGTTGTTTTGCCACAGTTAGGGTTACCAGCTAAGCAAAATCTCAAATTCTTATTTTCACTCATAGTAATCCTTTCTTTTTATTTGGCTTTCTTTGAAGCTACTACAGGTGCCAAATCTGTGACTTCGATAATAACATGTGAGGCTTCTTCTTTTCTTAGAGTTAATTCGTAGCCTCTAAGAGTAATTTCAAGAGGGTCACCAAGTGGGGCTTTCTTTCTTAAGAAGACTTCGGCTCCAGGAGTTAAACCCATATCGAAAATACGTCTCTTGATTCTTCCTTCTCCTTGAATGCGGAGGATGTTACCAGACATTCCAACACCAAGAAGATTAAGAGGAATTTGATCGCCTAACTTAATATCAGCAGGCTTAAGTTCTTTTTCTTCTTCCATAATTTTTCCTATGCTAAATCGCTTCGACTTGGATGGCTCTTGCAACATTTCTATCCAGAGCAAGACGTGAATCACCAATACGCAAAATCACCCCGCTAGGTTCACTAGATAATAGAGTTATTTTCATATCTGGAACGATACCAAGCTCCCTTAAATGTTTGACCGCTTTGTCGTTGCCTACAATTCTTACAATATTAAGTTCAGTATTTGTTGGCGCAATCATTAATGGCATAGTTAGTTACTCCTTACGTGGACATTATAGCCATCAAATTACATAAATCAACAAAAAGTTAGTAGATTATAACTAAAAATATTGTTAAAATATATTTACTTTTGATTGAGAGGTTAAAAAACATGGCCATTGATGCATTAGAGTCCGCAGAAGACTATCTTGAAAGAATATTGATGTTACAAGAACAAGGAATGAAGGAAATTCACGCTGTTGATTTAGCGTCTTCGTTCGGTTATTCCAAAGCGTCTATTTCTATCGCTTTACATAAATTAGAGGAGAAGGGCTACGTTGCCCTTGGTTTGAAGAGCCAATTATATCTAACTCCAGCTGGATACGATATTGCTAGAAAGGTATACGAGAAACACCAAGTTATCTCTTCCTTCCTTGTTTCTATAGGTGTTGATAAGGAGATCGCCCTTAAAGACGCCTGTAGAATGGAGCATTTTATTTCTGAAGAAACCTTTAATGCCTTGAAAAAAGAATTAGAAAACAAGCAAAAATAAGTTGGTAATTAACCAGAGGTCACTTAGGTGGCCTTTTCTTTTTATAAATATAGTTAGCAATTCATCTAGACTTTTAGCCATTCAGATAAAAATCCCTCTTTCATTTTTTAAAAATGAGCATACACTTTATAAGTAATAAGTCGAATCCTTATTACATATTTAATGAAAGAAGGATTTTTATATGTCAACTCTTGCGATTCAAGGAATGCAGTGGGGCGATGAGGGTAAAGGTAAGATTACTGATTATTTTGCTTCGAAAGCGGACGTTGTAGTTCGTTCACAAGGAGGAAATAATGCTGGCCATTCGATTGTTTTCAATGGCAAGCGTTATGCTTTAAGATTGCTCCCATCGGGCGTTTTCCATAAACATATCGTTAACGTTATTGCCGATGGAGTCACGGTTAATCCAATCGCTTTAATCGATGAATTAGACTCTTTGAAAGCCCAAGGAATCGAAGGGATTCAACTTTTAATCTCTAATCGTGCGACTCTTTTAATGCCATATCACGTCGATCTTGATAAAGCTCGTGAAAATGCTTTAGGAAAAGCTAAGATTGGTACGACTGGAAGAGGAATTGGACCTTCATATGAGGATAAAGCATCGCGTTTAGGCCTTAGAATGGGCGATGTCATCGATGAAGGATATCTCAAAGAAAGATTAGAAGAAGTCCTTCCAATCAAGAATCTAGAACTCCGTGCGTTTGGTGCGAAAGAATATACAGTTGATGAATTGTTAGCATATCTAGCTCCAGTAAGAGAACGTTTATCTTCTTTGATTACTGATACTTCCTTATTCTTAGAAGAGCAAATTGCTTCAGGAAAGAAAGTCTTATTCGAAGGAGCGCAAGGTGCCATGCTTTGCTTAACCCATGGCACTTATCCATATGTCACATCATCTTCTCCTTTAGCAACCGCCATTCCACTTAATGCCGGTCTTCCATTAGACTCAATCAATACAATGTGTGGTATTACTAAAGCTTATTGCACCCGTGTTGGCGCAGGCCCATTCCCAAGTGAAATTGAGGGAGAGGATGCAAATAATATCCGTGAAAAAGGTCATGAATACGGCACAGTTACAAAACGTCCAAGACGTATTGGCTGGCTTGATGTCATGGAACTTAAATACATCAAGAGGATTACTGGCGTTAAATATAGTGCATTGATGTTACTTGATGTTCTTTCTGCTGTTGATGAAATTAAACTTTGCGTTGGCTATAAGCTTAATGGCAAAGAAATCAATACCATGCCATCAACCGTTAAAGAAGTTGGCAAGATCGAGCCAATCTATATCAGCATGCCTTCTTGGAAAGAGAATATTTCTTCTTGTAAGAGCTTTGAAGAACTTCCTCTAGAAGCACAAAACTACATCAAGAAAATCGAAGAGCTTTCTGGAATCTTCTTTGCTATAGTTTCTGTTGGACCAGATAGAGAACAAACAATCATTCGTAAGGAGCTTTTCAATGATTGAGCGTTATGCCCCAAAGAAGATCGAAGAACTCTTTTCCGATGAAGCAAGATTCAATTCTTATCTTGAAATTGAAATTGCCGTTGTTGAGGGTTGGAATAAATTAGGTGTCGTTCCTAACGAAGATTTAGAGGCAATTCATCAAAAAGCAAAAGTGGATGTTTCAAGAATTAAAGAAATTGAAGCAATCACTAAGCATGATGTTGTTGCGTTCACTAGACAAGTAAGTGAAACCTTAGGCGAAGAAAGAAAATGGATTCACTATGGCCTAACTTCAACAGATGTCGTTGATTCTGCTTTAGGCCTTCAATACAAAAAAGCCAATGAAATCATTGAAAAGGATTATTTGGCTTTGATGGAATCCTTAAAAGAAAAGGCTTTGGAATATGAGTATCAACCATGCATGGCTAGAACACATGGCATGCATGCAGAAATATATTCTTTTGGTTTGAAATTCGCCTCCTTCTACGATGAAGCTAAACGTTCACTTGCTTTCTTCAATTTCGCAAGAAAAGAAGTTGAAGCGGTTAAACTCTCAGGCGCAGTTGGAACATACGCCAACATCGATCCAAGCATCGAAGAATATGTTGCCAAGAAACTTGGGTTAACAAAACCAAATGTTTCAACCCAAGTTCTTTCAAGAGATAGACATGAAGAATATGCTTCAGCAATGGCTGTAGCATCTTCTTTGATTGAAAAAATAGCAGTAGAGATTAGAAACCTCTCTCGAACTGAGATCGGTGAACTTGAAGAAGGCTTCTCCAAAGGGCAAAAAGGATCATCCGCAATGCCACAAAAGAGAAACCCGATTTCTTCGGAAAATCTAACAGGTGCGGCAAGAATGATGAGAGGATACCTCATTCCGATCTTAGAAGATAATGCGCTATATCACGAAAGAGATATTTCTCATTCAATTGTTGAGAGAGTCAGTTTGATTGATATGATCGAATTATTTGATTACATGTTAATCAGAATGAAGAAAGTGGTGGACAATCTTTCTATCTTCCCAGCAAAAATGGAAGAAAACATTCAAAGAAGCCATGGTGCGATATATTCTCAACGTGCGATGAATGCCCTTATTGAAAAAGGTTTAACAAGAGAGAACGCTTATGACCTGGTTCAGCCTCTTGCAATGAATTCCGTAACTAAAGGCATGGACTTCATAAGCCAACTTACCGAGAATAAGGAAGTTCGAACTCGTTTAAGTGAAAAAGATATAACCTCACTAACTAGTAATGATTATTACTTCAAAAATGTCGATTATATTTATAAGGAAATAGGCTTGAAATAAGCCTTTTCTTTTTATTTTCAAGAAAGTTAGATAAGTAAAACTTAGATTTTTTCGAAAAATTACAACTTATAGTTGTCTTAACATTGGATTTTTTCATAGTAAAATATAACTGAATTGAAAGGAATTTTTTTCTATGGAAACGAGTAAAGAAACTGCTCAAGTGTGTATTCGTTGCGCTCGTTGCATCCACGCTTGTCCATTAGGCCTTAATCCGGTCAACATCATGACCACGATGAAAAGCATGCCTGTAGACAAAGCAAAGATTAAGTTACTTAATCCATCTGTTTGTGATGAATGCAAGAAATGTAATGATGTTTGCCCGAGCAATATTGATTTAGCGACAATCGTTAAGAGAGCTAAGATTGTTGCCAAACTCCCTTAATGTGAGGTAAGAAATATGAATGTAGAAGTAAGTAAAAGCAATTCTGCAGAAGTAGTTGCCGCACCAGCTCCTAAAAAAGCACATAAGCAATCTGTCGAATGGATGCTATATGATGTGCTTATCGCTCTTGCTCCAACTGTCATTTATGCAGTTTTGATGTATGGCGTTTACGCTTTACGTAACATTTTAATCCCAGCCGCAACGATGTTTGCCGCTGAGATGGTTTTTGTTTTAATCAAGAACCGCAAAGCTATCTTTAGCAAAGATGAAAAAACCAAAAAATCATTCTTTGACGTTTTGAATGTGACAGATATTGTCTCTCCATTAATCTCAGGTATCATTTTTGGTTTAATGGTTTCGAATAGAGATACTGATCCAGCCGGTCTTATCTATTTTGTCTTAATAATTTCATCTTTATTTGGAATTGTCTTTGGAAAGCTTGTCTTTGGTGGCTTAGGAAAGAATATCTTCAATCCTGCTGCTGTTGCATTTGTTTTCATGCTTGTTTGCTTTAATTCCAAATTTAGTGGTGTTTATCACTACAATGCATGGGGTATCTCTTTCTTAGGTGATGCATCGTTTGCTGCTAGTGCAACTCCATTAGCGAGTGGATTCCAAACAAGCTTATATAGCTTTGATAACGTCAAAGCCTTATTCTTAGGCCAAGTTAATGGTGGAATTGGCGAATCTTGCAAGATTCCTCTTCTTATTGGCCTTGCTTATTTATTAGTAAGAAGAGATATCGACTGGAAGACAATAGTTTCCTTCCTTTTGATGTTCTTAGCAATGTCGCTTGTCGCAGGATTATTCTTTATAGGTAAAGATGTCAATCCTCTTATTTATATGCTTTATCAATTACTCTCTGGTGGAGTTCTCTTTGGCATGACCTATATGATTGGCGAACCAGTCACAAGCCCACTTACTGCTCCAAGCAGAGTTATGTATGGCATGGTTATTGCGATAATCGTTGTCTTTATTAGAACCTTTGCTTCTGCTCCAGAAGGAATGGCTTATGCAATTCTTATGGGCAATGCACTTGGTTGCTTTATTGATTACTACAAATGGAGCAAAACAAAATTCAGTTGGAAGAGCTGGGTTGCTATTGCTGCCATCGCTGTTGTTGCACTTGGTATTTTTGCCTGGTGTATGAATGGTTTTAACTATGGAGGAAAATAATATGAGTGAAGAAATTAAAAACACAAATATTCCTTCAGAAGAAAAGAATGACTGGAAAAAATGGCTTAAGGTTGGCGGAATTCTTTGTGCCATTGCTGGCGCAAGTGCCCTTGTCTTAACCTCTCTTAATTTATTAACAGCTCCAATTATTGAGCAAAATAACGCCAAGAAACAAGCCGGCGGGTATGTTGAGATTTTCTCAAATTGGGCAGCGAACTCTGATCCGTTCACGATTGATGGAAATGATAATCTTGCCGAATATCGTATTGCTTATTCTGATACGGCAAAAACTCAACAAATCGGCTACATTTACACCTCAAAAAGCATCAGTGTTAAATCCTACGGAAGCATCAAAGCAATGGTTGGTATTTCTGGAGAGACTGATTCTCCAGTTCTAGGAAAGGTATATCTAGTCGAAGATGGTCTTTCTTATAAGACTCAATTCGAAACAGGATATGTTAATCCTTATAATGCAAACCCAAGCGAAACAACACTTAATAACGTTAAGTGTGGTGCAACCTTTGGTGCCGAAGCCCTTCAAGAAATCATCAATGCTGCAAGAGATCACTATTCTTCAATTGGCGATAGTTTCAAGGAAGATCTTGCAAAAGATATCAAAGAAATTTGGGGAGAAGACGCGGGATTTACGGTAGATAATTCAAAAACCGAAAATGTTACTGGTACATATATCAAGAAATCATATTCTTTCTATGAAGATGATACTATGACAGGCGAAATCGGTCGTTTATATTCCGCAAAATATAAGGGAGATACCGGTGATATTTATATTACGGTTGGCTTTGGTGAAGGCGACAAGCTTGGTAAACTTGTTATTACCAATAGCACGCTAGCGGATACAGCATCACTTGATGCTTATGTTACTGCATATAACGCAAATCCAAGCGAAGAAACCTTGAACGCGACAAATGGTGCTGATTCTGAAAAAGTTAAAACCATGGTCACTGAAGCAAAAGATGCTTTAACAACTGCTGGCGGACTTAAATCTACATCAGCTTATTTTGAAAAAGTTATTTCTAAAAAGAATTCAAAAGACGAAGACGTATATACAAGCGTTAGCGAGCCAACAGCCATTGCAAAGGATGCTACAAAGAAAGTTAACGTCCTTCGTTATTGGAGCTTTGCTAAAGATGGAAATGAAGTTGCAAAAGTTTATAAGATTCAATCCATTATGAGCGCGAAGACTTTCACGACAATTGAATCCGATTCTGTCTTCTTGTTAACAATCACTGGTTCAAAAGAATCACCATCACTTGGTAAGATGACCTTAATGAAGAATGAAGCTGGCAATGGCTTAGATTCTACTATCGAAAAATACTTCGAATCTTTTGATGGAAGTCAAACTGTTGAAGGCGTCAAAGGTAGTGGAGCTACTTACACATTGAAAGCCGTCTGGGAAGGTATAGAGGCTGCTAAAGCTCTCTATAGCGCAGAATAAGGAGGAAAAGAATATGGAAAAGAACACAATCTCTCGTTCACAACATAAAGAGAACTTCCTTAATCCAATTTGGAAACAAAACCCTCTCTTTGTCTTATTGCTTGGCACTTGCCCTGCTTTAGCTGTTACTACAACCATTGAAAACGCAATCGGCATGGGTATCTTATTTACCTTTGTTTTGGTTGGTTCAAGCGTTCTTGTCTCACTTTTACGCAAAGTGATTCCTGAAGAAATCGAAACACCTGCTTACATCATAATCATCGCGACATTCGTCACTATCGTTAAGATGCTAGCGGAAGCCTTTGTTCCTGAATTATATACAGGATTAGGTGTCTTCATTTCTTTGCTTGTTGTTAACTGCATCGTCTTAGGAAGAGCGGAAGCTTTTGCTAAGAAAAATACGGTTTATGATTCATTCCTTGATGCTCTTGGAAATGGCGTTGGCTATATCATTGCTATCTTAATCATTGCTGCAGTTCGTGAAATCTTAGGAACTGGAACAATCACGATTGGCGCAGTATTCACCTTCATCCCAAAAACATCTCTTCCGATCTTAAAATACGACAACTTAGACTTGTCCATCCCTCTATTTGCTAAACCAGCTGGTGGCTTCATCGTCTATGGCGTTATCGAAGCTATAATTGCTGCTAAAAACATTAGCAAACAACAAAAAGAAGCTGCAGCAAAGAAAGCAGCTCTCTTAAAAGCACAAGCCGCAAAAGCGGCAGCTACAAAGGCTGCTATTGCAAATACTCCTAAGGAGGCCAAATAATGACTGCTACAAATTTATTCACGGCATTCTTACTTGCCATTGTTTCATCGTTATTAATCAATAACGTTGTTCTCTCTAGATTCTATGGAATCTGCTCATATTTAGGCGTTTCAACAAAAGTAAAATCTTCTGTTGGTATGGGTATTGCTGTTGTTTTCGTCATCATGCTTGCCGCTTTAGTTTGCTATCCAATTTATAACTATGTTCTTGTTCCAGCAGGCTTAGCCTTCTTGGACACTATCGTTTATATCTTGGTTATCGCATCTTTGGTCCAACTTGTCGCGCTTGTTATCAAGAAATATTCGCCAGCTTTGTATAAGAGCTTAGGTATCTATTTGCCTCTTATCACAACAAACTGCGCTGTTCTTGGCGTTGTACAAGAAAATAACACCCTTTCCTTTGCTTCTTCTATGGCTAATGCCATTGGTACAAGCCTTGGTTTCCTTGTTATGATCGTTCTTTTCTCAACAATCAGAGCAAGATTAGACTCCACTGATTCACCAAAAGCATGGAAAGGTTTGCCACTTGCTTTGATTACCGCAGCCATCATGGCTATGGCAATCATGGGATTAAGTGGCATGGTTGCCTAATATGCCGCGATACGTTTACATTCTCATCACGGTTGCGATTATCATCTTCCTTCTAGCCGTCTTCTTCATAAGCTTTGTCGCTTATAGAAGAACGCCAGCGCCAAAGGGATGTGAAGATTTGAAACCAGATCCTGATATGTGCTCACAATGTCAAAAAACGTCATGTACATTCTTTGAAGAGTTTCATAAGGAAAATGATGAGAACAAAGATACAGAAAAAGGAGATAAATGATTATGGATCCATTAACAATATTATGGGGAGTGCTAGTTCTTGCTGGATTAGGACTCGTATTAGGCTTTTTGCTTGCTTTGGCCGCTAAATTTCTCCATGTCGAGGAAGATAAGCGTATTAAAGAAGTGGAGAATATGTTACCAGGAGCTAATTGTGGCGCTTGTGGATACGCAGGCTGTCACGATCTTGCTGAGGCATTAGTTACTGGCCAAGCAAAGAAAGTTACTGCTTGTAAGGTTGGCAAAAAGGAAAAGAATTTCGATCCAATTGTCGCTTACATGAAAGCAACTCCCGGCCCAGATGGAAAAATTACTGAAGTAAGTGAATAAACTACTTGCTACTTGTTTCCCATTTGCTTATAATTAACACCGCTCATTGCGAGCGGATGTGGGACTTTAGCTCAGCTGGGAG
>CAVKFY010000027.1:0-4495 GCA_963655775.1 Alistipes communis
GAGAGCGGCTGCATATTCCGAAATTCATGAAGCAGGTCATGCCCTTGAATTCCAAAACAAACCACAAGAGATGTATGACAATTACCTTGAATCGGTAAACACTGCTGCAATTTGCGAAACCCACTCTAGACTTTACGAAAACATCATCGGCAGATCATTAGAATTCATGCCTCATTTCAAAAAGATGTGCGCTGAAAATCTTGATCCTGAATTTGAAAATATGTCTGTTAGAGATTTCTATCATTTAATTAACTACGTTAAGCCAATAACAAACCGTTGTGATTCCGATGAGCTTACATATTCACTTCATATCATCATCCGTTACGAAATCGAAAGAGATTTAATTAACGGAGTGATCGAATGTGAAGATGTTCCTGCTATTTGGAAACAAAAATATAAAGAATATCTCAATGTCGATGTTCCTAACGATAAAGAAGGATGCATGCAAGACATTCACTGGACAGATAATGAAATCGGTTATTTTCCGTCATATTTATTAGGAAACCTTTATGGTGCGATGATCTTTGAAAAGATGGAAAAAGACATAAACGTCAAAGAACTTATCAAAGAAAACAAGATGGATAAGGTTCTTTCTTGGCTTGCAGAAAACGATTATAAGCATGACTGGATGGAGCCAAATGAATGGATAAAGAAAGTTACTGGAAGGGAACTTACAAGCAAACCATTCATCGATTACCTCGAAAGCAAATACGGTAAGATGTATGACTAATTTAGAAAAAGCAAAAAAACTTCTAGATGAAGGAAGCTACACTCTTGTTCTTGTAGGCGATTCTAAAGTAGAAACAGATACTCTTAGAGGAGTTCATCCATTGTTGAATAGATATGGGAAGGATTATTCAGAATATTCTGCCGCAGATAAGGTAATCGGTAAAGGCGCAGCGCTTCTATATGTTCTTCTTAAAATTAAGAATATCTACTGCAAAACCATCTCCAAACCGGCTTTAAAGGTTTTAGAAGATAACGGAATAAGCATCATCTACGATAATCTAGTCGATAACATTATCAACCATTTCAAAACAGGATTATGCCCAATAGAACAAGCAACGATGAATATCGATGATCCTAAAGACGCCATTCCTGCAATAATCGCTAAATTGAAAGAACTAGGCGAAAAGTAATCTCTAAGCATCAGCATAACGTTGATGCTTTTTTAAAAGAAAAAGACCCCCATGTTTTAACATAAGAGTCTTAGATTAGTTTGAGTTCTCTAGGCCTAGATAGGCTTAGAAAGGTGACTTAGTTAACGTGATCAACGTTATATAAGTAACCATCGAACAAACAGGACGCTAAAACGGATAATTTTTTATCGTCGCGTTGCTCATTATCATAAGCGGTCTGTGAATTTTCTTTTTCGTTATTCATCATACGTTTTTTCCTCCTTCAAGCTATATATACCTGGCCAAAAGCGGTCAGGATTGAAGAGTATATCAATATAAAATTCTAAAAGCAAGAAATTATTTCAAAAAATATTTATTGACAATGTGTCATTAATAATTATAGACTTTCAGTACCCTAAATTTAGGAAAAGAAATGCAGCCATTGGGAAGACGTTAACTTGGGGTAGATAACGTTAGGCTGCCTTTTTCTTTCTTAGATTTTGCTGAAATAAATATGATCTTTTACTTCTTTAATTGCCTTCTTGGTAAGCGTTCTTAAATCAAGGTCCGTGGCCTTATATGTTAATGTTAAGAAATGCACGTCGAATTCTTTGCTATATTCCCTATAAATATATCCATGGTTAATAAGATATTGGATTCTATTCTTAATTTTCTTGGAAGATAAGGATGGAAGATAGGCGTATGCGGAACTAAAGGAGAGTTCTTTTAATTCTTTATCTCCTCTAAGAAGAAGAGTTAATCCATCTTGGCTTAATTTGTATCCTTCTTCTCTTAAAGTAAATATGGCATTAAGTATTACTTTCTTATTTGGTTCTAAAGAAGTTTTCATATCTATTATTATAAAGTATATTGCTTGATAAAGAGAGGCTTAGAAACTAGAATATTCCACGTTATGGCAGATGAAGTAATTGAAAAGCAAATCGAAGAAGTTCTCGATAAAGTTCGCCCGTTCCTTAAAAGAGAAGGTGGCGATATTGAATATGTTGGTTTTAAAGACGGCGTTGTATATGTCAGAATGGTTGGCGCATGCAACGGATGTTTATATGCCGATGCAGATATCTCTCAAGGCGTAGAGATAATTCTCATGGAAGAAGTTCCAGGAGTCATTCGTGTGGATGCTTCGATGAACCTACCAGAAGAAGTAATGAACGATTATCTCGCTCGTAAAGAAACAGAGCTAGAGAAACCTCAGGAATAAATAGATTATGATGCAGCAATGCATCATTTTTTATAACAAAAAACTGTTGGCACCATCTAGGTTAACCAACAATCTTTTCTTTAATAATGTATATTCTCTTTTTTATTTGCGGTCACATATCCGTTACGATTATAGACGTCTTCACGGTTATATTTCATTTCTTCCATCTCTGGTGGGACAAGCATGATGCCACCAGCTTCTTTAAGGATGATATCGCCTGCTGCAACATCCCATTCTTTCGTTCCAGTTGAGCAACGATAAGAAATATCCGCATTTCCTTCCGCTATCGCGCAGAATTTCATTGCTGCGCCCATAGGATTTACCGACGCGTATAATTCTGGATGTTTGTCATATATTGCCTTTTCTCTTTCATTAAAGAAAGAGCAAGAGCGAACAGCACGTAAATTCTCTGTTCTATCGCTAACGTGTATTTGAGTCTTTTCTCCACCATTCTTAAGTTTATAAGCGCCATTCCCCTTGCTAGCAAAGTAAAGAGTATCAAGTACAGGAACATTAATAACGCCCGCCACCACTTCATGTTTGTGAACTAAGGCGATGTTTGTTGTAAATTGCCCATTTCTCGAAACAAATTCTTTTGTCCCATCAACTGGATCGATAACAAAGATGTATTCCTTACTAAGTCTTTCTTTTGTGTCCTTGCTTTCCTCTGTTAAGAAACCATATGTAGGAAATTCTTTTGAGAGAATCTTTCTAATAAGTTCATCTGCTCCTTTATCCGCTTTGGTAACAGGTGAATTATCATCTTTTGTGATAACTTCAAAGTCAGTGTGATAAACCTCAAGGATGAGTTTTTGCGCTTCCTTAGCTGCTTCAATCATTTTTTCGATTTCGTGTTCGTACATAATTCTCTCCATCATTTAACATAATTTTCAAAAGCAAAGGCAATTCCATCTTCTTCAACATTCTTCGTGATGAATTTTGCGTTCTCTTTGCAAATATCTATGGCATTTCCCATAGCAATACCATTGTACCCTTTTATCATCAAAAGGTCATTCTGTTGGTCACCGAATGTGTATACATCCATAATATCCAATTTAAGTAAGTCTTTTAAGAAAGACACGCCATAGGCTTTATCAGTTTGCTTGCTCATGAATTCTAGATATTTAGGGTCAGATAGAACCGCATTATATCGTATCTTATCTTCATCAAGAAGAACTAGCTTAGATAATGCTGATGGATCAGCTGCAACCATGACCTTAAGAATCGTCTCATCCAAAGAAAACGAATTCTCATTTATGACACGCGTTTCGATTCCATTGTATTTCTTTTCATCAAACGTCCAATATGATTCATTAAAAGCAATAACCTCCCCATTTTTATCATAGGCATAAATTGCTCCACCATTTTCTTCGATAAATGAATATTTCTTTCTCAGTTCCAATAAATCTTTAAAATGAAGACCGCTTATATTAAGCGTTTTACCATTAGAGTCTTGCACAGTCGCGCCATTCGATCCGATAGCAAATCTATTTTTTCCTTTAAACTGAGATAAGTATTGATTAATACCAATAAATGGCCTCCCTGAGGCGATTGCTATAGCATTCCCATCATCTAGTGCTTTTTGGATAGCTGCTTTATTTTTCTTAGAAATTTCTCCGCCGTTATATACAAGAGTTCCATCCACATCAAATACAAATAATTTCATAACGAAGATTATTTTAGCAAAAGAAAAAATCATTCATTATATCTAAGCGCTTTTTTGGAACTATAATGTTTAAAACGAAAGAAGGATATAAATATGTCTGATGAAAAAGTAATCGACGCTGAAGAAGTCAAAACAGAAGAAAAGAAAGAAAAGAAGGAGAACGGATTCTCAAAGTTCTTCCATAAGGTTGGTAAGAGCATTTCTGATGCAAGTAGAGATTCTAAATTAGAAATCCTCTACAAAGAAAATGCCCAAGAGTTCTCCATCTATCTTGAGGATGCATCATTCTTAGCAGGTTCATTAACCAAATATGGAAAATTCCTCGATGAAACCCATGTGGAAATTTATGGGACGCTCGAAGAAAAAGAAATTCCATTCAGTTCAGTCTTAGTTGTTGAACCAAAGGATAAAGATAAGGAATTACCTAAGTATTATTACGTCGTTTCTTCTAAACACGACGAAAACGATTTAGTTTCTTTGAAATTAAAAGAA
>CAVKFY010000028.1:0-5961 GCA_963655775.1 Alistipes communis
GGAAGAGAGCGTATTGTTGGAAGATAACTCCTCTATCAGGTCCTGGGCCAAGAATTGGACGACCATGGATCGTCGCTTCACCAGAGGTTGGTCTTTCTAGACCAGCAATGATGTTTAATAATGTTGTTTTACCACATCCTGATGGACCGACAACGCAGATGAACTCATTTTTCTTAATTTCAAGATTTACGTCATTAAGAGCAACAACGTCATCGCCGTTTTCAACTGGATAGACCTTATTGATATGATCAATTTTGATAACTGTATCTGACATCTTTGTCTCCTCCTATTATTTCCATCTCGTAAGTTTCTTTTCGGTGAAGAGAAGAAGCTTATCGAAGAGGATACCGAAGATACCGAGGATAACGATACCAGCGATAGCGTAATCGAATTGAAGGTTTGAAGCTTGGTTCGAAACAAGAGCTCCTAAACCATATGTTGTACCTGTTAATTCAGCGGCAACGACTGTTGTTAAGGCTGCACCAACACCTAAACGCATAGCAGTTAAGATGAATGGGAAGGCGCTTGGAACGATAACATCCATGAAGAGGTTTCTGTCTTTCGCACCAAATGTGTAAGCGGCTTTAACTAAGGTAAGATCAATGTTTTTAACACCTTGATAAATGGTAACTGTCATTGTTAAGAAACAGGCTAAGAAGATGATGAAGTATTTAGCTGGTTCACCAATACCCATGGCTGCAACAACAAGTGGAACATAGGCGATTGGTGGAATACATCTAAGGAATTGAATGAATGGGTCGATGAATGAACGGACTGGTTTGTACCATGCCATTAAGAAGCTGATCGGAATTGCACAAACTAGAGCGATGCCGTATCCAACAAGAACACGCGAGAAGGTAAATCCCATGTGCATGAATAACAATGGCGGGTCGCCTTTCTTAAGAACACGGGTTGCCATTGAGCCGATAGCTTGACAAACATTCAATGGGGAAGAGAGGAAGCCTCCATTTTCCGCTGTCATTGAATATATTTGCCAGACAATGATGACAAAGATAACGCCGCCAAGGCCAACGAGAGCGGACTTCCAGAATGCCCAAGGAGAGAAATCTTTCATCTTCTTAGGGCCAGAAGTTGCAACATCGTTTACAGGGCGAGAGAGTTTTTGAACGTCAATGGCGTCTATCTCCGCTTGCCTTTGAGCCTTTCTTTCTTCAATAAATTTAATTTTCACGGGTATTTCCCTCCTATTTTGCGGCAACTTCTTCTGAGATGCCGATTCTTGCGTCTGGATGTTCTTGCAAGAGTGATGCTGGGAAAGAGATACTCTTTTCACCGAAACTAGCTCTCTTAATTACGGATTTATGCCAATCCCTAAAGCAATAAAGTCTAATCTTTTTTGCTTGAAGGATTTCTTTCATACCAATTGTAATGGCGTATTCTGGCATGAAGTAATATGCGCCTTGGTAGTCATCCATTGAATTTACAACTCTTGTTGCTTCAGTGATTTTCACAACACGAGTTCTCGTGTTCTTGAACTCTTCTTCACTCATCAATGCAGGTGGTTCATTGAAGGCTATATGGCCTGTGATACCTATTCCTCCAAAGCAGATATCCACTCCTCCATGATCTTCGATGACCTTATCAATCAAATCGATTGTCTCGAAGGAAGGGAAGATACGTTGTTCTTTGCTCATGATGAGTTCTGGGTCTATTTTGTTATAGCAGAGTTCATACATCATTTTACGGAATGAGAGTTTGTGCTCAGGACTAATTAACGTATTTCTATCAACCATGTATTCATCCATGTTGATGAATGTTACGTCTTTTAGAGGAATTCTTTCTTCGTTAACGATTTGTGCGAAGTATTTGTATTGACCTATTGGGCCAAGAGGAACGATGAAGAGGGTTCTTTTTCCTTTGGCGTTATTTTCTTTGATAGTGTCTGCCATCAATCTAGCCATTGAGAGGAAGGTAGTTTCCTTATCTTTATAGATATCGATCGGAATTCTTCCTTCTTTTAATTCTTCATCGTGGATTAATAGAATTGATTCGTCTTTCATAAATCTTGGCTATCCTCCATGCATAAGTGAACCGATGGACGTTTGAAGGTCATTGGCAAGACAAGAACATTTGGATGTTCTCCAACATATTTCTTGGCATCAGCTAATGCTTCTTCAACGCTATTTCTTGTTTTCATGCCCATTGCTCTTGCTGTTCCAGGAGCTTTGGCTCCAACAACATAGACGGCTTTGCAATCTCTTTCGGCGATATGTGCGCAAGAGATCATTGAGAAAGCGTGAAACGGGTGGAAGGCGTATTCATAACGATATTTACGAATATATTCTTCATTATCCATTTGCTTGTAATAGTCTTCGATATCTGGAAGAGTGTTTCCATGAGCTTGGAAGTAGTCATAGACTTCTTTCATCGCTGGGAATTCATCGTCTCCGAAGTCTCCATCGCATTGAGCAAGAGCAATAATTACTGGATTATCGGATAAGACGCGTTTCAAACGAACGACTTGTGCCGATATGGCTTGTTCAACAAGAATTGGATTTCTTCCTTGGCGTGAACCATATTGGAAATCATTTGGTAAGCCGAAGACGATAACATCATATTTTTTCTTGGCCCATTTCACATAGGTTCTTTCATCTGCGACTTTCCAACATTCTCTTTGAACATCATGCGCATCTCCTGCTACAACCTTTATTTGATGAGAGAAAGAATCAAGAACTGCATCAACGCAGAAGAATCTCTTGCCCATCTTTTCTTCCATCCATTCACCGATAGCATCGAATTTCTTATGCATCAAGGAATGAGATGAGACTGGAACAAAGTCTGGCCTATGCATAACGGCTGGGCAATGATGTGAAGAAATGCATTCCCAGTTAGAGATGCCTGTCGCACAATGTTTATAACCACCAGAATATCCACCATAAGGATTTCCTTGGCTATGTCCGATTAAGAAACAAACATCTGCACCATAAACATATTTATTTATGACAACTTTTGCTCCATATTTTGGCTCATTTCCTAAATCAACGAGATGGTCCCAATCTTCGGAATCATGATTGATGATTTGTCCTTTTGGATAGAAACGATCGAATATTGCATCGCCTAATATCTTACGAATTTCCTCAGGTTTATTTTTTCTATGTAAACCATTTGAACAAATAAGAAGGATATCTTCTTCTTTTGCGCCAGCTTTTAAGCATTCATCAATGATTAGAGGAATGCTTGTTTTGCGGTGGCTATCATCTTGCATGCCGCCCTTAACCTTATCTGGGAAAACAATAACAATCTTACTTCCTTCATGAACCTGTTCCGAAATCGGTTTCATGTTCAATGGATGATTAAGAGCATCTAACGTAGCTGTTTTAACGTCTTTGATTCCTTCTGGATCTTTAACTGTGACGCCGATTTCAAATACATCAGCATCATCAGGGACATTAACATCTACTTGTCCATCGCCATATTCTAATTTGACTTTTTTCATTTCAATCCTCCCTCATATTTATTTACTATTGCTTCGAAGTCATCTAAGAAGAATCCGAAGTCTTTACCGAATCTTGTTAAGGCAATCAAGCCTCCGTCTACCTCTGGAATTGAGGCGATCATCTCAGCATTTTCAAGTTTTAATCCACCACCGTATACAACTGGGCAATTAACCACTTCTTTAACATGCTTTGCGATATCTTGAATGTAATCTCTATCTGGTGGAACCTTTCCTGGCCCTATCGCCCAAACTGGTTCGTAGGCGATACATATGTTTTCTAAATCACAATCCTTAAGTCCTGTTTCTAGTTGATGTTTTAGGACTTCGTAACGGTGATCTTGTTCTTCGGATTTCTCACCGATGCAATAGAGAACCTTCAATCCTGCATCAAGAGCTTTCTTTATTTCGAGGTTTAGGATTTCGTTAACATCTCCTTTGCCTCCTCCTATACTAAGAAGTTTGTTTAGGTACGCTCTTTCTTCACAATGGCCAACTAGAACTGCTTCAACACCAACGCTTTTCATGGCTTTTGCAGTTCTTAAGCTTGTGAATGCTCCAAAGTTTTTTCCCGTTTCAACATCTTCGAAGTGAACGCCTTGACAGCCAATGCTTACATCTTTATGTGCATTAAGCGCTGGTAACAAATTTGATTCTTGGAAGAAGATTGTGACTGGAAGGGAGAGTTTCATCTCCTCTATTCCTTTTACTATAGTATTTGCATATTCTTCCTTAATACCGACTTTATTTATTCCGCCATACTCAGGAAGAACGTCAAATCTCTTGAGATTCAAGTAGATACGTTTCATTTATGAAAGCCCTTTCTTGATGAAATATTAAACCATTTAAAGGATTTCACAACGTATTAAAATCAAAAAAATTAAAATATCGTCATTTTTCTTTCGTTCGTAAATATTTTTATTTTCTTTCGCAATGTATTTTTTGTTAGTGATGGCTAATGAAATATTGTTATCGATAAATTGTTACCTATATATAATAAGGAAAATAGTCCATTTTTTTATTGTTTCTTAAAATTGTAAACGCTTACTTTGTTGGAATCCATTCAAAATAGTCATTTATCCTTTTTGCAAACAATGCAACATTTATCACTTTATGTTCATAACTTTTGTAAGTTTCGTTCGTAATATTCTTAATACTTTTTTTAATCCTTATAATAAAATGCATAGAAACATCTCTCTTTTTTGCATAATCTAGTGAAAAGAATCAAAAAAAGGAGGCTCTTCTATGCCATATATTCCATCTAAAAACATCCTCGCGGTCGCAAAAGAAAATCATTTTGCCCATGGTGCGTTTAATGTCAACGCTCTTTGCCAAGCAAAAGCAATTATCGAGGTTTGTGAAGAAATGCACACCGCTGCCATTATTCAAGTGGCTGAACCTGGATTGGCCTACATAGGAGGGAATCCAGATTTCTTACACGGCACTCTTGAAGAGAAAAAGAAAGGCGCAAAAAGAATTGCTAAATATGTTCAGACCTTAGCAGAAAAATCTCCAATCCCAGTTTCTCTCCACCTCGATCACGGAAGAAGCTACGAATCATGCAAAGCTTGCGTCGATGCAGGGTTTAATAGCGTTATGTTTGATGGCTCTGCTCTCTCATACGAAGAAAACGTTAAAACAACAGCTAAGGTTGTTAAATACGCTCACAAAAACGGAGCTTCCGTTGAAGCAGAATTAGGCGTTCTTGCCGGTGTTGAGGATCACGTCTTTGCCGCATCAAGCACATATACAAACCCGCTTACTGCAATAGATTTCATTAAAAGAACAGGAATTGATTTATTGGCAATCTCTTATGGCACAAAACACGGTGCAGTCAAAGGAGACAATGTTAAACTCCGTAAGGAAATCGTCATTGCCACTATGGAAAATATGATGCACGAAGGATTAGATTGTGCGATCGTTTCCCATGGTTCAAGCTTAGTCCCTCAATATATCGTGAATGAAATTAATGCCCTTGGCGGAAATGTTCATGGACACGGCATTCCACTTGAACAACTTCACGAAGTCATCCCTGCTGGTATTGCTAAAATCAACATGGATACCGATATCCGTTTAGCCACAACAAGGAACATTCTTGAGTATTTCACAAACCATCCAGAAAAGAGAGAAGGAAGCAAAATCTATAATCTCTTAGTAGAAAAACCAGAATCCTTTGAATACCGTTACTATCTAAAGGAATATATAGAAGAATTAGAAACAAATCGTGGATTCAATGATGAATTAAGAGCAATCGTTCCATTAATGGAGAAGGCTGTTAGAGAAATCGTCGCCACTGCTAATGCTTATTTCGGTTGTATAGGCGATGCCGATTTAATCAAATAAGTCATTCACAAATGTTTAAGACTGCCAATTGTTTTGCCTTCCGCAATTGGCAGTTTTTTTCTTATATGCCTAAGCACTTATCAAACGGAAAAATGAATATTTTTTTGTCACAAAACCACTTATGCTCAAAATTGCTCATTCTTTTTCCAAAAAAATGCAAACTA
>CAVKFY010000029.1:0-13802 GCA_963655775.1 Alistipes communis
TGAAGGAGGCCAAAGAAATCGAAGATAATGCATGTGGAGACTATTGTGTTGTTAAAACGAAAAATTGTGAAATATAGACAAAACTACCTTTAGCAATAACTAGCAAATATTATGAGGACTACTATATTAGTTTAACTGTAAGAATTTACAATCCTGGCTCGATAATTAAAAATATCGATCCAATGAAATTTGCTACAGGAAGCATTGGAAGCAAAATAAGAAATGTGTTGATTGCCAGTACTCTTTTTAAATGCGGATATATTGATGCTTTTGGAACCGGTTTTGATAGGACTTTCACCTTATGTATAGATGATAATGTGAATTACCATTATACCAATGATGACTTCGGCTTTACTTTCATTTTTGAAAGAAATGTGAATTTTTTGAATGACAAGATAAATGACAAGATAAATGACAAGATAAATGAAATGGATAGTAAAATAATAAATTTAATAAGAGAAAATAAGTATGTTACCATTCCTGAACTTGCAAAAGTAATAAATAAGTCTGAGTCAACCATTCATAGACATTTAGATATATTAATGAACAATGGTATTGTCATAAGAGTTGGCTCAAGAAAAACTGGATATTGGAAACTTAATTCATCATCCAAATAATCTAAGCAATAAAAGATTTTGAACGCCACCAGAACAGACGATATTACTAAAAAGTGATATCGTTCACATGGGAAATATATGATTATAAAACACGCAACAAAAGAAGACGTCAAAGCAATTGCTGCAGTTGAAGCAGAATGTTTTCCTCCCTCAGAAGCTGCAACAGAAAAAGAATTTTCTGAAAGAGTCCAATATTACGGGAACCATTTTTGGTTGATGTTTGATGAAGAAAAATTGATCGCTTTTGTGGATGGCTTTGTTACCAATGAGCCAGATTTAACGGACGAAATGTATGAAAATGCAACTATGCATAATGAAAATGGTGCGTGGCAGATGATTTTTGGTGTAAATACATTGCCAGATTGCCGTAAGCAAGGACATGCTGAAGAACTAATACATCACGCTATTGATGACGCAAAGAAACAAGGAAGAAAAGGACTTGTACTTACTTGCAAAGATAAATTAGTTCATTATTATGCGAAATTCGGTTTTAAAGATGAAGGAATATCCGAGAAATCAACACATGGAAACGCTATTTGGCATCAGATGCGGCTTTCATTTTAGAAAATCATACCTAGCTCCTCTAACATTTGCTAAATCAAACATAATCAACTATTTTTCCTATTGCCTGTTAATTGTTACAATTAGATAATATTTTTGCCTAAAACATTTTAGGCTAAAAAATTTTAGGGAACAAATATGATAGGCAGAATCGATGAATTAGCAGAACTTCGTGAACGTTATAATTCCAACAAATTTGAATTTGGAGTAGTTTTCGGAAGCAGGAGAATTGGCAAAACAACAATTCTGATGAATTTCGCAAAGGAAGTAAACGGCTTCATATATCAGGCTAGGGAAACAGAGATAACAGACAATCTAAGGTCATTCTCTAAAGCGTTAAGAAAATACATGGGTTTCGAAGACTCATATGTCCATTCATCATTTGAAGAATTATTTGATGACATTATCGTCTATAGCAAAAAACGCCGTTTCGTTCTAATCATTGATGAATTTCCTTTTCTTTACAAATCAGATAAAGCCTTACTATCTATCATTCAAGAATATATAGATAGAAAATTCCCTGAAGGGAATATAGAGTTGATTCTTTCTGGGAGCAACATCTCCTTCATGAAAGAATTGTTAGATAGCAAAAGCAATCCATTATATAAAAGAGCTACATTTAAAATCGATGTAAAAAAGATGACCATCAAAGAGGCAAGGCCTTTCTTTGATGGAGTTAGTTTAGAGGATACATGTAACTATCTTTCACTTTTTGGAACTCATCCTTATTATCTTTCGATGATAAACAAAGATTTATCATTTGAAGAAAATGTGAAAAAACTAGTTTTCTCTAAATACGGAATTTTAATAGATGCCCCGATGAATGTTTTGCCAATTGGCGCCTTAATGAATCAAATGTTCAACAGCATCATTTTCAATATCTCCAAAAGAAAAAGAACCCCTAAGGAGATAACAGAGGCATTGCAAATAGATTCGAACTATCTTTCATCATATCTTAAAAGCCTATGCGATATGGAGATAATCGAAAAAAGAGAAATGTTCAAATCTAGTAAGAAAAGTAATTATTACGTGATTAAAGACACATTCTTGGAGTTCTATTATAAATTTATATTTGATAATAAAGACATCATATCCTTTGGTGGGGGAGAGGGTTATTTTGAAACCATAAAAGATAAAATATATGCCTTCTTAGGACACGGTTTCGAAAATATAGTTAATCAATATATGAACGAGGAAAACATTAACGGGAAATTGCCTTATTTCTATGGCAGAATACAAGTATATAAGGCGGATAATTCAAAATTAGAACGTTCGATTGAAATTGATGGACTAGCAGAAAACATAAGAGGCGATAAGCAATCCTTGCTTGTGATTGAGTCTAAATATAGAAACAAAAATACACCGTTAGAAGTCTTAGAGCACCTAAAAGAGTCCATATTGATATTTGAAGGATACAAAGATATCGAAATATATTTGTTTTCCAAATACGGATTTTCCGATGATTTGTTATTATTAAATGACCCACACGTGCATCTAAAGACGTTGGAAAATATCCTTAGGGATTAAATCGCATATCGGAAGTAAAAATATGAAAGTATTAGTTAATGTATACGATAGAGAACGCAAGATATGTGACTTGATTAAATATCGAGATAGATATGACGCTGAAACTTTCTTAAATGGTGTGAAAATATATGCAAAAAGTCATTTGAATCAAATAAGGCTTTTTCAATATGCAAAAGAGATGAAAATCGAAAATAAGGTATATGAAATCATGAAACTTATAACCTATTAAGATCGATTAACCATTGCAATTTAAAATCAATATATTGAAAAATCTTCCGTAAAACTCACGTATTTTAAAAATCATTTGATCAAGAATATATAAGTTACTTATTTATGCGAATTGTCGTACGCTCTACGTACATCTTCAGGAAGACCATCTGGCGTTAATTCTTTTGCTTTGATTTCGTTACCATCTTCCATGGCTTTGGCGTAATACCAACATTTGTACTTAAGCATATCAAGAGCTTTTTCTAATTGTTTAATTTCTTCTTCAACACGTTCTTTTTGCTTTTTGATAAGTTCAAAACGGTTGGAATAAGTACTTGGTCCTTCCATGCACCAATCCATGAATAATTTGATGTCTTTAATTTCAAGTCCTGATTTTTTAAGACACTCGATTACTCTAAGCGCTTCAATTTCGTTGTCACCGAATCTTCTAATGCCTGATTCTCGTATAAGTTTAGGGAAAAGCCCTTGTTTATCGTAATAACGTAATGTGGAAATTGGTAAATCAAACATTTCCGCAACCTGCCCAATCGTATACATAATTTCCCTCCAAAAACATCTTGACCTAAAGTAAGGTTTATGGCCTATCGTTAGTGTAGTGCACAAGATGATGTGCTTCAAGATATAAGAAAAATGGAGGAAAACTAAAATGAGCAAACCATATATCATTTGTCACATGATGACTTCTATAGATGGAAGAATCGATTGCGCCATGACAGAACATTTACCTGGTGTGGAAGAATATTACAGCACTTTAGATTCTTTTAATGCACCAACACGAGTTAGTGGTCGTGTTACCGCTGAGCTTGAAATGGCATTACCAGGTAAATTCTCAAGTAGCAGTGTTACTCCTTTTAGAATGGAGGCATTCCATAAAGCTAAATCTGCGGAAGGATATGAGATTGTGCTTGATACTCATGGAAGTCTTCTTTGGAACGATCAGTTAAATGAAAATTGTCCATTGCTAATCATTACAAGCGAAAACGTTAGCAAAGAATATCTGGATTATCTTACAAAGAATCACATTTCATGGATTGCATGTGGAAAGAAGGAAATTAATCTTAAACGTGCATGTGAGATTCTTTTTGATACATTTGCCGTCAAAAGAATGGCGGTTGTCGGTGGAGGACATATCAATGCTGGATTCCTTAGGGAAGGACTTCTAGATGAAGTAAGCGTTCTTATTGGAGCAGGAATTGATGGACGTGAAGGAATGAATGCGGTCTTTGATGGATTACCAAAGGATAGTCCTGTTACATCGCTAAAGCTTGAACAAGTAAAGTCTTTTGATAGTGGTGCAGTCTGGATTCGTTACAAAGTTAAATAAAGAATGGAGATATCATTATGAAATTTGAAAATAGAGATGATTTTGAGAAACATAATATGTTTAGCATTGGAGAGCCAAATACCGCTTATGCTAAATACTTCATTGGTGATTCGTTTTTGAATCCTCTTACCGATCCTAAAAAAGGATTATTCGCTGCTAACGTGACTTTTGCTCCAGGATGTAGAAATAGCTGGCATATCCATCATGCAAAAAGTGGTGGAGGTCAATTACTTATTTGTATTGCTGGAGAAGGTTGGTATCAAGAAGAAGGAAAAGACCAAATTAGCCTACATGAAGGAAGCATTGTAACTGTCCCAACAAACGTCAAGCATTGGCATGACGCAAAGAAAGACAGTTGGTTTTCCCATATCGCAATAGAAATTCCTGGAGAAGAAGGTTGGAATGAGTGGCGTGAACCAGTAAGCGATGAACAATACGACAAATTAAAGAAAGAAGAGGAATAATATGGCAAAACTTATAGCGTTCTATTCAAGAGCAGACGAGAACTATTTTAGAGGATCAAAGAAATATATCAGTGTTGGAAACACAGAAAAGGTTGCCAACATGATCGCGGAGCTTATCGATGCAGACCTTCTCAAGATCGAGCAGAAGGTTCCATATGCGGCAGATTATGATACTTGTGTTGCCGAAGCGAAGAAAGATAAGCAAGAAGATGCGAGGCCAGAACTGGTTTTTCTTCCTAAGAATCTAGATGATTATGATGAAATCTATCTTGGTTATCCCAATTATTGGGGAACTATGCCAATGGCCGTCTACACTTTCTTGGAAAACTATGATTTTTCTGGTAAGAAGATCCATCCTTTTTGCACCCATGAAGGCAGTGGACTTTCTAACACTGTGCAAGATATTGCAAGAATCGCCAAAGGCGCTGTTATAGAGAAGGGTCTAGCCATTTACGGAAACGATGCAGACAACTCAAAACCTACGCTTGAAAAATGGATCAAGGGTGGAAACTAAATGGAATGTGAAGAAATCAGAGTGGACATGCGCACTTTAAATTCAGAAGATTCAAAAGAAGCGATACGAACAAACCAAGTGATGTTCAAACTGAATCACACGATGCCTTTTACGGATGAATATAATGGTCTTTTGAAAGAATTGTTTGGTGACGATTTAGGAGAAGGCAGCTTTGTAATGGCGCCGATAAGTGGTGCTTGCCTTAACAACATGAAAATCGGAAATCATGTCTTTATAAACTCCAATCTACTTGCGATGGCTAGAGGTGGCATTACCATCGAGGACGATGTGCAAATAGCAGCAAATGTTCAACTGTTATCTAACAATCATGATCCATATGACAGGCAAATTCTTACATGCAAATCTGTCCTTATCAAAAAAGGCGCATGGATTGGGGCGGGCGCAACCATTCTTCCAGGCATATGTGTTGGAAAATGCGCGATAGTAGGCGCTGCCTCTGTGGTAACGAAGGATGTTCCAGATTATGCCGTTGTTGTTGGAAATCCAGCAAAGGTTATAAAGATACTGGATAAAGATAAATTTGAGAAATAGGAGAGTCTCAGAGCTCATTTTTAGCATTGAAATGCTCCACAAAATCCAATAATATTGTATTTAGAGGAGCAAATATGATAGTTACAACATCAATGTTAAAGGATAAATATTGCGATTATGCTAATCCTTTAGACAAAATCAAAAGAGATTCTGATAGAGGAATTATTATTAGATTAACCAAGGGAATATATGAAACCGATAAGCATGTAGAACCATATTTATTGGCATCATCTATTTTATCTCCTTCATATTTGAGCTTTGATTGGGCATTATCTTTTTATGGATTGATTCCGGAAAGAGTTGTTTCAATTACTTCAGCTTCTTTGAACAATAGAAAAAACAAAACTTTTGTAAATCAATTTGGAAGATATGAGTATACAGACATATCAATGAATGTTTTTTCCGAAGGCCTTACATATCTCGAAAATGGTGATTATATAGTGAAAATTGCAACAAAAGAGAAAACCATATGTGACTCTTTATGCAAATGGCGAGTGGTTAAGAATTCTAGGGATTTAAAGGAATTGTTATTCGTAGATAAGCGCATTGATATTGATGAATTTTCTTCATGTGATTTCAAACTAATGAAGAGATTGGCCAGTTTATATAAAAAGACAAACCTTGATCTGTTGATAAAACTCATAGAAAGGGAATACGACAATGAATAGTGTAATCGAAACGATGCTCGCAAAATATAACCCTCAAAATAACTATGAACGAGAAAATGTAATTAAAGAAATTCTTCAAGAAATTGCTCTTGCTGGTTTGTCTCGTGGTGGATTCTTTGAAAAAGCCGCGTTTTATGGCGGAACGTGTTTAAGAATTTTTTATGGGCTTAATAGATTTAGCGAAGATCTAGATTTTGCCCTGCTTACAGAGGATAAGAATTTTAGGCTAGATCAATATTTCCCAACACTAGAAAAAGAATTCAGATCATACGGAATAGATATTAGCGTTGAAGAAAAGAATAATAGCGTTGACACTGAAGTTCAGAGCGCATTTCTAAAAGGCAATACTTTGATGATCATGATGACTTTCTTTCCTAGAAGTGAAGATGCCAAAAAGATCATTTCCAATCAAAAATTGAAAATAAAATTTGAGATCGACACAAATAATCCCAATGGTGGAAGAACAGAATCAAAATTTAGGATGCTTCCAGCGCCTTATGAAGCAAGAGTTTTTGATGAAGCGACTCTTTTTGCGGGCAAGATACACGCTATCATTTGTAGGAACTATAAGAACAACGTCAAAGGAAGAGACTATTACGATTATCTTTTTTATATTGGAAAAGGTTCAAAATTTAATCTCACATATTTAGAAAATAAACTCAAGAACACTAAAGGCATATTAGCAGAGAACGAAAAACTAACCCTAGATAAAATTAAAACTCTTTTGAAAAACAGATTTGAAACCGTTGATTACGAATCAGCAAAGAAAGATGTTTCGAATTTCATAAGCGACAAAGAAAATCTCAACTTGTGGAAAAAAGAACTATTCCTTTCGACACTGGAAGAATTAAACAACAATTAAGAATATAAATAACGTGAGAAACATGGGGGATTTATTGATTTTTGACAGACATTTTTAGAAATGTGAAAAGAATAACAAAATCAATCCCATAAATTTTTACCAATTGCCCAATAGACAAATATTTAGCGTTTTAAATATAATTTTCTCGGGAGAAAAAATATGAAAACAAAAGGAACCAAAATACTCTGGGTCGCTTCACTCTCAATCATTCTTTTATCTTCGTGTTCGAATTCTTCTGAAGATAGTAGATGGTCGTATAGTAAAGACGACATGTCTAATTTTATTTCTATTGATGGCAAATTAACAAAAAACAACGATGGAACAGCAACTTTTGTTGTGTCTACCGATGAAAAACTATTCGATTCCGATTTAACCGTAAATGACGTTATTGTTTATGATGTTGACTCCGTTGTAAAAGGCTTAGGCGAGTCTAAAAAAGGCTATGCCGATTACTCCGTTTTAAAAGCCGCTTCTGTTCTGATAAAAAATATTCAAACCGCATATGATCTGACCGGATTTGAAGTCACCTTTAATACATCCGATGCCACAAGTTACGGCATGCTTATAAACTCCTCAGTCACAAGCACTTTGCAATATATGATGGTAGATGAAAGCAAAAACGATTTAGATGATCCAAAAGATCCTCAAGCAGAGTTTGAAGACTATTACATCAACAAAGGTGTTTCCTGGGAAGATGGAGGTAAATTTGTTTACCAATTAATAACTGGAATTGGAACAATCATCGTTGGTGTTGCAACTGAAAATCCAGGTACAATGGCCTCTGGTATATTTAGCCTTTTAGGAACTCTATCCGAAAGCCTCCTATCTGGCGGACCAACAATGCAAGACATCATGGATCAACTTAAGGAAACCGATAGAAAGATCGATGAATTAAGTGCAAAAATAGATAGAAACACTCAACAATTAGCAGATGAAATCGTTAGAGCAGAAGCAATGGTTGATCAAGCAAATTTGAATACATTAAATATTGCAATCAACGATTTTGCTACAAACTGCATGGCTCCGATAAATACCTTTAATCGTAACCTTGCTGATGAAGTTGGTTTCTATTATCGTGACTATGTTAAATCTACTGAAACGATAAATCTTCGTCTTAGCAAAAATGAAAAAGGCGAATGGGAATCCGATCCTCTTGGAGATATGAAGGGTGCGACAAATTATAGCCTAACAATCTCTAATTTCGATAACGCTTCCGCACACTTAGCTAAGCATGGAAACATCGTTGAAGAAGGCTTCATGGATGAACTCGGAAAAGATATCGAGAATGCTATAGATACCAATAATCTCCCTGAAGGATTGGAAAAAGGAACTCTTCGTGATTTTGTCGCGGCAATGATTTATGAAGAATTCTGTAAACAATATTTCTACACCAACAAAGATAAAGCTCAGCAGTATCGTAACTACATGATTGAATGCTCTCAAAGAATCAGTGGTGCTGCAGGTATGATATCGATATTAAATACATACTCATCTCGTTTGCAATGTATGTTCAATTTTGCTGGAGAAATAAAAGATTCCGTAAGAACGTTATCTGCAAATATCATGAAATTCTTGGATATGAATACCGCTCGTGCTTCTGAAGCAGCTTTATTTGCAGAATTATCGTCTGCTGAATTAGAATCCAATTTCAAAACAGCACGCGAAACAATACAAAAATTCTATAAAAACGTTTCTGAATTGCCAGATACATATTCATTCACAAGCTCTGCAACATTATCTGGTGGATGGTATAGGGCAAGATACGATCTTAACTATATAAATCCTGGCAATAAATGTGTCTTAGACGTTAAATTCGAATTAACTAGAATGGAAATGTATGGCATTTCTAATATCACTTATTATGATGACGACATTTCCAACCATTACGGCTTAAGCAGCATTCAACATGCTCGTATTGCGACTAGATGGGGATTACTTCGTTCTTCAGGTGTGATTGAATCAGATAGTGACTATATTAATTATTTGAATGATTCGAAGGTTATATCCGATGCTTCAATGCAAGCGGCAAAAACTTGCTTCAACTGGAACCATGCACTTGTCGATCAATGTTACCGCATCATAACTAGCGATAGAGCCGAGAGAGAATTGAACATCAGTGATACATCTATGTGGATATATTGTGTTGGACAGGGTAATCCAGATGGAGATTATTTCACCCTTGGTAAAGGATACGGATATCGTGAAAAACATGTTGCCACATGTTGGTATGGTAGAACCTTCGAAAGTACGTTTGTAAATGCTGCAACAGGTAGCTATGGCGGAAATCAAAGAGTTTGCATGTGGGCACGATATGCTGAAAGCCATTGGTATTGGGCGGATGATGAATATTGGGCTTTCAAGAATTTAGAAAATACCAATTACTTCTTCTCAATTGATGCAATATAAAAATGAAGCCTAACTCGGTCTGAGTTAGGCTTTTAAATTAGAGCTGCCTTTCTTAATCTAATCCGTAATTCGATGGCATTCATAAAAATAAAATTGGTGTAGTCTAAAGATAGACAATTTTATCCAGTTTAGTGGTCTGATTAATGGAATTACATTATCGGTGTAGTCATGAGTGTAAGAAATTCCTCTTTTTAAAGTGCCGATAAAATGGGAACATTTAAATAAAATTTAATAATTTTGAAAAAATGACTACACCGCTCACTACACCGATGGACTACACTGACTACTCTTTTAAGCCTAATCAACACACATTTATGTGTGAATGGTAATTCACTGTTGTAAAACGAGTTATTTTTAGATATATTTTTACCCGTCAAAAGCAAAATCGAAGTAATTCGATGACGCAAAACTATAGGATCCATGTTCATGGATAGCCAGCTACCACTCACTAAAAAAAGCGGTGGCTTTTTATTTTTGTAACGATGGATAAACTACATTCAAGAAGGAAAATTTATAGCAGGCTTTCTTGTGGATTATTATCCTTAATAATCCTTGCTACAGGTGCAGCCGCATCTGCTTTTTCCTTTACATGGTTTACTAATTTCAATAACGTTACCAAGGAAGTAACTGGACAAACTGCAGGTGCTTATTTTGCTAGAGGCTCTGGAACCTCAGATGATCCGTATGTTATTAATAGACCGATTCATTTATATAACTTAGCTTGGTTACAAGATGTTGGATATTTTGATGGGAAAGAATGTTATTTCATTATCGAAACCGATCTAGATATGTCTGGATGGGCTCTCCCTCCAATAGGAACAGAAAAACATCCATTCACTGGTCACTTAAGTGGATATGATGCTAATCATGCCTTGAATCAAGAACATGCGGCTATAATTTCTAACTTAACTGTTACTAATGATTTTGATGGATTTAATAAACACCCTGCATCAGTCCTTTCTTTTGATGATTGTCATATCATGGGATTTTTTGGCAACTTTGGCGATGCTAATAATAATCCAAGCGCATCGGATTTCTATTTAGATTCCTTAACTGTTCAAAGTTCGGAAAAATCAAATTTAATCGGCATGCTTGCTGGATATGTTAACGGTGAATTAAGTGGAATTGGTATTTCGAATTCTACGATCAAATTGCCAGAAAGTGGTCTTTCTTCATACGGGAATTACACAAAAAATATTTCTGATTATTCCTCTGTTGGATATTGTGAAGCTAAATACAAAACTGCTGCATTCGATAAAGAAATAACTCTTCAATCCTCAGCAGTTAGCCAAAGTAGCGGAACTGAAGGAGATGGTGGAACAGAGTCTGGTAATGGTGGTTCAATTGATATGAACGCCATGTATACAAATCTTCTTAGCCTTTGGACGCCGCTTAAAGACACAAAGATGGCCATACCAACAAAAGAAACCATTACTTATGATAAGAATGGAAATATAGTCACAGATGTAGTTCAATCAACGACAAGCGCTGCAACTAAAACATACTCTAGCACATCATATAATCTAGTAAACGCATCACAAGCCTATGATTCAACACATACTGCCGCATCTTATTCTTTTGCCTTAAGAACTGATTCAGATTTATATATGCTCCTTTATGGCGAGGATACAGTTACTGATTCAAGTGCAAAAAATCAATTGACAGAAATACGTGACCTTGTTGGAATGGGACAATATATTTCCGATTCAACATCAAGCAATTATTTAACTCTTGGTGGAACGACGGTAACTAACACCACCTCAAAGGATGAAGCAAGTGCTTGGATGATTGGTGACGACGGCCACATTCAAACTGCAGATTCTAATAAAAATAGTTATTATCTTAGGAATAACATGGGTTCTTTAACTGTGGTTACGGATATAGATTCTGCCTCAGTTTGGGAATACGATGAAACATACAAATCATATAAGAACGGAACGGGAATTATCCAATTTTCCACGGCAAAAGGCTGGTATCTTGCCTCTACTGGCACAGTAGAAATTGGCGATACAGGTAGGACGTATTGGGTGCAGCAAGACACAAGTTCATCTACTAGTAGTTTGACCGTCAAAAAGGATTCAAAGCAAACCGATGCGCTAAGTTGGGAAGTGGCAAACGATCATTACTATGCGACTATAAATGGTTCTACTTATTATTTTGGAACAGATTCATTTTCTACTTCTTCTTCTTCCGCTATCACAGGTTTAACACAAGATGAAAGCAATGCCTTTACAGCGGTAAGCAGTGGAGCAAGCGTATATCGTTTCACTGTTACAAATAACGGAACAACTTATTACATGACTTCAAAAAATGGTAGTGGAGGTTCTCTTATTCTTTCCACAAGTCCACAATGGGAATTTACACTTAATACAACCGCTTCTTCGTCTTCCTTTAGCTCCATAACAAAATCAGATTCGACTGTGGAATTTGAATATCAATCATCTACGACAAGCACGGTTTCTTCGACATATAAGACAAATCCAACATATTTCCCGATAAGTGGAACAAATGGCATTGCCGATGAGAAGAACACTGGCTATGTAGTTTCAGGATGTAATAATAGCAACGATACGATGGGCGATATTCGTGTATCGAAGTTCTCCAAGGGTTCAAGCTCGCAAGGCTTATGCAGATCTGGTGTGTATGGATCAACAAACACTTTAAGCACTGTCAAAACTATCAATGACTCAGGTATTGTTACCGTGAGTTCTTCTAACTTTGATCACTACGATGAAACAAAGGAAAAATTCGAAACAATCTTAGCCAAAGATAGCAGCTATATAAGTGGTCTTCATTTTATGGACGCGACTATTTCAACGGATAATTTGGTTACTCTTGATTATGCGCGTATAGGGAATACAGAATACATTGATCAAGGATATGAGCTCCCAGAAGATTCTTTAGATTTCCATCTTAAAAAGAAAGGATATGTTAATTTCTTTGCTGGAACATACGCCACAGACCTTATCGGTGGAGTAAGCAATGACTGTTTCTTCTCCCTTCATGAAATTGAAAGAGATTCTACTGGAGCAAAGATTAAAAACATTCGTGAAATCTCAGAAATATACCAACCAGGCGGAACGAATGTAAAACAATCTCAATCATATGTTTATAAATATTCGGACGGAACATATTCAGTACCTTTCCTTCATGGTTCAAAAACAGGCACGAAATATTCGTTAGATGGAAACCCATTAACCGATACAACGCCTACATCTTCATTACCAAGCGGATATGATTCCACGCCAGTTTTTAAAACTTCATGGATTAAGAAAAATTCGAGCATATCTAGTTATTACTACTACGCTTTTTACTTTGAAATTCCATGTAACGAAGGAGAATACGCTCTAGGTTCAGTTGAAGGAGGAACTGGCGCTTACCTTGATTATCTTGATATTGGTGCAAATGCTCAAAGAACGGATATTTCAACATTCAGAGAATTAAAAACAATAAGCACATATGTTTATTATTACCCAAAAGGAGTCTCTTTCTCTTTCATTGGAGATACAAGCAATATCGCTCTTCCAACCGTTGATGAAAAAGAAAACGCATCATTCTCTTTAGATACAACATTCGGTGGAGAAATCACTATTTCTAGAACTGATGCAACAACGAAATCAACTATTTCGTACGTGACAAGCAATTCTTCAAATAATGGTGTTACAACGGAATATAAATATCAAAATCTAGATGTAACAGGTAATGGAACCTCAATTAGCAAAGCAGAAGGAAGCCTAAACGAAAAAACCAGCGAAGAAACAATAACGAAAGTCACATATTCTTTGTTTTACGATTCTTCTTCTACTACAACGTATAAAAAGGTAACGGATAAAGATGGAAATATTACTTCCTCTACAGTTATAGATGGCGAAGAATCAACGGACACAAGCTCTTGGCCTGTTGATCTTGATTGGACAGTTTCCTTAGAAGATAAAGCAACCGTGTATGCATTTTACGTTGGCGAAGAAGAAGTAACTCTCACTCTAACTTCAACCTATTCCGAGATATATGATTCTGATGAAGGAACTCATTATTACGTTCTTTCTGGTTACAAAATCTCCGTTGAATCTACTTTAGAT
>CAVKFY010000029.1:13812-64736 GCA_963655775.1 Alistipes communis
ACTGTAAAGCTAAAAACAGGAACAGGAGATACTGACGATGACTATACGACTCTTGTTCTTGATGTTACTCAAAAGATAAGTGGGGTAACGGCTTAATAAAAATTTTAAAAGAATTCTCATGTATGATTTAGCCTCAAGGTTAACTATTTAGTTAACAGGTTAACAAAAAGCATATTTATTTCGTTAATATTCCCCATAGTTACTAATTTTTCGTTTGTTAATCTATTAACTTTAACGTTATACTCATAGAAATGAAGAAGCCAAGTATTTACGACATAGCCAAGCATGTTAATGTTTCTAGTGCGGCAGTTTCCTATGTACTTAATGGCAAAGAAGGAAAAGTGTCTGAAGCAACAAAGAAACGTATCTATAAAGCCATGGACGAATTAGGCTACACACGTGATCATGCGGCCGTTTCTTTATCAACTGGCAAGAGTCATCTAATTGGTATCGCTCTTCCACTTAATGCGACAAGTGAAGCGTTTTTCAATAACCCATTCTATGGTGAATTCCTCGGTTCTTTTGAGGAGGTTCTTCAAGAGAAAGGATATGACGTCATCATGTGTTCGAATCAAACCGTATCAGGATTTGAACGTTGGTATAAATCACGTGCTTTGGATGGAATAGTTGTTTTAGGCTCTCTTTCAAAAGATATGGAAAAAGCTTTGACGGAGATGAACGCTCCAACGGTATTGGTTGATGTTTATGAAGAATATTCCGCACCATTTACTAATATTCGTATCGATGATGAAAGAGGAGAATATCTTGCCGTTCGTCATTTAATTGAACTCGGTCATACAAAAATAGGTTTTGTTGGTGGACCTAGCGCCTCAATTGTTAACTACAAACGTTATTGTGGTTATGAAAAAGCCCTATTAGAAAGCAATATTCCAATCAATAAAGAATTGGTTTTCCACACTCTTACGACCTTAGAAGGCGGATATTCAATGGGGGAAACGATCAAAAATAAGCTTCCTTTAATCACGGCTGTAGCAGTAGACGCAGATATCGTTGCCATTGGACTAATAAGGCGCTTACTTGAACTAGGCGTTAATTTACCAAACGATCTTTCTATTATTGGATTTGATGATATCCAACCTGCGCAATATATTCACCCAACATTAACAACAGTTCATCAGGACATTAGAGAAAAAGGTAGGCTAAGCGCTACAACGATTCTTGAAGAGATTAATAACAAATCAACAAGCAAGAAAAACTACGTCATTGAGTCCAGCATATTGGTCAGAAATAGCACTATTAAGCATGAGAATAAGAAAGGGCTTTCATAAAAATAAATAAATTTTTAAAAAAGTATATCCTAAAGGATATAACCACATAATTTAGTTAAGCGGTTAACGATTTTTCTTTCATTTTGTCTGCCTAAGTGAAATAATTTAGTCAGAAGGAAAACACTATGAAGAAATCATTTTTGAGTAAAACATTTCGTGAAGTAAGCGCTTTCATACTTTTTGGTGCCATTGGATTAACCGCATGCCAAGAAGTTGTTAATTCATCAAGCGAATCCAAATCCTCCGAGTCTTCGATCAGTAATGATTATTACGATCCTGAAGCTTTCATTACTCCAACCAACGAAGTAAAAACGACAAAACTTGTCACATATGAAGGACCATCTTTGCTAGAAAGTTCCAAAACAGTAAGTGTTAAGGTTAACGATGTTGATTTATTTGTTTATGAAACACTGGTGAATCACGGTCGTGTTTTCTCTTGGGCCGCGCCAACGACGATGACCCAAGCAGTCATATTTGATTTTGAAGGAACGGTTCATTTAGATGTAACGATCAAAGAAACTCCTATAACAAGCGCAATTCTTCGTCCAAGCGTTTATGGAATTTCACCGACATTTACCGAGAATACGATTTCTTTCGATTTAACGCATAGTGGAAACTACGTTCTTGAATATAACGACAATAGCGAGGCCGCCATACAAATATTTGCAAATCCAATAGAAAAGAACCCTAAAACCGAAGAAGATGCTAAAAAAGATGACAACATCATCTATGTTGGGCCTGGAATCTATGATGCAGGCGTTTTCCCAATTAAAAACAATACGACAGTGTATTTAGCTGGAGGGGCATATGTTTATGGCCAATTCTCTGCGGAAGGAGTTAGCAATGTTACCATTCGTGGAAGAGGTATTGTTTCTGGAAGTATCTATAGTAGAAATAGTTCTAACGAATACACCATTCCGGTGGTAATGAGAAACGTTAAGAACTTAACAATTGAAGATGTAGCCTTCTTTGATCCAGCTGGTTGGACTCTTCATCTTTGGAAATGTGAGAATGTAAAGGTAAATAACGTAAAAATCATTACTGCTAGAAGCAACGGAGATGGTATTTCCATTCAAAGCTGCTCTGAGGTTGAAGTTAATGGAGGATACGTTCGCACGTGGGACGACTCTCTTGTTGTCAAAAACTCTGACATGGGTTCGACAAATAATATTCACATACACGATGTCGTTGTGTGGACTGATTTAGCTCAATCAATGGAAGTTGGATATGAGACATATGGTCCAACAATGAGTAACATCAAATTTGAAAATATCACTGTCGTTCATGCGATGCATAAAGCGGTCATTTCTCTTCATAATTGCGATCAAGCAAAGATAAGTAATGTTACATATAAGAATATCACCGTCGAGGATGCGGAGTGTCTTGGAGATGATCGTGGAGACAAAGAAAACGATTTCTTAATTGATTTCACCATTGCTTATAACGCTGACTGGACAAAGAGTGGAGATAAACGTGGATCGGTTGATGGCATCCATATTGAAAACATCAAAGTCTATAAAATGGCTGATAGCGTTTCTGCTAGAATGCGTGGAGAAGATTCCGATAGCGTATTAAAAAACATTGAAATCAAAGGTTTGGAAATAGAAGGAAAGCAAATCACAAGTGCCGCAGAACTTGGATTAGCAACAAATGAATTTGTGTCTAATTTAACTTTCGCAAAGATGGAAAAGGTTCATGGCGCATATATCACTTTGCCATACAAATCCGCATTAACTGATAATAATGTAGCCAAAACAAATATAAAAACCTCAACTCAAGATGGACTTATCGTTCCAGAGTTTGCTTATTACAAAGGGGAAGCGAGCTTCATTGGTGTTAAAGCAGAAGTTGGAGGAAAGGCTTCTGCAACACATGGCGCAGGAACAAAAACAACAACGCCAGGCGATGATGGCAGTGGAGATTTCCTTGCCGAAGGCAGTCAAGCAAACTTCGCATTCGATGGAGATAAAGAAACAAAATACATTTCTGGCAAATGGAAAGGTGAGGATAATGAATTTGCAACACTCACTCTTGATTTCTCCTCCGTTACCAATGTTGGTGTCATTCGTCTATACGGCGATTTAGAAAACGAATATAGCCTCACTTATAGCGTTCAAATATGGGCTAGAAAAAAGAAAACAGGTTCAAGCGAGATGAGCGAAAAATATACTCGTTTGGTCACGACGAAGTCTTATACGATGTCTCCTGCAAATGGAAATGTTGTTGATATAAACTTACCAACTCAAGATTTCGCAGGCTTGCAACTTCGCTTCGTGAAAGCAGATGGAATTCGCTCACCAAAGCAATACGTCGTTAGTGAAATTGAATTCTATCCTCCATCTTTAACTTACATGAAATCTGTTGTCGATGCCTCTGAACATAATGATGTATATCCAGTCGGAAAAGTTGTCGATGGTGATCCAACGGGAACAAGCTATTACGAAAGTAAATCTCTCCCTGCTTATCTTGTTATTGATTTAGCTGATGTGTATACGTTACAAAAAGTAGTTCTTTGCTTACCTCCAATTCTTACTTGGGGCGCAAGAACGCAAAATATCGAAATTCTTGTTAGCGACAGCAATCTTCAATACAACAGTTCAAGCACAAATTTCACAACCGTAAAAGAAAGAAAAGACTATTTATTTGATCCTCAAACTGGAAATCGCGTTCTCATTGATATGGGAAATGTTAAGTGTCGTTATTTAAAAATCGTTATTTACTCCAATGATGCGTCTGGCGGATATGGCGCGCAATTATCCGAAGTAAGCGCTTATGGAGTTAAATAAATAACTTTCAGAAAGGAAAAATAAAATGAAAGGGAAAAAATTATTCTTGGTCATGTTGCCACTTAGTGTTGGTGCGATCCTTGCTGCTTGTAGCCCGGAAAACAAACCTGACCAATCTTCTTCATCAAGTTCTCCATCCTCATCTGTAATTTCATCATCAACTTCAACTTCTTCGAGTTCATCTTCGAGCAGCTCCAAAACTGATCCAGTCACTCATAGAGCAGGGCTTAATAAGACTTTAGCAGAAGGAGCAGTTACTCGTAATTACGACGAACGTTTCGATACGATAATCGAGGATTTCTCTGGTGAAACTATGCTTGGAAGTAGCGATGGAGTTGCTCACAAAGCATATTTAAGAGAAGTAGTTGATAGTAACCTAGAAAGCTTCCAAACGACACCTGACTCAGCCATATACAAGATGGCAAGTGCTACATTTGGCGGAGATAAGACACTTATCGGGCAATCATCTATCAACTTCAAGATGCGTGTTGCTAGTGGGAAACTTTCTATCAAAGACCTTATTCTTGGTATCCGTCCAAGCGATGATAATAGCGGACACGTATATCCAATTAGTCTTGCAGATGCTCTTGATAGTGAGCAAGAGGCTCTCCCAGAACTCACAAATGAATTCCAAACCATCTCTGTTTCGGTTTCTGAATCTGTCGGAGATGAAGGCACTCTCTTCCCAGGAACTCAATTAAAGGTTCTTTCAGAAGCTACTGGTTTCCATTTATACGTTAAGAGTGACATTGAAGTGTCTGCAGTTGTCGAGATTGCTGAAGTATCTTATAGCAAAGGCGATACAAGCGTTATTATTGATGATTTCAATCGTGCAACTGTTACAGGAAATCCAAATGTATATTGGGGTCCAACGGACTGCGCAGATGCGGTTTTAATCCGTAAAGGCGTAGAAATCTCGAATGGCAAGAAATACACCACACCAGTTTTAAGCGAAAAACAAAGAGGATATTCACACATTGTTTTTGAGGCACTTGGTGATATGAGTGGAAGTAGTGTTGAAGTTGCATATGACGATACTGCTAACACGGTAAAAACTTTAGCCTTTAAAGATCTTAAAGCGGATACTGATAAAGTCGTCGTTAACACGGTTGATGGTATTTTTGCTCCTATTGCAATCGATCTTTCAACGTTTGCTGGCCCAACTGGCGCAAACATTAAGACCGTTACAATCAAGAATGATGGCAAGAATGAATTAATGATTGCAAATGTCTTTGGAACAAGTTTCGAAGAACCAGTCCTTGATAAGAAATATCCAAATATCAACACTGAAACCGCAGTAACTTTTGATAACTTTGAACGTGATATTGCTTCTTTGAACGACAATTGGGATGAATCAGCCGCTAACGAAAAGAATGTTGCTGCAGGCATTAACGGATTTGTTTCCTATTCTAATGGCGCAAATATTTCTACAAGTGGAGGAGCTCTCCATCTTCCTGGTGTAAGCGATGGCTATGACGAAGTTACTATTGGCTCAACACATACCTTTGCAGGAGCTCAATACATCGTTTTCTCAATCAAAGGAGAAGAAGATGTAGATTTATCTACTTTCCGTTTCTCGATGGGAAGTGCAGAAGCAATTTGGTTTAACTCCGCTATGGCAATGGAAGGAGTTAAGACTTATGGCGATAGCAGTTTCACAAGCCCATATGTAACAAGCGATGGATATACATGGTATGTAGTAGATTTGAATTACCATAATGTTCAAGCTGGTGATTTAATTAACATCTACTATTCGGGTGCGAAAAACATTTCCATTTCATCAATCTTCTACGCCAATTCATTTAGCGCTACAAAAGCACTTGATGGATGGGCCGATACAACCGCTGATGTTGATTTAGCTGATTACAAGTATGCTGGTAACGTAGGAAAGGCTCTTGGAACCAAATACATTGGTTTCACTGTAAAAGGAGATGGAAAAGATGCGACATTGGCAACCTTCCGTTTCCAACTTAATAACGAAACGAGATGGATTAATAAAGGTGAGGTCGTTGTTTATGATGCAAAAGGTAGCAAAGTAGACAAAGACACCGTTATCCCTGAAGAAGGTGCGACATATTATGTTGATGTCAGCAGCTTCCCAACAGAAGGAGATGGCATGGCACACGTACATGTTGGTGGTGATGGTGCAGGTAAGGTTACATTTACAAACATCTTTGCTGCGACTTCAGGCATCTCATTTGATGCTATGGGCGCTAACAAGGTTGAAGCTCAAGCTGGCTATGGATATTGTGGAGGTTGGGATGCAACTGCCCATACTGATAAAATCTACCTTGCTATGTCTAGCGAAGATTCTTCATGTGATCTTTCACAATTCCGTATTGAAGTGGCAGGTAAACTTGTTTGGGCGAAAGATAATGCAGAACTTCTTAAGAATGTCGATGGAAGTTCAGTTAACCTAGCTAACAAACTAACTTCAACTCCAACAACGGTTGTTATTGATCTAAAAGCAGCAGGCATTGCAGCCGAAAAAGGCGGTGCAGTCCATTTCCATAATTCTCAAGATGCAGCATGGAAACTCACTCTTGGAGCGGCAACCGCTTATAGTGAAGAAATTCCTTATTCAACTGCTTTAGCTAGTTATGTTGAAACTTGGGCTTGATTAAAACTCATTAATTAATTTAGCGTTAATTATACAAATGTAATGAGGGGGAGGAAATCTCTCCCCCTCACTTTGGAGGATTCAATATGAAAAAAACCATAAACTTAAAAATCTTATCAGCATTGTCTTGTATTTTGCTTGCTTCATGTGATGGAGGAGGCAATGGCGATAAAATTGTTTTGAAGATTGGTTTTTGGCCAGAGAGCGCATCGAAACAAGATGTAGCGATGTACGAAGCCTGGGCAAAACGTTTTGAAGAAGAAAATCCAAAATACACGATAAAAGGCATGCCATATACCTATAGCACGGAAACTGTTAATCAAAAAGCCAGTACTGGCAGTCTTCCTGATGTTTGGCAAACATGGTTTACCGAGCCAGAAAAGTTAATGCAAAAGAAAATAATTCGCCCAATAACAACTCAGCTTAAAGATATTGGTTGGGATGTAAAAATGGATGATGAGATGAAATCTACTTTAACATTTGATAACGAAATTTATGGAGTTCCACGTGATGGATATGGTCTTGGACTATTGATCAACAAGCGAATTCTTGGTGAGAACGGATTATTACCAGAAAACGAAGACGGAACTTATAGTATTTATAACAAAGATGGAACGCCTGCTTATCCTACAACGTGGGAACAAGTTTATGATTTCAGCAACACAATTGTTAACGAAAACGAAGATTCAGCAAAAGGATTTTTGATGTATAGTGCTAACAAAAATGGTGGCTGGGTTTTTAGCAATATCGCATGGAATTTTGGAGCAGAGCTAGAAATTCAAAAAAACGGAAAATGGACCGCAAATCTTGACTCAAATGAAGCTGTTAAGGCTCTTGAATGGATAAAAAAGATGAAAATTGAAGGCCTAACACAAGATGCAGTTGGCACAGTATATAACGATTGGTATGGCAATATAGGCGATAAGGTTGCTATGGCAGTTGTTGGAAGTGACGTCCTTCAACAAGCAAAACTACAAGGAAGCGTGGAAATGAGTGATTTAGCCTTCCTTCCAATGCCTACTGGAAATGGTAAGAATCATTACTCTTTATATGGTGGAACTCCTTATGTTTTCACTAAGAACATTTCTGATGAAAAGGTTGAAGGAATTCTAAAATTCTTTGATTATATCGGCCGCTCTCCTTCAACAAGCGAAAATAATATGAAAGCAAAAAAAGAAGGATATGAAGTGGCTAAAACAAAAAATCAGCCTATTTTGCCTTCGATCATGCCCTGGAAAGATGAAGCGTATTTAGCTGAAGCTAATAAGTTAGAAAAAGAATATATAACTGTTGATATGAAAGATTATTCTCCTTTCTTTGATTCAATTCAAACAAACAAAAAGAGCGAAGAACCATATGCCGCACAAGAAATGTATGAAGCTTTAGATACTGCAATTCAAAGTGTTTTCGTTAACCTTGAAAACGCTAATTGTAAGGCTCTTTTACAGACCGCTTCTTCGCAACTTCAAAAAGAGCTTGACAAGACAGTGAACAAATAAGAAACGAAATTGCCATGAAAAAGAAAGCATTCTCTAAACGAAAAAAGAATTGGAAATCAACCCTTAAAAAGAATTTGGTTGGATGGGCTTTTATGATTGTCCCTCTAGCTTTATTTGCGTTTTTCGTTTGGTATCCTATGGGTCGAAACATAATTCTTTCTTTCCAGGATGGATATGAGGATGCAAGCTTTGTGGGATTTGCCAATTTTCAAGCGATATTTGAAGATCCAACTTTTCTTAGCGCTTTAAAGAATACCTTCCTTTATATACTTTGGTCTCTTGTTATTGGATATCTTGTTCCGGTTATTCTGGGATTCCTTCTTAGCGAAGTTATCCACGCGAAAGGTTTCTTCCGTATTGTTCTTTATCTTCCATGCATGATAAGTGGAATGGCTGTCGTCTTTCTTTTTAATTCAATGTATGGAGATTCTAGTACTGATTTATTTAACGTCATCATCACTAAATTGGGTTTTGAATCCCACCCTTGGAAAGGCTCGACATCATTAATTATTCCTCTAATTGTTTTAGCTATGACTTGGAAGGGGGCTGGAAGTACTGCTCTTATTTACCTTAGTGCTTTCCAGTCTATCGATGATTCAATGTATGAAGCGGCTAGAAGTGATGGGGCTAGCTCATGGCAGAGATTTTGGAGAATAACAATTCCTGCATTACGTGGAACAATGCTTACATTGCTAGTTCTTCAAATAATTAGTGTTTTCCAAGTTTTCTATGAACCATTAATTATTGGACCAAAAGGTGGTCCTTTGGATAGTTCGATGTCTTTAATGTTGCTTTCATATTTGTATGCGTTTGAAGACTTTGAATACGGAAAGAGTGCGGCATGTGCGATGGTTTTAGGTGGAATTATCATCATGTTCACCATTGGATACACGATTCTTGATCGTTTCTTAAAGAAAAAGGAGGGGAAATAGTATGGAAAAACGTAAATTTACTATTCCTCACCTAAAGGACAAAAGAGGGGGTTTCCTCAACTTTGCCGATTATCGTAATCCTTGGCATAAAGCGGGCTATGGCATGATCGTTTTCTTCCTTTGTTTGTTCTCGTTTATCGCTCTTTTCCCTATTGTCTATCTTATTGCCTCAGCTTTGAAAAGTTCTGGTGAGATTTATAGCTCGACATATACTTTTTGGCCTAAAGTATGGGATTGGGGAAAGGTTGCAACCATTTGGGGAAAGATTGATTTCACTCGTTATTATTTGAATACTTTTGTCTATGTGATTGGTGCGGTTATATGTGCCGTATTCTTCAATAGTTTGCTTGCTTATGCGATTGCTGTAATAAAACCTGTTGGCTATAAAATCATTGATAAGCTTGTTTTCCTTGGATATATGATTCCAGCCGTGTTGAATATTTTTCCTCTCATCAAGGAAATTAATGCCATAGGTCTTTTACAAGCTGATAGTGAATCTTATTTGATGTTCCTCTCTCTTTGGCTTTCTTTTGGGGCGAACGCATATTATTACACGTTATTCAAAGATTACTTCTCAAGACTTCCAAAATCTCTTGTTGAAGCGGCCAATATGGATGGAGCAGATCGTTTCCAAATCTTTATTAGAATAATTTTACCTTTATCAAAACCAATCATTGGTATCGTTGCTATCTTTGCTATGACCGCATCTTATAGCGATTTCCTCTTGCCGTATTTGGTTTTGCAAAACAACAAACTCAAAACTTTGATGGTGGGTATATATGACATCGGTAACGCTGGAGATATTTTAAAACCTGAAGAATTCTTAATGTTATTGGTTCTATCAATCATCCCTCAAGTAATCATTTTCCTCATTTTCCAACACCAAATCATGGGTGTGGGAGCCAATAAAGGTAGTAAGGAGTAAATTATGGCTAAAATTCGTAACAAATATTTAGAAGTAGAATCATGGAGAGTTGTTGAAAAAGGCTTCCACAAAGACCGTAACCAGGTTAGCGAATCTATATTTTCTTTAGGAAATGAATATAGTGGAGTTCGTGGTTTTCTTGAAGAAGGAACAAGTTTGCCTTCTTTGATTGGCACATACTATAACGGAATTTTTGAATACTCTCTTGAAGAAATTCCTAATGCATATAAAGGGATTGCCAAAAAAAGCCATTTTACGATCAACTCTCCAAATTATTTGAAATGTGAGATTGTAATCGATGGAGAGAAATTAGATTTAGCTATTACATCTATATCTGATTTTGAAAGATCGCTCGATTTTCGTAATGGCTTATTAAAAAGAAATTTTGTTTGGAACACGAAAAACGGAAAGAAGGTAGAAATGACCTTTGAAAGACTTCTAGGAATGAAGTCACCAGAGAATGCCATTCAAAGAGTCTCTTTTAAAGCGGATAAGAAAGCAGAAGTTCATCTTTCATTAACGATTGATGGAGGAATTCTTCACTGGGGAAATCATTGTTATTGGAATTTAGGCAAGATTATCGATAGTAAGGATGAATATGGTCTATTCATGAAGACAATTTCTACTCATCAGGCGATCGTTAGCATGATGATGGTTGATTCGCCATTTACTCCTACATCGAAAAAGATCGAAGATAAATCGATAACATTAAATTACGATTTCTCTTTAAGCGAAGAAGAAATTACTTTCACCCGTTATGTTGAAAATCTTGTCGATAAGAAGAGCGATGCAAATGAAAGAGAAATGATTGATACTGCATCAAAGAATCTCTTGCTCTTAAAAGAGAAGGGTTTTGCAGGCCTTTTTGAAGAAAATAGTTCTTTTTTCTCTGATAGAATCAAAGAAAGCGATATTGAAATTGATGGAGATGATGAAGATCAACAAGGTATCCGTTTTTGCCTTTTCAATCTTCAACAAGCCTATAACGGACTTGCGCCTGATAACAACATTGGCGCAAAAGGACTAACTGGCGAAGCCTATAGCGGGCATGCATTCTGGGACAGTGAAACGTATTGCCTTCCTTATTATCTTTTTACAAATCAAAAAGCGGCCAAAGACCTTTTGTTATTCCGTTTCAATACCTTAGAGAAAGCAAAAGAAAGAGCAAAGGATCTTGATTGTGAAGGAGCTTGTTTCCCTATTGCAACAAGAAATGGCGAAGAAGCGTGCACTCTTTGGCAACACGCCTCAACACAAATTCAACCAACAACCGCTGTGGCATATGCTATTTTCCATTACATGAATCTTTATCAAGACTGGGACTTCATGAATAAATATGGGCTTAAGATGTTATTAGAGATTGATAAGTTTTTACTTACCCGCGGGCAATGGAATCAAAAACATGAACATTTTAGCTATTATGGGGTAATGGGCCCCGATGAATTTGAAGTCATGGTAAATCACAACATGTATACGAATATCATGGCCAAGAAGACCTTTGAATATACTTTGTCTGTGTTGAATGACAAACGCATAGAAAAAGAAGAAACAATGAAAGAGACTGGCTTTGATTCAGCAAAGCTTCAAGAAATGATTGAAGCAATGAATAAGATGCTAATCCTTTATGATCAAAAAACAAAACTATACGAACAACATGCAGGATTCTATGATCTTCCACATATTAATGTAGATAAAATTCCTGTCACCGATTTCCCTTTGTATAGTCATTGGTCCTATGACCGAATTTATCGTAATGACATGATTAAACAACCAGATGTTTTGATGTTCATCTTCCTTTATAACCAAGATTTTTCTTTAGAGGAAAAGAAAGCAAATTATGAATATTACGAGCCACGTTGTATCCATGAATCTTCTCTTTCTCCGAGCGTTCATAGCATACTTGCTCAAGAGTTAGGGAAAGAAAAAGAAGCACTTGATTTCTTTGGCTTTGCAACGCGCTTGGATTTAGATGATTATAACCGCAACACCTCAGAAGGACTTCATATGACAAGCATTGCAGCCGCATGGATGAATATCGTTTATGGCTATCTTGGCTTAAGAAGCGATCGTGAAAAACTTTTAATCAATCCTACATTGCCAAGTCGTTGGAAACATTATTCAGTGAAACTAAATTACCATAACAGTCCTTTACGTTTAGATGTCTATCCATCTTTGCTCTCTATTGAAAATTCAGGTGAGCCAGTTTCCATAAAGATATACGGCAAAGATGTGATTGTTTCTGGAAAAATGGAGATAAAAAGATGAATGATTCTTTGATTGTCCATGAATTTAATCGTTCAAGTAGAATCGAAGAAGGAAATCGTTTTCTTATCGGTAACGGTCACCTTGGGTATCGTGGGCTACTAGAGGAAGAAAACAAAGCTTCCATGAAAGGATTCAATCTTGTTGGAGTCTATGATCGTTATCAAGACAAATGGAGAGAATCTCTTAATCTTCCAGATCCAATCCTTTTTAGAACGTTTGTGGATGATAAAGAAGAAACCGTTAATTCAACTGATCCGATAAAACATGAATTAGCATTAATCATTGAAGAAGGGTTATTGAGAAGAAAAAGTGAATTTCCTTCTTATTACGTCGAAAGTGAGCGTTTCCTTTCCAAAAAGCAAGACAATCTTCTTGCTGCAAAAATAGAAATAAAAGCGAAAGAATCTAAGAAATATCATTTTGTCTTTGGCCTCGATTTAGATATTTACGAAATCAATGGTCCTCATTTCAAAGAAAAGAAGATCACAAAAGAAGATGGTTTCCTTTTATTCGAAGGAAAGACAAATGAAAATAAAACGATCTTTGAAACGGTGAATTATTCTTTCAATAAAGGCAATGCAGCATTTAATGAAGGTTTCTATGAAATAGATGCTTTCTTAAACAAAGACGAATCTTTCCAATTGGTTATTTATTCGCTGGTGTTTGAAGAAAAAACTGATTTTAAAAAAGAAATCAACGAAGTAATAAAAGATGGATACTTAGCCAAAAAAGAAGAACATGTTAAAGTGTTTTCATCTTTATATCATCAAGCAAAAGTTGAATTAATCGGTGATAAAGATGGAGAAAAAGAACTTTCATATTCAATATATGAACTATTGATTTTGGGTGATGAAAATAGAGAACGCAGTATTCCTGCGCGTGGAGTTTCAGGACAAACTTATAAAGGAGCGATTTTTTGGGATACCGAAATATTCTTGCTGCCGTTTTTTGCCTTAAATGAGCCAAAGGTTGCTCGTAACTTGATTATGTATCGTGTAAATACTTTACCAGGAGCAAAAGCTAAAGCGAAAGAATTTGGCTATGAAGGAGCCTTCTACTCTTGGGAAAGTCAAGAAAGTGGTCTTGAAGCATGCTCAAAATACAATGTCACAGATTACAAAACTGGTAAACCAATTAGAACTTATTTCAATGAAAAACAGATCCATATAAGTGCGGATATTCCATATGCGATAGAAAAATACCTAACTATTACGGGGGATAATTCTATTTTTCGTGATGGAGCACTAAATGTTTTATGCCAATGTTCATTGTTCTTTTTAAGTTATGCAAAGAAAAGAGAAGGTGGTCTTTATCATATCGATGATGTCATTGGTCCAGATGAATATCACGAAAGAGTGAATGATAATGCATTTACAAATTACATGGTCGCACATGCTTTACGTTTTACAATCAAGACATTAAAAAACAATATGCATCTAATAGAAGAATCCGATGAAGTCCTCTCTAAATTAGAAGACTTCTTAGCAAATCTTTATCTACCTAAGCCAAATAAAAATGGGGTTATAGAACAATTCGAGGGATATTTCCAAAAAGAAGATTGCTCTTTAGAAACGGTTAAATCTCGTTTAAAAGATCCAAGACAATATTGGGGAGGAAAAGATGGACCTGCATCTGGAACACAAATAATCAAACAAGCAGATGTAGTGGCAATGCTTTCGCTCTTAGGTGATGAATTCCCTCTATCAATAAAAGAAACAAATTATAATTATTACTTCCCCCGCACAGAGCACGGCTCAAGCTTATCTAGCAGCATGTATTCATTGCTTGCTACCGAAATAGGAGAAAAAGAATACGCCTATTCGATGTTCAGGAAAAGTGCATCGATCGATCTATACGGCCCTCAAAAGTTATATGCCGGAGGAATCTATATTGGTGGAACTCATCCAGCGAGTGCAGGAGGGGCATATCTTTCTGCTATATATGGATTTTCAGGTTTGAAAATATCAGATAATGGCGAAATATCTTGTTCTAATCAATTACCAAAAGAAATTTCTTCTTTGACCTACAAAATCAAGGTAAGAAATAAACTATATAGTATTCATATCAGCCAAAAAGAAAATAAAGTGGAGGAAATAAAACAATGATTAAAGGATTGATCTTCGATTTAGATGGAGTGATTATCTCCACGGACAAATTTCATTATGCCGCTTGGAAAAAGATGGCCGATCAAGAAAACATTCCTTTTGATGAAAAGGTGAACAATCGTTTACGTGGGGTTTCTAGAATGGCATCTTTAGAAATCATTTTAGAGAAGGCCGCCAAAGAATACTCAAAAGAAGAAAAAGAAACTCTTTGTGAAAGGAAAAATGAGATATATCGTGAATCCTTGAATTCATTAACACCAAACGATTTAGATAAAGACGTTTTGTCTACATTAAATTCTTTAAGACAAAAAGGCATTAAACTCGCTTTAGGAAGTGGCAGTAAGAACGCCCCATTTATTCTTGAAAGAATTGGATTAGCTAATTTCTTCGATGAAGTAGTTGATGGAAGCATGATAACTCATTCAAAACCTGATCCAGAAGTTTTCCTTTTAGCTGCTAAAAAAATTGGGTTAGATCCAAGTGAATGTGGAGTTGTTGAAGATGCTAAAGCAGGCGTTGAAGCTGCTAAGAAAGGTGGTTTCACCTCTTTTGGGATATGTGATGCCTATGATAGCGAGTTCACGGATCATCCCTTAAATAAATTTTCTGATCTTTTAAAATATTTTACTAATGAACCACGTTTAAGAATTCAATCAATTTACAAGACATATCCAAACGGAGTAACGGCCGTAAAGGATTTCAATCTTGATATATATGATGAGGAATTTGTCGTTTTTGTCGGACCATCCGGTTGCGGGAAAAGCACGGTTCTTAGGATGATTGGGGGCTTAGAAGACGTCACTGAAGGATCTATTTATCTTGATGGAAAAGATGTCACAGATGAAGAAGCTAAGAATCGTAATATAGCAATGGTTTTCCAAAATTACGCTTTGTATCCTCATTTAACCGTTTTTAAAAACATTGCTTTCCCTCTCGAAGTGGAAAAAATACCTTTCAAACATTTCTTTGATTTCAAATATCGTAAGCAAAGAAAAGAAGAAATCAAAAAGAAAGTCGAGGCAGCTGCAGAGAAGATTGGTTTAAGCGATTATCTCGACAGAAAGCCTGCTAACTTATCTGGTGGCCAAAGACAGAGAGTTGCTTTAGGAAGAGCAATTGTTCGTGATCCAGAAGTCTTCTTACTAGATGAGCCTCTTTCTAATCTTGATGCAAAGATGCGTGTTGCGATGCGAAGCGAGATAACCCGTCTTCATGACAAATTAAAAACAATCTTCATTTATGTTACCCACGACCAAGTTGAAGCAATGACGATGGGCAGCAAAATCGTTGTTTTGAAAGATGGAATAATTCAACAAATAGGCACACCAGAAGATATTTTCTTAAACCCTAAGAATCAATTTGTCGCTGGCTTTATTGGAACTCCTCAAATGAATTTCTTTGATGCCAAAGTAAGTAAGAAAGATGATAGATATTTTATTTCTTTCTTAGGCAAAGAAGAAATGGAACTTCCAAAAGAAAGAATGAAGAATTTCAATGAAAGTTATTTAGATAAAGCAATCACCATGGGTATTCGTCCTAAAGCGATATCTGTCAATGGCGATTTACGTTACGAAGAACAAAACTTCAAAGCAAAGATCAATCTTTTTGAGCAATTAGGTGAGGAAACTTTAGTGTATGCCTCGATCGCTGGCAAAGAGGACGATCTAATCATTTCAACCGAAGGATTAGGACGATTCAAAAAAGCTGAGGAAATAAGCGTTTCATTCCGTTTGGACAATGTGTGTTTCTTCTCTAAGGAAAATGGCAAATCATTGCTTTAGTTAAACAACGTTTTGAAGAGTGTTCTTCATCTCTTTGATGCTATACAAAAAGATAATTATCAATAATTAAAACCTATTTTTGACACTTAATTGAAACTTTGTTTTTATAGAAACAAACACCAAAAAGAAGAATATTCTTTATTCCAAGTTTGGTTAATTCGTCTTCATATCCTTGGGATTTTATTTGCTTTATCGCCGATTCTGCAAAAACGTCCATTCTTTCTTTTGTAGTTCTTGTTTTTAAATGCTTAACCTCAATGACAAACCCTAATTCTTTTTGACTATTCGGTATTACTACGATATCTGCTCTGCCTAATCCTGCGTTGAATTCGTTTTTAACGTATGCATCTTCAAAAATAACAGCTAGAGTAGTTGATAATAATATCTGATAATTCTTTTCTGCATTCATTTCAAAAGAAGAAAACACAGAAAGCAAATAATCTTCTAATAGTTTTTCTAAATCCGCTGAGTTGCCATCTTGAAAGGCTTTCTTAAGTTTATAAACAAGTGGGATTTGTTTGTTTTTGAGGTATCTAGAACGAATCTCTTTTCTAAATACAGTTTTTATTATGTGGACCGAAGGGACAACCTAAAACCGCCTGCTATGCGGGCGAGACTTGAATAAGCCGTGGCGGTGATGAAATAAAAGTCCTCCGAGGGCACAATTGCATTGTTCAGTTGCCCTTGGCCCAAGGAGGACCTTTAAATTATGCCACATAAAACCGATGAAGTGTCTAGTTTGTCGCACACGAGATGGGACTGCAAGTACCATATTGTGCTCGCGCCGAAGTACAGGAGGAAGGCGATATACGCCAAGCTCAGGAGCGACATCGGCAAATGCATAAGGAGATGCTGCATGTACAAGGGCGTCGAGATAATCGAGGCGCATGCCATGCCGGATCACATACACATGCTTGTACGCATGCCCCCGAAGCTCTCCGTTTCGAGCTTCATGGGGTATCTGAAAGGCAAGACGAGCCTGATGATATTCGACGAGCACGCCAACCTCAAATACAACTATGGGGCCAGGCATTTCTGGTCCGAGGGGCATTACGTCAGCACCGTCGGTCTCAACAAGCAGACCGTCGCCAATTACATCAAGAACCAAGAGCTCGAGGACCAGATAGAGGATCGTCGAAGCCTGAAGGAGTACAAGGACCCGTTCACGGGTAAGTAAGGGTGACAAGGGCAATTGGGCTATTTAAGAGGGCTAAGATTGGCCCTGCCAGTAATCGGCTTTATAGGCCAGATCGAAAAACCGCGCCTTGAAGACGCGGATTTTTATTCATAAAAACCTCTTTTTAGTATTCTACAACACAAAACAACACTAAACAACAAAATGGCAATCCCTGCAACACTCTGCAACATTCAACAACATCTTGCAACATCAAACAACAAATTGTAAAGATTTCGATTTTAATGGTTTTAAACCATAATAAATATAGACTTTATCAAATGTTTTTTAGAATTCTGCTGTTTAATTCCGTTGCTTATGTCTAAAATTAACGACCTTTTTGTTATCATTAAGAACGTATTGATATTGGAGAGACGATAATGAATATTGCGGTGTATTTGGGTGCAAATAAAGGAAATGATCCTATATTTGAAGAGAAAATAGTTGAACTAGGAACTTGGATCGGCAAGAGTGGACACACGCTTATTTATGGTGGTTCAAAAACTGGATTAATGGGATTAATTGCTAAAAGTGTTCTTTCTAATGGTGGCAAGGCTATAGGGGTAGAGCCTTTATTCTTTATGGAGAAAGAAGTGCAATACGAAGGACTAACTAAGCTTTATGTTACCAAGGATATGGCTGAAAGAAAGAGCAAGATGATTGAATTATCTGATATCTTTATTGCTTTTCCGGGTGGAAGTGGAACGTTAGAAGAAATTTCTGAAGTAATTAGCAAGGTAAGCTTAGGCCAACTAGACTCACCGTGCATTATCTACAACTTAAATGGTTATTACGATGGCTTAAAAACATTCTTTGAGACAATGCTTAATTATGGGTTTTCAACGGAAGAAAGATTGAAGAACCTTCATTTTGTAACTGGTCTTGATGAGATAGAAACTATTATTAACATTGACTAAAATATAATAGATAAGCAAAAATAGAAGATAAAAATTATTAAATTATTTCTTTGTCTCTCTTTGATATTTAAATTCATAAAACAAGCAAAAATATAGATATTAACGTAATCATATTGAAGATAATTGATTTGGTTGCATTTTTAAAAAGCAAAAACTCGCTCCGAATTTCTTAAGAAACTACTGAAAACTCGCTCCGAATTTCTTATAATATCGCTAGAAACTCGCTCCGAATTTCTTAAATAAAGGTGCAATGCATATGTATTTTAAAAGAAAGATTGACTTAAAACTTGATTATTGGCTAAAACAAAAAGAAAAGAGCCCTGCTTTAGTTATTGGTATACGCCAATGTGGTAAAACAGAAACCATTGAAGAATTTGCCAAAAGAAATGAGCTTGATTTATTCAAGATTAATTTTTGGACAAATCCTGAATGCAGCTCTGACTTTGACGGCTCTTTAGATGTGGATAAAATAATTTCTAATATTTCTTTTAGATTTCCTGAACGTAAGATTAATCCAAAGAATGCTCTTATTTTTTTCGACGAAATACAAGATTGTCCAAGAGCGAGGCTCTCATTCAAAAATTTTAAAGCGGATGGTCGCTATAACGTTATTGGAAGTGGTTCATATTTAGGAATTAATGGATACGTGATCGGGGATGCGACTCCAGCGCCTACAGGTTATGAAGATGTTTTTCAAATGAAGACAATGGATTTTGAAGAATTTTCTTGGGCCAATGGATATGGCGAAGAACAAATTGCCGTTTTAATTGATTGTTTCAACGAAAGAAAGCAAATTCCTGAAAACATTAATGAAATATATAAAGATCTTTTTTTGAAATACGCATGTATTGGAGGGTTTCCTAAAGTCGTAAAGGATTATTTGAAAACGAAAAAGGTTGTTGATGCATATAGGACGCTCAACAATACGGTTTTTGATATGAAAACAGATTTTGGTAGAAGAAAGGATAAGAGCGGTAACTCAGTATTCAAACCTGCAGAAGTTGCCAAAATTCAAAGTGTTTTTGATTTAATCCCAACCTTCTTATCTAAAGAAAGCAAGCGTTTTATCGTTTCTAAAATTATTGGCGGAACTCAATACGATAAGAATGCAGCAATAGTATATTTAGAACAAGCGCATATTGTTTCGAAAGTCTATAATTTAGAGACGCCTTCTTTACCTTTAGCCGGCCAAAAAATAGACAACCAATTTAAATTGTTTCCTGAGGATATAGGCATTGTTACTTCTATGTATGGAATAGACACTGTGGCTGCAATTAATAAAGGAAACCTTGGCCAAGGGAAGGGCGCTATCTATGAAGCGTTGGTATTTGATTCTTTAAATAAGGCTGGAATAGATACATATTATTTTTCAAAAGAGAGTGGACTAGAAATAGACTTCGTGATTTCTTATAACGGAGTTGCGACTCTTGTTGAAGCTAAGGCCAAAACGGGCAACACTAAATCGAGTAAAACAATCATGAAACATCCAGAGCATTATGGCCAGACCAAATTGATAAAGATTGGTGACTATAATGTAAGTGAGGAAGGCGATATTATAACTATCCCTCACTATTTAACATTTGCGCTTGGAAAGCTAAATTACGATTTTTAATGGTATGTTTTAAACTTTTCCAACCATAAAAAGGGTAAAAAACTAAACTTTTCCAACCTTACATAAAAAACATCAGATCTCATCGATGTTTTATTGGTTTTCCATAATTTCCTCTTCGGCAAGAAGAAAAATCCATAATTCAATAATTCAACTGCAAAACCGCCTTATTTTCTTTTCATCATTCTTTTCTAGCCGCAGCCATTTATTGGATTTTATTAACATTTTGCCATTTAACGGCTCTTACAATATCACTCACGTTCACTTGTGTTTTAACAATATTTTTTAACCCACTTAAAAAACTACTAGGAAAGCGCTTCCAAAAGTATTATTATGTTTTAGAAGGAACGTTTCATTTTTACGAAACGGTGCAAATATATGGCAGAAGAAAAAACTACTGGGGTGGAGAACCAACGTTCTTACATTTCTCAAACATCAGGTCTACAAGGAAAAGACTACATCGGCTATGCGTTAGGAGATTTCGCTGGATGCCTTTGCTTTTCTACAGTAACAACAATCCTACAAAAATATTACACAGACATTTTGGGATTAACCCCATTATTCATCATGATCATGTTTATCCTCGCCCGTGTGTGGGATGCGATAAACGATCCTATCATGGGACGTATTGTTGATATTCGTCGTCCAGGAAAGGATGGACGTTACCGTGTATGGATGAAGTGGGTTGCAATACCTCTTGCCATCGCCACAGTCTTAATGTTCTTGCCATGGCCAGATCTTGCTAACAAGATGGGACAAGTTGGCATTTCTATTTATGCGGCTGTTACCTATGTTCTCTTTGGTATGATCTATACCGTTCACCAAATTCCTTACGGATCGCTTGCTTCAGTCGTTACAACAGATGCAAAAGAAAGAAACAAATTATCAGTCTTCCGTTCTGCTGGTGCAGCCTTAGGCTCAATTCCTGTTCTTATCATTACATTATTCTATTCAAAGAAAGTTACCGATGCAGATGGCAATACCGTTAGCAAGGTTCAATATCTTCCTATCATTATTGGTGTAACTGTTATGGCTGTTGCCGCTTGTATCTTGCTCTTTGTCGCTTACAAGAACAACAAAGAAAGAGTTGTTGCCACAAACGTTGAACACAAGAAAGGCGAAACAGTTACGATTGCAAAAACATTATTAAAGAATCGTAGCTTTGTTGCAGTTTGCCTTACTGGTCTTCTTCTCTTAGCAGGGCAAATGTTCACCCAATCCTTCTATACATACTTATTTAACGATTTATTCGGAGCAAACTGGATGAACCTTGCTTCACAAGCTTGCTCTTATGGACCAATGGTCATCTTAATGCTCTTTGCTGGTAAATTAGTTCGTAAATACGGGAAGAAAGAATTATGTGCTTTAGGTGGCATTGTCGCGGCCGTTCCTAACTTCATCTTAATCTTTCTTAAGGATGCTATCATCCAATTCCCGGTTATCTTCCTTGTTTTCTGCTTAATTAGCGGTATTGGACTTTCTATCATCACTCTAGAAATTTGGGCTCTTGCAACAGATGCAATCGATGACGTTGAAGTTAAGACTGGTGTCCGTAATGATGGCTCCGCATATTCCATCTTCATGTTCTTCCGTAAACTTGGACAAGTTCTTGCTGCTGTTTGTGTTAACGGCGCTCTTATGGGAATGGGATATATCCCTGGCTCAGACGCTGTTCAATCACAAAGCACACTTGTTGCAGAATACTATATGGCCACCGCAATTCCAGCCGCACTCTTCCTTGGAATGGGCTTAGTATTATTCTTCCTCTATGGTTTAAATAAGAAAAAGACAGAAGAACTACAAGTCGAAAAAGAAGCGTTGCTTGCCAAACAAGTTGCCAATAACGAAATCAGCATTGGTGCAGACCAAAGTGCAAACTAAAATGGTATCGATTAATTCATCATTAGGACTTATTAAAGGCGTAGAAGAGGAGAACTCCTATGCCTTTTTGGGCATTCCATATGCCAAAGCAGAAAGGTTTTCCTATGCCAAAGAAATAGATAATCTTGGCGAAAGTTTTGATGCAACACATTTTGGAGATGCCTGTATTCAAAAAAGATGTTGGTATGCTCACCTGGAGGTTCCTGAGAGGATGTTTTATCACAAGGAATTTAGACAAGGGCTTGAATTCAAATATTCTGAAGATTGTTTGAATTTAAATATCTATACGCCAAAAGAAAAAGGCAAATATCCAGTTATAGTTTTTATTCATGGCGGAGGATTTGATTCTGGGGCGAATTCTGAGAGCGCTTTCGATGGAGATGCTTTAGCAAAAAGAGGAATTGTCACTGTCTTTATCCAGTATCGTGTTGGAGTTTTTGGCTATTTCACTCACGAAGATTTAACAAAAGAATTTGGTCATGAAGGCAATTTTGGCTTTGATGATCAAATAACATCTCTAAAATGGGTTAAGAAACATATAAGTGATTTTAATGGCGATCCAGATAATGTGACAATTATGGGACAAAGTGCTGGTGCAATGTCCATTCAATGTATCTTGCTTTCAAAGAAATGTGATGGCTTATATAACAAAGCAATCATGATGTCTGGGGGAGGAAAATTCCCATCAATGGCTACACCAAAACCAGTAGAAGAAAGAAGAGAATATTGGCTTGATGTCATGAAAGAATGTGGTTGTTCATCACTAGATGAATTCAAAAAACTTGATGCAAAGAAAATTTTCGACGCGTTAGAAATAGTTAAGCCAAGAAGAAAAGACAACCAAATATCCACAATGACAATGGTTGATCATTATTACTTAGAAAAATCACAAGAAGAATTGTTTGAAAAGAAACTAAATGTTCCTACAATAATTGGTTTTACTAATAACGATATGTACACGTTAATTCTTGCTATCATGGCTCTTTCTTATGCAAAGAAGAATAACGCATATTGTTATTATTTCGATGTAGATGCAAAAGGAGACAACAACAAAGCCTTCCATTCTTCTGATCTCCGCTACGTTTTTGGAACATTAAAAGAATCATGGAGACCATATGATAAGAAAGATGAAGAGATTTCTGAATCGATGATGGATTACATTGCAAACTTTGCAAAAACTTCAAATCCAAATGGCAATAATCTTCCTGTTTGGGAGAAAAAGAATGGAGAGGCTCTCCATATCTCTTCAAAAGGAATTAAAATGGGTCGTCCAAATAAATGGAAACTATTTAAAAATACGTTCCTAGGAGACCCTAAATGAAATACCAACATCGATTCATCCTTAAAGAAAAAACACCAACAAGCAGGCTTTATTATTCTGATGGCAAATACGTCCAGTTAGATTTCTTTAAGCATATCCTCCGTGTCGCAGTATATGAAAATAAAGATAATCTTTTTCCTACCTTTTCCATTTGTCCAGGTACATCCTCAATGCCTAAAAAAGGAAGAGACCGTCTTTCAAATGAAGGATTAGAAGAAATAAAAGAAGAAAAAGATAACGAATTTGTAATTGATGATGTAAGAATCACTCTCGATTTAGATAACTTTGCTCTTCATTACTTCAAAGATAATAAGAAATTCTTTTCTGATAGAGAAATTATTGCTTACAACCTCGAAGGAGAAATGGGCAAAGGAAGTTACCATTACTTATCTAGAGAAAAGGATGAACATATTTATGGTTTAGGAGACAAGACTGGACCAGTAAATAAGAATCTATGTTCTTTTAAATTAGAGACATTTGATGCGTTAGGATTCAATGCAAATAAGAGCGACCCTCTTTATAAACAAATCCCTTTCTATATTTGCAAGAATTCCGTTGGAAGCTATGGCATTTTCTATGATACATATTCGAATGGAGAAATAAATTTTGGTCGCGAACATAACAATTACTATGAACCATACAAATATTGTCATTCTGAAGAAGAATCACTTGTTTATTATGTCATCTTTGGAGATGTTGAAGAGATTATAGAAAGATTCACCTATCTTACTGGCAAATCGTTCTTGCCTCCAAAATGGAGTTTTAAATATTGCGGTTCAACAATGGCTTATACCGATTCTCCTAATCCAATAAAATCGTTTGAAGAATTTAAAAACAAATGCAATGAGTATAACATCGATTGTGGTGGATTCTATTTATCTAGCGGCTACACCCAGATAGGAGATAAACGTTGCGTTTTCCATTGGAATCGTGATAAATTTCCAAATCCTAAGGGTTTTGCCGATGATTTTTTGAAAATTGGAATTAATTTCTTGCCAAATATTAAACCTGCGTTTTTAACGACCCATCCTTTATATGATTACATTAAAGAACATGGTTGGTTTTTGCATTACAAAGATGGCTCTCCATATGTTTTCCCTTTCTGGGGTGGTATGGGAAGCTATCTAGATTTTACGAACGAAGAAGCATACGATTTCTGGAGCAAATGTGTTAAAGAAAATCTTGTTGACCTTGGCTATATGTCCATTTGGAATGATAACAATGAATATGACATCCATGATGAAGGAGTCTTAGCGAATGGCTTTGGCCATCCAATACAAGCCAAGCTTATTAGGCCCCTTTTTTCTCTTTTAATGATTGCTTCATCTAATGCGGCAGTAGACAAAACCAAACGCCATATGGCTGTCACTAGATCTGCAGCCGCAGGTTTTCAAAGAATCGCAGAAACCTGGACGGGAGATAACAATACCTCCTTTGAGGATTTCCGTGGTAACCACAAAATGGCTATGACATCTGCATTAACTGGCTTTACCTTTATTGGACAAGACATAGGTGGGTTTGCTGGAGAAAAACCGAGTGAAGAATTGTTCCTACGTTGGATTGCATACGGAATTTTCACCCCAAGATTTACTCTACATTCATGGAATCCAGATGGCTCATCAACGATGCCTTGGTTATATCCAGAAGTTAAGGATAAAGTCGTAAATCTTTTTGAACTAAGAAAGACTCTTTTACCATATCTCTATTCTGAAGCAATGAATGCAGTGGAAACCTACCATCCAATGATCTACCCTGTTTTCTTGAAATATCCTAACTATGATGAAGAGAGTGATCTTTTCTTCTGTGGAAATAATATTTTAAGTGCACCTATTTTCGATGAAGGAGCAAAAGAAGCAGCTGTAAATCTTCCAGACGGACATTGGTATCTAGGTGAAAAACGTGTTTCGGGAAAATTGAAAATTCAAAATAACCCTGGTGATTTGCCTGTGTTTTTCGTAAAAGAAGGATCTGTTATCCCTCTATTTAAAGAAAACAAGACAATCTTTAACATTTATCCATTAGAAAAGGGAGAATTCTCATATCGTTTTTATGAAGACGATTCTTCTTTAGAAAACCCATATCGCTTAATAAAAGTCACCTGTAACGAAAAAGAAGTCATCGTTGAAGGAATTCCTAACGAAGAAATTAAGCTCGTTGATTTTAAAAATAGAACGCTTAAGGCCATATAAAAAACGCCAAATCGAATTGGCGTTTAGATTTTAATTACTTGCTTTCGTTATATGTTTTTATGAACGCGCCTATACAGCTCTTTTTCTCGCTAAATGTCGCATAGTCTTCATATAGACAAATTTTTGTTAAGTCGAAGTTTTGTTCTATTGAACGTAACTCTTTTTCTAACTTACGAATTACTTCTTCTGAGGTTAAGAGTTCGCCAGAGAGGATAATACTTTGTAAGGAAAGAAGAGAGTTTGCATTACATAAGGCAAACGACAAAACATGGATCACTTTGTTTAACAACTCTTCGTTTGATGTAATAAGCTTCGTTCCTTCTTTTTCTTCTAAATCTTTACCTAGAATTGCCGAATAAGAAATAGTATCTTCAACAGTTTTATCTTGGTAATATGTATGCCCTAATTCTGAAGAATATCCTAAAGGTTTGCCATTAACGTATATTGATGATCCAACGCCAGGTCCATATTTAACGAGCAAGAAATTCTTCTCCTCTGGATGATTTTCCGCATAGATGTTTGCTAAGCAATTAACGTTGTTAATGATGTAATAGGGAAGATTCAAAGAAACGATATCTTCTAATAACTTTGGATAGCGTTCTTGCATGCTTTCGATAGATGAATCTCCTCTTACCGTAACACCAATAGAAATAACGTGTTCAGGACATTCGTTAGAGAAATCTTTAAACGATATTCTTGAAGAGTCATCTTGCTTAAGGATGTTGCCTGCGAAATCCATTTGATAAAAATATTCATGATGACGTCTGATATCAATTCCAAGGAAGGAACCATACTCCGCATTTAAAGAAAGGGTTAATTCCTTTCTTCCAACTTTTTGGGTATTTTCCTTTCTCTTTTCGGAGATCATTTTTTCTTCTAAAAGGGGCTTAAGAGCAAGCGTTAAAGCAGCATTGGTCAAAGATAGAGTGTTCGCTAAAATAGACCTAGAGCTTTCTTTCTCTACAAATAGAATACGAAGGATTGATTTTTGAGTCTCTGTTAAATTCATATTTTTATACCAATAGTGTAACACCAGAAATAAGGAGAAGAACACACGTTATCTTCATAAATAGATTCTTTGATAGCTTAGGAGCAATTAATGAACCAATAATTAGGGAGATTACGGTTACTCCTGCGCCTATCCCAAATAAGATCCAAACATTTGAATTGAACATTCCTTCAACTACTTGAGTCGTAAACATCATTGAGTTAAGAATCACCCAAAGAAGAGATAATGTCGATCTGAATTTGTTCTTATCTTTCAATTCATGGAGACCATATATAACAACAAAAGGTCCACCAGAAACAAAGAGTTTATGCATGATTCCTCCTAGGAAAAGGAAGATAATCATCAACCATTTAGGAAGATTTACTTTTTCAAAGTCAATAAAGAAGAAAGCAATGCTAATAAGGATAATCAATGCAGCATAGACATATAGAATTATCTTATGGTTGATAGGAATTAATTCAACCGCATATCCTGTTCCAAAACCTGCGCCAACAGTAATAAGAATAATCAAAAAATGTTTCCAATCGATATCTTTTATGTGGCGAATAACAATATAAACGCTAACGAAAAGAGCAACTAGATTTAGCACTGGTTTTGCAACATCTTCACCAACCAGTTTTAAAGATAAGGGCATTGCTAGAACCGTTCCAGCAAAGCCCGTTATCGTTTGGATGATATTGCTAATGAAAATTATGAGTATAAATAGAACGTCTTCAACCATTAGAAATCAACTTTTGTGTTTTCTCCGACTATACCAACGTATGCACCAAGAGAGGCTTGGTTACTGTCTTTATGTGCTAACAACCATTTATTAACTTTCCAAAGCTTTTTATCCTTTGGAGCCTCTTCTAGATCCATGTTTGTTTCATCGCCAAGGACAATCACACATCTAAATCCATCTTCACTAAGTTTGCATGGAGAGAAATGTAAGGTATATGGTCTTAAGATCACTGCTTGTCCTTTTTTGAGTAAGAAAGCCTTTAGATCTTTAGAATCAAGGATGCCGTCTTTGATGTCGGTTTGTAAGCCGAGTAGAAGAACTAAATCATCTCCAGCGATATCTACCTCAGGACAAGTGTGATATTCCATGCAATTCAAAAGAGAGTTGTAGCCATTGCAATATCCAACCTCGATATCAGCTAAACCATAAACGCTTTCTTTTATTTCTTTAACGCCAGCTAATTTTTCCATCTCTTCATCCTTACGGACATAGAGGTTTTTGCCTTTTTCAGGCATTTTAGCCTTTGAACGGAGATAAGTAACGAGTTCTTCTGTTGGAATATCAATTAATTCGCCATAAGGCAAGAATTCAGGATCAGTAACACTTATGAGTTTCATCAAGAATCTCCCAATTCATTAATTTAGCTAGATAACGCATAGCTTTCTTATATTGGACGTAGCCCATAATAACGTGGTGAGCAACGCCAGTGTATGTAACCGTATCAACAACTTCATTGATTGGTCTATCAAAGACTACTTTCGCATATGTTCCAGATAAATCCTTTGTCATTTCAAAGGCTTCGCCTTCTTCATAATAGATTCTTGTCTTTCCTCTTGCCGTATCAATACGTAAGATAGACATCTTTCCTGGCTTTAAGACAAAGTCTGCGGTAACGCCTTTTCCACCAGCGAAATATGTTTCAAGCGAACGGTTGCAACGTCCATCCCAAAGGTTACATGGAGCAACTCCATCATGCCAAAGAAGAGCATAGTTTTCTTGATAGTTAACTTGAGAAAGATCGGCCATAAATGGTGTTTCTTCTCCTGCTGCACGGACTGCGACCATGCTTAATGCCGCTTCGATATCGCCTTCACAAGCAAGTAACATTCCTCTTGATTGAAGAACCGACATCATCGCACACGGTGAAACGCCATAGTTTTTAGCAAACTCTGGCCAACAACGAATTGCTACGACATCAAGGCCTTTTTCTTTCATGAATTTAGAACAAACGACCACTAAACGGGAAACTTGTCTAACTTGATAATCATTAAGTTTCTTGCAATCGAAGGTTTCTCTAAGATTCTTTTCTTCAACATCAATTTCTTCTTCGCTTGCTTCTCCACCAAAGAAATCGCTTAATTCATAATGGCTAATAAGAATTCCAAGTTCTTTGTAGAGATGAAGCTCATCTACTCCAACGTTATAGAATCCTTGGGCATGGAAACCGATTAAACCAACGTTTGAGTTTTCTAATGCAACCTTCATCTTGATTGCCTTGACCCAATCGTGATCAATGTCATCTCCAACATAAACGATATAGTCATCAACTCCGCCTTTATAGAGGTTTGAGGCGTTTAAATTAACCCCGCAAACTGCATTGAGTCTAATCTTTCCTCCATCGTATGGAAGTTCGTTATAACCTTGTAAAAGGAATGGGCGCTTGACAATATCGTGAAGAATTAAAGCAAGTCCACCTAAGTGGAAGGTAGCAGAGACTACAACGACCGCATCAACGTGTTTTTCGACGAAATATTCGCCTGCTTTCTTTGCTTCGGAATGTTCGATAACCATTTCTGGGTAATAAACCCAATCAATGGAAGTATCTTCCATGACTTTCTTACATCTTTCTTGATAAAGCTTAAAGGCTGTTTCGTAGTCAAAAGTCTTTCTGACTAGGCAAACTAACCCAATAATTGGTTTTCTCATATTATTTGACCTCGTTAACGATTTTATATGAAGCAGAGAAGTCTTCTTTAGCTAAGCCTTCTGCCATGGCTTTTTCGTATATGCCAACAACGCGTTCTAATGTTGGGCATTCTTTATTTACGTCTTTTGCCATTTCAAGAGCAAAATGAACGTCTTTATTCATGTTTTCAACGGAGAATGCAGTTGGATAAGTATTGGAGATGATGTTCTTTGCCTTGGTATCAAGATAGAAACATTGTCCTCCGCCATAGCTTATAGCAGTAACGACTTCTTCTTGGTTTAAGCCTACTTCTTTTGCTAAGCCAAGAATTTCATTAACGCCATTTTGGATTTCACCAACCAAGGCGTTATGAATAACTTTCATCTTTAATCCTGCGCCATGATCACCCATATAGATGATGTTCTTACCCATGCATTCAAGGATTGGCTTTACTTTTTCATAGACTTCTTTATTACCGCCTACGTAAATGCCAAGTTCTCCCTTAACGGCTGCTGGTTGAGATTTAACAACCGGACAGTCAAGGATTTCAACTCCGCTTCCTTCTAATTCTTTTGCAACTTTTTGATTTGTTGCGGGGAAAATAGTGGACATATCAATCCAGATTTGTCCTGGGCGGAAGTATTTCTTTAATTCGGCAAAGAGCGAAAGCATATGCTCATTCTTTGGAACCATGGAAATAATAACATCAGCGAATTTAGCACATTCTTCATAGGAAGAAGCAAATGGGAAAGACGTGTCTTTTTTGAAAATATCGTAGCCAATTAAGTCGTACTTTTTGGCAACGTTTGTAGCCATTGGCATTCCCATGATGCCAAGACCAATAAAGGCGACTTTCATCTTAGTTTCCTTTCGTATGATCCCAAGCATCTTGGAACACGCCTAAGCCATAAGTGGTAAATGGATGATTGAAACTATCTTCGTAGACGGCTAATCCTGCTGTGACAATATCTGCACCAAGTTCTGCTGCATCAGCAATTTGTTTACCATTTCTAACGGCTGCGACAATGATTTCAGTCTTATAGCCTTTTTCTTTATAGATGGCAACAAGTTGAGACATATATGGATATGTGTCTTCGCCGTTATTTTCTTTCCAACCGACGAATGGTGAGACGAATTTAGCGCCAATTCTTCCTGCTTGGATGGCTTGGGAAGGAGAGAAGACAAGAGTAACGTTAGTTCTTACTCCTTCTTTTTCTAATTGATATGCGGCTTTGACACCTTCTGTCGTGCAAGGAATTTTAATGACAAAGTTTGGAGATAATTTAGCAATCTTCTTTGCTTCGGTAATCATTTCTTCTGCGGTTGCTAAATGTGGATTGATTTCGACGGAGACTGGGAATTTATCCATTCCTTCGAGATCGTTTTCTTTTAACCAATTGGCAATATCTGTGATTGCAACTAAGAATGGCTTTCCTGAGGCCATGATATGTTTTGGGTTTGTTGTAACACCGTCGATTTTGTAGTTTTTGTAAGCGAAGTCGATTTCGTTTAATTTTGCTGAATCAAGAAAATATTTCATTTTAATTTCCTCCTTTTTCTTGTTTTAAGCTTGCGAATAAATCTTTGAATTTAGAATCCTTTTTATAGAAGGCAATAGGTAAGCCGACAGGTGAATCTATTTCTCCTTCTCCAGAAGGTATTTCTTTGTTTGTGAAGAATTGAATCCATTCCCCTTTTGGTAAATAGTAATGATGTTTTGTTTCATTTGGTCTAATGACTGGTGAAACAAGAATGTCCTCGCCAAATAGGTATTCCTTTTTGTTTGTATATGCTTCCTTTTCATCGTAATGGAAGAATAGTGGTCTAATCATTGGAGTGTTGTTTTTGTAATATTCTTCATAGAGATGTTTACGATATGGGGCGAGATCTACATAGGATTTTGTGTTTTTTACAAATTCATCATATGTATTTGGATCATCATATTGGACATTATTTTTTGGTTGGTTTCCTTCGTGAGTACGATAGACTGGGCTAAAGATATTCATCTCTGACCAACGATTAAACAATTCTGCGTTTCTCTTCATTGGATATAGAGCAGTGATTGTTGTATATCCTCCAATATCCGAATGGATGACACCTGCGCCAGAACATGCTAAAGATAGGCATGCTGGGATAACACTTCCAAGACCATATTCATCTGAGAAGTCGACGTGTTGGTCGCCATTCCACATTGAGTGAGTGAATTGGAAAGTATGACCATAAGCAGCACGGGAGAAGAAGAAACATTCATCAAGTTTTCCTTCTTCGACAACTGCATCATAATTACATTTTGCCCACATTGTAGGCCAACGATTATGAAGCTTCTCGCTTTCTCCACCATAACATACTGAGTCTGTTGGGAGATACTCACCAAAGTCTGCCATCCAACCAGAAAGACCATATTCAATCATGTTCTTTTTGATAATTTCCATATACCAGTTACGAGCGGTTGGATTTGTTAAATCAACGATGCCTGCATTAAATGTTGTTGATTTAATGTGATAGACTGAACCATCTTTATGACGGATAAGGAAGCCTTTCTTCTTTGCTTCGTTATACATTGGCGCATCTTCTTTTAAGAAGGTGTTGATGTATCCTAGGAAACGGACTCCTTCGGAATTTAGCTGTTTGATAATTTCTTTAAGATTTGGGTAAAGTTTTTCATCTGCTTCCCAATTCCAGTAAACTTGATAACCGAAACTCGTGACGACATTTCCGCACCAGTCTTGGCACCAAATACCAGCAACCTTTAAGCCTTTCTTTTTTGCTTCTTCGTATTTTTTAAGAAGAACTTCACTTCCACCCTGTACAGCAAGAATGACACCATCATTCACCCAGGAAGGAACTCTTGGTTGGAGACCTACAAGTTTAGAAATATCTTGTGACAACTCTAAGAGAGAATCTGCACAAAGCAACGATATTGATTGAGGAATTTGTCTGAATTTAATAAGCAATTCATCTTTCTTGAACGATAAGAATCCATATGTATCTTCATGACAATAGAAAGCGTATCCTTTCGAAGACATGAAAGATGGAGTGGAGCAATAAGTTTGATGATCTTTATACGGCGCTTCATAATCTGGGTTTGCACCATGGAGACGTTCTCTTAATTGCTTCTTAACAATCTTCATGACTTGTTGGTGTTCGCTTACCCAAATTGGAACGTCTTTTCCTTTTAAATCAAGGGTTGAGTATTGCTCACCACATCCATATATATATTCATCAGGGAATGTTTTGAAACGCAATGTAAAACGGTTATATCCAGGATCAACGTGGAAATGGAATTTAATCCATGGATCCTTATCGACGATTATTTCCGCTTGAACTTTTCCATCGGAGAAAATATAACGGTTGCCATCTTGGAAAGAGAAAGTAAGTTTTCTTCTATCAAAGATATTGTCTCTTGTTTTAAAAGAGCCTCTCTTCATTTTGTATTTCGCTTTTCCTTTGCCGATAGTTAAATAACACTCGCCGTTTGTTAATTGGTTTAAAAAGTAATTATAAAGGTCTTCTTTTTTCATTCGAATCCTCTCTAGCTGATCGCTATTATTTAAGTGACTTAAAAATTATAAGATGTGATTCAAATAATATCAATATCTAAACATTAAGTTGTGGTTGTTTTTATAGAAAATGGTTATTTTTAACCAACATTTAAATATAAAACGTGAAATGGTCAATAAAAGTGATAAGATTTGTGAGTTATCAAAATGATAAGCATTAGGGAGGGATAAATATGTTAGAAGTCAAACATTTAAAAAGAATTTATAAATTAAAAAATGCTGACCCTGTGTATGCATTAAATGACGTATCAATTAAGTTTCCTAAGAAAGGCCTTGTTTTTATATTAGGTAAATCTGGTTCTGGCAAATCCACATTGCTCAATGTTATTGGTGGACTTGATGTTGCAGATGAAGGAGAAATCATCATCGATGGAAAATCCAGTAAGGAATTTAGCAAAGGAGAATTAGATTCCTATAGAAATACTTATTTGGGTTTCATCTTCCAAGAATACAACATTCTTTCTGACTATACGGTCAAAGAGAATATCGCTCTTGCCTTGCAATTGCAGCATAAGAAGGCGACTGATGAAATTATCGATTCCATTCTTAAGGAAGTGGATCTTGAAGGTTTTGGTAAGAGAAAGCCAAACGAGCTCTCTGGCGGTCAGAAACAAAGAGTCGCAATTGCTAGAGCCTTAGTCAAAGAGCCAAAGATCATCTTCGGTGATGAGCCAACAGGTGCCTTAGATAGCAATACCGGCAAGCAAGTCTTTGAGACATTGAAGAAACTATCCAAAGACAAGCTTGTTGTCGTTGTCTCTCACGATAGAGAATTTGCAGAATCTTTTGGCGATCGTGTCATTGAATTAAAAGATGGCGTCATCATCTCTGACGTAGAAAAGAATTTGATGGAAATGGTCACTCCATCAAAAGGTCTTTCTGTTCTCGGTGATAATGTTATTCGTATTAGCAAAGATCATCCATTAACAAAAGATGATTTGCCAGTTCTTAACGAGGCAATAAGCAAGGCCAAAGATGATATCTACTTTGTTGCAGATCAAAGCGTTAATAAAGCCATTCGTCAAGCCGCAAAGATCAATGAGAATGGTGAAAGAACAGAATTTTGCAAAACCGATGAGAGCAAAATCAAAGAAAAGAACGAAGAATTCAAAACCATTAAGAGTAAATATTCTCTTGGCCAAGCGTTTAGGATGGGTGCAAAATCCTTACGCGTTAAGCCTTTCCGTTTGGTGATGACAATTATTCTTTCCACAGTTTCCTTCTCTTTATTTGGTGCAAGTTTAACTTTGTCGATGTTCAATAAAGAAAATGCTGTTATTTCCACGATGGAAAGAAATGAAATCACTAGCCTCAAGGCAGGTTTATCTGAAGCAGGAACTGGTTACGGATTTAGCAAAGAAAGAATCGCTCAAATCGAATCTGGCGGTGCGAAAGTCTATCCTATTTATGGCTATACTTCCGAAATCTCAATGAATGCTGGAGAATCCAAGACAACAAACGATTTCTATCATGCAAGAAAATGGGACGGAATAATAGACGTTACGGATAATCTTTTGGGTGATTTCGGTTTTAGCGTTGCATATGGTGAGATGCCTAAGAACGAATACGAATGTGCTATATCTTTATATTCTTATTACACATACAAAGACTTAGGATATTACATTAATAAGAGTCTTATCGATAAGACTTATGTAAGCCCTGAAAATGTTACTCCAGAAACAATTATTGGTAGAACTATCGACGTTAGCGATACTAGAGAATCTTTTATCAGTGGAGGAGCAACAACCACAGCTTATAAGATCACAGGCATTATTGATACTAAGCTTCCTAGCAAATTCGATAAATATCGTAATGGGACCACAAAATTAACCGATGATGATCCTGATTATAAAGAAGTGGCTAATTTAGTAGGTGGCCAAACGATACATTCTCAGTTGTTTGCGAAAAGACATTCTGATGAAGATTCCAGCATTATTGTCACAACACGTTATAGTGAAAATATGCCAAATATCCTTGCCTATATGCCGAACGTTAAGAATGTCTATCTCTTTGATAAGAGCAAGAAAGAATTAGGTAATGGGGAATGCATGATGACATTCTTGGATATCTATAATTATCTTCTTGTTTACGAAAATGCAGATACTGCCACAGATTTCAAAGAAAAGGCAAAAACTATTACTGATAGAAGAAGTGAAGAAGTTGATGAGTTTATCGATAACAACTACGAAGCCTTCTATGAAAAATATCACACACTGTATGAATTCCATGACAAAATGGATGAAGCTGCAGCAAGCGTTGAAGTAAAGAAAGAACTTTGTAAGAATTACTTTACTTCTAAGAGTGCTGAAAATACGGAAGAATACATCAACTTCTATTCCAACTTCCTTAAAGAAGAAATTGCCATTCTCGATACGATGAAAAAGGTGCCTAATTTCTCCTTGGATAGCAGTTTAAAAATCGGAACTGGAGATAACGTTTCTCAATCTGTTTCATTAAAGGTCGCAGGTATTGATTTAGATTCCTTCTATTTCTCTAGCTTAATCAAAATTTCAAAAAACTACGCTGAAACCCTTGTGGATCAATTAAAATCCAACAATGCATATGCTTTAGGCAATAATAATATGGCATTTATTGCTTTCAAAAATGCACGTAATTCTTTTGTTAAATCGTATTTAACTCAAAGGGATGCATATCAAAGTACAGACGAACATGCAAAAGGTGATTGGTGCTTATCTTTATATAATTCAACCATCAGCCAAGTTGAAGCGATTGCCACTATAGTTCTTGTTTTAACGCATGTCTTTGTTTGGATTGGTGTTGCATTAGCCGTTTTCTCGATTCTTCTCTTCTATAATTTCATCTCCGTTTCTATTAACAATAAGAAGAGAGAGATTGGTATCCTTAGAGCGGTTGGTGCCAAACGTAGCGATGTCTTTAAGATCTTCTATTCTGAAGCATTCATTATCGCCTTTGTTAACTTCATCTTATCCACGGTTGCGGTATTCGTTATTTCTAATTCCGTTAACGCATCGGCAATAAAGAATGATGGATTTGACTTTAATTTGATGAATCCAAACTTCTTAGTTGTCTTGGCCTTGTTTGGAATTTCTCTTGGTGCAAGTATTATTTCATCCTTGTTACCGGTTTGGAAAATTGCTAGCAAGAAACCAATTGACGCAATACAAAATAGATAATCACTTATTTCAAAAAATGTTGTTTGCTATAAATGCAGGCAACATTTTTATTTTGTCTTTTTCTTAAATAAGAAAAGACTTATTAACATCAAGCAAGGAAAGATGATTGCAAAAAGAATTCCCATACGAAGGTTATTATCAAATAAGCCCGAAATAAAACCAGCAAGCGTTGGTCCACCTGAACATCCTACGTCTCCTGCTAAAGCAAGCATCGCAAATAAAACGGTTCCTCCGTTTTTAATCGTAGAAGACGCTTTAGAAAATGTTCCGGGCCAAAGGATGCCTACAGAGAAGCCGCATATTGCACAGCCAATCAAACTTATTGCGGGAATTGGAACAAGAGCAATTACTAAATATGAAGCAACACATAAGATTGTGCTTATCTTCATAAATATATCTAGGTTCATCTTGTGACCAAATTTTCCATAGATTAATCTTGCAGTCCCCATCAACAATGCAAAAGCCATAGGACCAGTTAAATCACCAATTGTTTTCGAAACGCCCAATCCTTGTTCGGCAAATGTTGATGCCCATTGGCTTACTGCTTGCTCACTTGCTCCTGAGCATAACATCATCAACATCAAAATCCAAAACATTGGCATTTTGATTAAATCCAAAAGAGAGCATCCTTTCCCTTCTTCACTAACTAAAGGATATATAGGTGTTAAGGCGAAAAGAATTAAGTTTGCTAGAGGTAATGCAGCCCAAATCAAAGCGAGTATTTTCCAGTTTGCTGTGCCAAATATCGAAAAGAAAACAGTTGATAGCAAGACGACTCCAACATGTCCCCAGCAATAAAAGGAGTGGAGAAGAGACATTGCTTTTTCTTTGTTTTCAGAAGGACATGCTTCCATGATTGGACTAATAAGAACTTCGATTAGCCCTCCACCAATCGCATAAACTATTACGGATATAAGAATTCCTATGAAAGGATTTGGCATTAAATCTGGAAGGAAGGTCAGCATTGATAAACCAAGGGCTGCACACACGTGAGCAATAATTATTGAAGCGCGGTAACCAATCTTATCAATGAACCATGCTGAAAACATATCAATTAGAAGCTGGATTACAAAATTGATTGTTATTAACAATGTAATATTTGCTAAAGGTATATCGTAGGTCGTTTGAAATGTGACAAATAATAAAGGAACAAAATTATTAATGATGGCCTGAACGATATAACCCACGAAACAGGCAAACATTGTTGTTTTAGCACTTAGCTTCTTCATAAACCCGAATAAGGATAAAACGTTGCCTAGAAAAACTCAACAAATTGAGTTTTGATAGAACTAAATGATAATTAATGCAAAACGAATAACGGTTTTTCAAACTATATTTTTGTTTTTAAGAAATATGCGAAACGTGGTAAAGCAAAATCTAAATATGCGTATTTGGGTGAGCAAAGGATCCCTTTCTTAATAAGCCTATCTCTATAAACACTTAATGTTTTAATATCAAAGCCAGTTTTCTCACGCAAATCCTCATTTTTGATTGGAGAATTTTCTATCATGGCAATAACTAAATCTTGTTCTTTTGAACTCAATTTTGAGAACAATTTGTCATAGACGTAATCCGCCAAATATTGATCGAATTCGCCTAATACATCCTTGTTGACTTCTTTCAATTTGTAAACGTACATTAAATATCCAAGAACTTGATAAGCGTAGGCATAGCCTTTAGTGAGTTTTGCTAGACTAAAACTATTTTCTTCATCGACGTCTAAGTATTTTTGATATGCAAGTGCGATAGAAGATAGATTGAGTGGTCCGAGGTATATTTTCGGAGCTCTATATAAGAAAGTTAAGCTTTTATCGTCTTGTAACTTAGAGATGTTTTCATATAGACCAGTCATTAATAACAAAACTTTATAGCCTTGCCTTATTAATGTTTGATAGGCTTCAATAAAGGTTTTCATTTGGCTGCTATTATCAACTTCATCAATGGTGATTAGAACTCTTTTTCCTTTGTCGTTAATATGACCAATCATCTTCTTTAGAAGACTGATTACGGTGGTGGTAGGTTCTTTGCCTTTCAACGAAAAGGTTAATCCATTAAAAGAAAAACTAAATTCGCCTTTTAAGAAGAGTCTTTTTAGCCTGCATGTTTCATAAATTTCGGAGGCGAAATTCTCTAAAATGTTGTCTTTTGGTCCCGGATCAACTACAACCCAGTTGTCATCTTCTTTTAAAGCGTTTGCAATTGTTGACATTAAAACGGTTTTACCGCTTCCACGCAACCCTGTAATTATGTAGACGTAGTTTGAGATGTTTTCACTTGTAAAATCGGAAATTATTTTTTCAGTCTCGTTATTTCTTTTGATTAAGTTCATCGGTTCTATCCCGAATGTTGTCGAAAATGGATTTGTCATACAATTCTCCTTTAGAACATTTTAGAACTCTTTAGATGTTTTTAAAATTTTTAGAACTCTTTAGAACTTCGAAAATTATTCGATTTTTACGAAATAAAATGAAGTAGTTTCCCATTGTATGTAATAAAATCTTGCTTGTATGAAACTTATCTTAATCGACATTGACAACACGTTACTTGATTATGATGCGTATACTGAACATGCATTAAGAGAAGGATTTAAACGTTTTGGTTTAGGTGATTTCAATGAAAATGTAATAGAAGTGTTTCATCACGAAAACATTCTTTTGTGGAGAGAAATAGAGAATGGGACTTTGACCTTTGAAGAATTACAGAAAATAAGATTCAACAAAGTGTTTAATGCCTTGAATATTAATTTCGATGGCGTTGTTTTCGAAGCGTATTACCGTGATGAATTGTTTGAGAGTGCAATTCCGGTGAAGAATGCTTATAAGATGTTAGACTATCTAAAAGATAAATATGTTTTAGCTGTAGCTAGTAATGGCCCATATAATCAACAGCTTCATCGTTTAGAAATAGCTGATATGAAGAAATACTTTTCTTATTTTTTCATCTCAGAGAAATTAGGATATTCAAAACCTGCAAAAGAATTTTTTGATAAAGCCTTTCTTGAATTAAAAGATGATATATCGAAAGATGAAATATGTATCATCGGTGACTCTCTTACTTCGGATATGGCTGGAGGAAACAATGCTGGAATTAAGACCTGTTTCTTTAATAAGAGAGGCATCGAATTAAACGATCCTAAAGTCGATTATGTAATTAACGACTTAGCGGATGTTTCCTTGTATTTTTAGTTATGCGTTCTACATTCTTTTTGGATCGAATAAATAAACCTGAAACTGCCAAAGCGCAGATTTATTACGCTTGCATATGCTTGTTTGAAGGCATGGTTATTTCCTTTCTTACGATCTTCTTAAATGAATGCCGTAAACAACTGTGTTGGAATTCTACGATGTCTTCGTTTAGTTTGTTTCTTCCTTCTTTTGGCGCAGCTATTGGCATATTTATTTGTTCATTCTTTGTCTCTCATCAAAAACAAAATCTAAAAATCATGAGAATTCTCCTTATAATTTCTTTCTTTAGCATTGTTTTGATGTCATTGCTTGGGATATTTATGCCAAATGGGCTTGATTCTAAGGGCAATATTATAAATTCAGGCCAGTTTTACGCTTTATTTTTTGTTTTCTTGATTTTTCCAGCCATATTGATGGGCTTACATTGGGCGTTTCTTTCTTACCATGCTTCATGTGCGGCAGATATTACATTTGCAGAGAAAAGTAGATACGGACATATATGTTTATATGGAACATTGGTTCCTGCTCTAGCATCACCCTTAGCAGGTTATATCGCAGAATGTTATTTGACTGGTTACAAAGGATATCTGTTTCTGTTTTTAGTCGCTTCGCCTTTGCTATTTCTTCTTTTTGGATTCACCTTTATTTTTAAGCCATTCCCATCCTCTTTGTACCATTCAGATTCGGATGAACATGTACCAACAAAGCTTTTGTTCAAGAATAGAACTTACGTGTTTTATTTATTCCTAGCATCTTTATGGATTCCACTTATTTGGGCTAGCGATTCTTTATCTTCAAGTCTGTGGTCATCTTATGAATCTAGCTCTTCGGTGATGAATTCGTTTAATTCGCTCACTTGGGGTATTTATTTAGGAGTTTCCTATATTTTTGAGTTCACGATTATTTTTATCAACACTCATTTTGGCATCGGAAAAAAGATACGTTTTTCCCTTAGCTTGGCTTTGATTTTTATCTTTCTAGAAACCTTAGGCTTAGGATTGCTTGCTTATTATTTTGTTGGCGAAGATTCAACAAGCATTGCCTTGGTTGTCGGAATAATTCTCATACATTCATTAAAAGGTATGGCTAGCGGTCTTTATGTGACAAGCAACCTTTTGATTCTTAATCATATTCTTGGACCTAAACTTAGAAGAAAGGCTGTTTTTATTGCTCCATTGATATTTCAATTAGTAAACTCAGTCCTACAGCTTATATATCCTTATTTATATGAAAAAATATATTTAGCGTTCTTTATTATTGCAACGTTGGCGTTTATAGGTTTGATATTGTCTACTTTCCTAGATGTTCATTTTCTTCATCATCCTGAAGAAATAGAAGACTAGCTATTCAACAATAGGTAAAGACAATCTTATTAAATCACGGGCGATTTCTTTCTCGCCGATGTTTAAATCGTTTGTATAGGCAAAATAGATTGTGCTTGCAAATGCGCCAGCATAGAAATGAGAAGTAATCACGCTATTAATTTTTTTAGTTAAGAACTTCTCATAATTCTTTTCTAACCTTTTAAACACATCCTGAATAAACACATCTAATGTATAGAAAAGAACCTTAGAAGAATCGTGCTTAATTATTTCTTTTATAGGAAGGTCTGTGGTATAGAAGAAATGAACGATAGATTCAACGGCTTTTTTAAAGCTAAAAATTCTTGTCGCATAGAACGCTTTATCTAAGATAGGTTTTATTTCCTTAATTAAAGCGGCTTCATACCTCTCAAATAAGAAGATAAGCAATTCGTTCTTATCATTGAAATTATTATAGAAAGTGTTTTTAGAAATGAGCGCACGATCAGTGATGTCTTTTACAGATATTTGATCAATTCCTTTTTCTATTAATAAATCTTCTAATGCATTAGCTAGATCTCTTTTTGTACGTACTATACGCGCGTCTTCTTTTATAGTTACTTGTTCGTTTTTTTCCATGATTTTTTGCCTTCTTATTGGACGACTTTCAAAATATTATCACAAAAGTGTTGTAAATGGAATAGAGTAGTAATAATATACTGCACGGAAGATATTGTACTAATGTCCAATAACTTCTAAGGAGACTAAATATGGCGGATATAATTGAAATCAAAAATCTAACAAAGGACTATGGGGAAGGCCGTGGAGTTTTTGACGTTTCATTTTCTGTTAGAGAAGGGGAATGTTTTGGATTCTTAGGTCCTAATGGTGCTGGTAAATCAACAACAATTAGACATTTAATGGGATTTAGTGTTCCTGACTCTGGTGAAACGTTACTAAGAGGAGAGAATTCTCTTAAGAACAGAGAAAAAATCATGCAAGGTGTTTCTTATATTCCAGGGGAGGTTGCTCTTCCTCTTGCCTTAAAAGGAAAAGAAGTTATCGAAGAACAAATGAAGCTTAAAGGCATGACTGATAGAGGAATGCTTGATTGGCTAATGAAAGAGTTTGAATACGATCCAAATCTTCGTTGCAAAGAAATGTCCTTGGGTATGAAAAGAAAAACGGCAATTATTTGTGCCTTCATGTCTGACCCAGACATCATCATCATGGATGAACCATCTTCTGGTCTTGATCCTGAAATGCAAGAAAGATTTGTTGCCTTAGTTGAGAAAGAAAAGCAAAGAGGAAAAACGATTCTTCTTTCTAGTCACATCTTCCAAGAAGTTGATTCTTGTTGCGATAGAATTGCAGTCATAAAAGACGGAAAGATCGTTTCTAATTTCGTTGCAAGCGATCTTAAACACAAAAGCATCAAGCAATATCACATCACCTATGCAACGTTTAAAGATAAAAATGCAGCAAAGAAATACTTCACCACACATAAATATAAGACTGCAGACAGTTCAATAAATCCTAATAGGCTTTCTGTTTATATCGATGAGAAAAACATCAATAAGTTCATCAAAGATATGCCACGAACAGGATTTGTTGATTTCTCAGAAAAGAAAGAAACCTTGGAAGATTACTTCATGTCCTTCTATAAGGAAGATAGAACATACGGAGGGGTAAAAAGATGAATGAGAAAAAGACAGTAATCAAAGTTGATAATGTTACTAAAGATTATGGCCAAGGAAGAGGAAACTTCGATGTCTCCTTCCAAATAAAAGAAGGAGAAACGTTGGGTATCGTTGGTGAGAATGGTGCTGGAAAAACAACTCTTATCCGCCAACTGATGGGCTTCATCAAATCTGATCAAGGTAATATCAAAATCTATAGTTATGACGCTTATAAAGATTCAGCTCTAACGAAATCCTATATTGGTTACATTCCAGGTGAAATCAACTTCCCTGACGTTAAATCAGGAAATGAATTCCTTCATAACTATGGCAGAAGCCTTGGAATGAAAGAAGAAGACTTCGACTACGCCAATGAAATAATCTCAAGAATGCAGCTCGATATTCGGGCCTATCCAAAAAGAATGAGTAAGGGCATGAAGCAAAAGACAAGCATTGTTGCAGCCATGATGTTAAAGGCCCCGATCCTCATCCTAGACGAACCTTCAATCGGTCTTGATCCATTGATGAGAGAAGAACTTCTCAAACTCATCTTAGAACAAAAAGAAAGAGGGGCGACAATCATCATGTCTTCTAATACGATCGAAGAATTAGAAAGAGTTTGTGACAAGGTTGCCTACATGTCTCAAGGAAAGATTCTTGATGTAGCAGACGTTCATGAAATTAAGAATCGAAAAGAAAGAGATTTGAAGATCGAGTTCAAAAACAAAAAGGAATTCGATTCCTTCATCAAAGGAAGAAAAGACATCCTTAGAAAACAACCTCAATATAACCAAGTGACTCTAAGAATCAAAAAAACTGAAATACCAAAGTTATTCAATGAATTAGAAAAATACGACATCAAATTTATATCTGAGGCGAAATACAATCTCACGACTTATTTCAACGAAAGAAGAAAAAACATCATTACGGAGGGAAAGTAAGATGAATAAGAAAGTTAGTAAAAAAGAAATAGTTGCAGACGAAAAAACAACTGAAAATCCAGAAATCACTGCTAAAACTAAGGTTTCTTCCAAAAAAGCTGCTCCAAAAAAAGCCGCCAAAAAAGAAGAAATAGTTAAGGAAGTAAAAGCAGAAAAGAAAGAAGAAACAGTTGAAAAAGAAACCATCAACGTCAACCCAAAAGAAGATGTAACCATGGCTCAAGCACCAGAGCTTAAGAATTCAAAAGGCAAAAAGAGAACAAAGAAAGCACATCTATTCTCTTCCGCCCTTTTCAAAGAATCTCTTCATTCCAATCGTTTAGGCTTAAGTGTTGTTTCTATCGGTAACGCCATAATCATGGTTATCATCATTTCGATTCTTTCGACGTTACACATCAATTCAACCGCGACTGCTCTTGCTGATTTGTTTAGCAATGCTGATTACGAGAATACCGTAAAGAGTGGTGCAATCTCCCTTTATTCTGGCTATAAGAATACTGCCGAATCATATGAATCATTTATCGCAGGAGATGATGCCGCACAATCAGTTTTTGCCCAAGAGGTTGCTGAAGTAGAAGATACAACTTTAAATTCCAGCATTGAAACGGCCAAAAAACTATATGATGTCACCTATACCGCCACTCCAGGGGATAGTGCAACAAAGAAATCGGTTGCTAAATCCACAACGATGGAATTAGTTAACAAGACAATTGATAACTCTTCCTCATATTCAGATTCTGAGAAAGTCGTTGCAAAGAGCATCATCACTTATTTCTTCGATATTTACGCAAATGATACATCTAAGACGACCAAAGATATTCTTAAGATGGCAATTCCTGAGGCCTTCACTGACACAATAGTTACCACCTATAGCTTAAACGATGCTCAAAAGGAAACGACTTCAACTCTTCTTAGCTCCGCTATCACTCGTGTTTATGATTCTTCCGAAGACGTTAAATACGTTAAGGTTGATTCATCCTTACAACTCCTTCCAATACTTGCTGGAGAAAATAGCTCACTTATTGCTAAAGTTTGCGATGGTTTGACCGAAACCTTCGAAGAAGATAAAGATGCCTATATCAACGATGACAGCATCAGACAAAATTATGTCTCTAGCGCTTGCCAAGAATTGGTCATGGAAACTCTTGCTTCATTTGCGTATTTCCAATATCTTCCAGACTTCACTGTTGAATATAAGACAAACGATCTTGGCTATCCAATTAGATTAGTCGGAACAGGAAGATATGCTGAAAACGGCAATGAAATAAAAGAAGAAATTCCTGTTACAACCTATAATCCAGACGTCTACATCAAAGAAAGCGAAAAGATGGGCAAAACCTCTAACATGCTTCAAAAGATGAGAAAAGAAATCTTAACTGGTGAAGCATATACAGATGAGGAAATTGATGCTGCAAAAGAAGAAGCGCAAGAAAGCCTCGACACAATCGCTTTAAATCTAAAGAACTTCATGAACATCTACCTTAACAGAGAAAATGGTGTTAATGCCTATTTCGATGGAAAGGATGTTAACGAAGATAGCATTGCAAACTTAGCCGTTAATCAAGTTTCTGAAATGGCTAAAGCAACATTAATTAGTTCTTATAACGAAAAGAACGATCCTAAAATTTCTAGCATTGAAGAAATCACAGTTGAAAACTCTTCAATGTCGGGATCTGAAATGATGACTCTTGTTAGAGGATATGCAGCAAGTGGCATCTCTTCTTACGAAACTTACTATGATGAATTTGCTAAGAAAGGCTATTCCACGACAGATTGCAACCTTCTTGCAATGAATAAAGGCAGCCAAGGTGTTATGGCTCAATTGCCTACAAGCGTCGATGATTCCCTTAAGGAGATGGGTGATATGAACACTTACGGAATTATCGTTGGTGTCGTTGCATTCGGCATTGCCGCTCTTCTTATCCCAATGGTCTACACCATCCTTCTCTCTAAGAGCCTTGTTGCAGAAAAAGTCGAAACAGGTTCTCTTGCCTTCACTCTTTCTACTCCAACAACAAGAAACTCCTTCATCTTCACTCAAGGCTGTTACCTTGTCTTCTCTGAGGTGATTATGGCTGCAACATTATTGCTTGCTAGCATCGTTACTAGAGAAATCGGTATTATGGCTGGTTCAACCGACTTGAGCACGTCCTTACCAGTTGTTGATCTTTGCCTCTATGCTCTTGGTAACTTCATGGTCGCCTTAGCAGTCTCAGGTATTAACTTCCTTGCCTCTTGCCACTTCAACAAGACAAGCGAATCCATTGGTGTTGGTGGAGGACTTACAATCTTCTTCTTCATCTGCTCAATTCTTGGCTTATTTGCCACAAAAGCAATTCCAGGAACAATCCGTATCACGATGATGTCAATCTTCAACTACATGACTATCGACTCGCTCTTTGATGCCTTAGCGGTCATGAATCAAGATTACTCAATCTACTGGTTCAAACTTATGTTCTTGTTAATCATCGCCTTTGTGACCTACATCCTTGGTGGATTTGACTTCAAGAAGAAAGACTTACCACTCTAATAAATTCCTAAAACCATTAAGAAACAAAACTCTTAGTGGTTTTTCTTTTACAAAAGAACGCTTACATAGAAACGAAAAAGAGTGTCTAAATTCTTCATACGTGATTAAATTATTTGGTATGGAAAAAATAATTGTTTTGGATTTTGGCGGGCAATATAACCAATTGATCGCCAGAAGGGTTAGACAAACCCATGTTTATAGTGAGGTCCTTCCTTATACGACTTCGCTAGATGTTCTTTCCTCTCCCGATGTTAAAGGAATCATTTTCACTGGTGGACCAAATAGTGTCTATGATGAAAAATCTCCTCATATCAGCAAAGAGATATTCTCATTAGGCAAACCTATTATGGGAATATGTTATGGCGCCCAACTTATGGCTTATACGTTGGGTGGTGAAGTTGCAAATCGTGGCAACACCGAGTATGGAAATATTGAAATTTCTATAGTCGAAGAAAACGTGTTAACAAAAGGAGTTCCGACAGTTAATAACGTCTTTATGTCACACAATGATGAAGTAATTAAGCTTCCAGGAGGATTTAAGACGATTGCAAGTAGCAAGCATTGTCATAACGCTGCCTTTGCAAACGAAGAGAGAAAACTTTATGCGACTCAATTCCATCCTGAAGTTGAACATAGTGAGTATGGGCAAAAGATGTTAGAGAATTTTGTCCTTGATGTTTGCAAATGCTCTCCATCTTGGAAACCATCTTCATTCATCGATGATAAGATTGCGGAAATTCGTGAACAAGTAGGAGATAAGAAGGTCATTTGCGCCTTATCTGGCGGAGTGGATTCTTCTGTTGTTGCAGCTTTAATTGGTAAAGCCGTTGGCCCTCAACTTACATGCGTATTCGTTGATCATGGCCTACTTAGAAAAGATGAAGCAAAGCAAGTCATTGCAACATTTAGCAACAAAGAAAAATTCTCTTTCAATTTCATTCCAGTTGATGCTTCTGATTTATTCTTAGAAAGACTTTCTGGCGTTACCGATCCTGAGCAAAAGAGAAAAATCATTGGTAAATCCTTCATTGATGTCTTTAAAAAAACAAAAGAAAGTATTCCAACATGCGAATATCTTGCTCAAGGAACAATCTATCCAGACCGTATTGAATCTGGCTTAGGAATTTCTCAAACTATCAAATCTCACCATAACGTTGGTGGCCTTCCAAAGGATATTGGTTTTGAAGACATTGTTGAGCCTTTAAAAGATTTATTTAAAGATGAGGTCAGAGAACTTGGCCTTCTTCTTGGATTACCTTATGAACTCATATATCGCCAACCATTCCCAGGACCTGGCTTAGGAATTCGTATTATTGGTGATATCACCAAAGACAAGATTAGAATTGTTCAAGACGCGGACGCAATCTTTAGAGAAGAAATCAAAAATGCAGGATACGATAAAAAGATAAATCAATATTTTGCCGCTTTATCGAATATGCGTTCAGTCGGAGTTATGGGCGATGGAAGAACGTATGATTATGCGATTGTTCTTCGTGCCGTTACCACGGATGACTTTATGACTGCAAAACCCGCAAACATTCCTTACGAAATAATCACAAATATATCCAATAGAATTGTTAACGAGGTTAAAGGAGTAAATCGTGTTGTTTACGATTTTACTTCTAAACCACCGAGCACAATTGAACTTGAATAAGAAAATGGGCATCGATTGATGCCCATTCTTTAGTTGTTGGCGCAATAATTAGGCGCGTCTTTTAGTATTTTCACATCATATGGATGGATTTCTCTTAAATCTTCCTTGAAAGCCTCATTCATTTTGACCGAAACTTCAAAAGCATTCTGTTCTGATGTTAAAATGTTCATTTTTGCCACCAATGAGAAACTTACTATCCTTGATATGAAAATGTTTGAAGATAATATTTGTAACTTGCTGGCTACGGCTGAAGAATACATTTTAAAAAAACATTAGATGGAAAAGCGAAATTACAGAGGTATTGAACGAGAAGAAATCCCAGAAATACCTGCAGCAGTTATCAGAGAGGTTTTGGCCAACAGCTTTGCTCATGCCGCTTATAATGGCAGAACGAATCATGAAATCTGTATCCATCCAGGAATGATTACGATTTACAGCCCTGGGGAGTACGCAAGTAAACATAGCCCTGAAGAATATATCAAAGGAAACTTTGAATCAGAGATCAGAAATGCTACTATATCGAAAATTTTATATTTAAGAAGATCTATCGAACAATTTGGAAGCGGATTTAAACGTGTAGATAGTCTCTGTAAAGATGCTGGGGTGAAGTATTCTTATGAAAATACATTTAATGGATTTAAATTTATTATCTACCGTCCTCAAATTCAAAGTGACATTCCAAGCGTCACTTTGGATGTCACTTTGAATGGCACAGAGATGTCTGTGCTTGCATTGTTAAAACAAAAACCAGATTCTTGCCGCGATGAAATAGCTGAAAAAATATCGAAAACAGTGAGAACGGTTCAAAGAGCACTTGATTCATTGAAAGACAAAGGATATATAGAAAGAATAGGCTCTAAGCAGAATCCAAAATGGAAAACACTAAAATAATAGGATCTATTTGATGTTCATTCGGAGAGAGTACTTCGTAATATAATTTTTGCTTTCTTAAGCAAGGCGGCTTTACAAATCGAACCGAAATATATTTCTATTATCTATGGTAATGTAGCGAGTGTTGTCAACCCCAGCAATAGAATAACAACATTAGTCCACGCAGGCAGGATGATATGGATAAATTAAAGAATTAAAAGAAAGCCGAACACGACAGAAAATAATTTATAAACAAAACCGATTGAAAATGGGCATCGATTGATGCCCATTCTTTAGTTGTTGGCGCAATAATTAGGCGCGTCTTTTAGTATTTTCACATCATGCGGATGACTTTCTCTTAAACCGTTATTTGTGACTCTGATAAAACACGCTTTGTCTTTTAGTTCATTAAAATCATGTGCTCCACAGTAACCCATTCCGCTTCTTAAACCACCGAGTAATTGATAAACGACATCTTGCACGCTTCCTTTAAATGGAGCAAGTCCTTCAATGCCTTCTGGAACAAGCTTTTCTTGTTTAACGTCTTTGGATTGGAAATATCTATCTGCAGAGCCACGTTTCATGGCAACGAGCGAACCCATTCCAACATATGATTTATATTTTTTACCATCTTTTTCGATGATTTCGCCTGGTGCTTCAAGAGTGCCTGCAAGCATTGATCCAAGCATTACGGAATCTGCACCAAGAGCCATTGCTTTTACGATGTCTCCAGAATGCTTAATTCCTCCATCGGCAATGACTGTAACACCCTTGCCTTTACAATAAGAAACAACTTCATCAACAGCACTAGCTTGAGGGCAACCAACACCTGCAACGACTCTTGTTGTGCAAATTGATCCAGGTCCTATACCCACTTTAACGCCATCCGCACCAGCCTCAATTAAATCTCTAGCTGCTTCTTTTGTAACAATGTTTCCAACAATTAATTGGACATTTGCATAGGATTTTTTGATTTTTCTTGTTGCTTCGATGACATTTTTGGAATGCCCATGAGCAGAATCTAAGACTAGTAAGTCTGCACCAGCTTCTATTAAAGAAGATGCTCTTTCTAATAATTCGGAATTAGTTCCAATAGCTGCACCGCATAGAAGACGTCCATTTGAATCTAATGCAGCATTAGGATAACCTTCAAAGGTTGCTTCTTTTACAAGTCTTACTTCTTTACATTGTTCTTCAATGCTTAGATTTTTATGGATAATTGAAATTCCACCAAGTCTTGCTAAGGCGATAGCCATTTCGTGTTCACTTACAGTATCCATAGCCGCGGATAGTAAGGGGATGTTGAGTTTGATTTTCTTTGTTAAGCAGGTATCAAGTTTGACTTCTTTTGGGAGAACGTTTGATTCCTGGGGGATGAGGAGTAAGTCATCATAGGTGAGACCTAATTTGATGTTTTCTAATTTCATTTTCACTCCTTTTTGAAAATATTGCGGTTAATTTACTCTTTTGGAATAGAGAAAACTATCTATTTTTATCAAAAGCGCTTTCTACTATATATTGAGAGAAAATGGTGTTACTATTTTATCTTGGGCGTGCTCAAATATTGAAAATTTTGACAGGTATTTTGTGTTATGGAAAAGAAAAAGAAACGTAAGAAGCTAATAATCATTTTTAGTTCAATTGGCGCTTTTATTGCTGCTGTTGTGGCAGCATTCTTCATATATGTTGGCATTTATAATCATGCGACAAATGAAGCGTTAACATATTTAAAAGACTCTGAAACAGTTAAAGTAGAAGACAAAGATTCTTATGTTACATTTTCTCCAAAAAAGACTGACAACAAAATAGGATTTATTTTTTATCCAGGTGGTAAGGTTGAATATAAAGCTTATGCGCCAATTCTAAACGATCTATCTTCTGAAGCGGGAATTACATCCATCTTAGTAAAGATGCCATTTAATCTAGCGGTCTTTAATATGAATGGCGCGGATAAGAAGCAAAGCCTTTATCCAGAAATATCTAACTGGTATATTGGCGGACATTCTCTTGGAGGAGCAATGGCGTCTTCTTATTTAGAAAGTCATCTTTCTGAATATAAAGGAGCAATTCTTTTTGCCGCATATTCAACTGCAGATTTAACAAGTAAAAGTGATCTAAGAATTCTTTCCCTTTTAGCAAGCAACGATAAAGTTTTAAAGAAAGACAAATATGAATCAAACAAGAAAAACCTTCCTAACCTTGTTGAGAAAACAATCGAAGGAGGAATCCATTCTTATTTCGGTGACTATGGCATTCAAAGGGGTGACGGAACTCCAACGATTACTGTAACCGAGCAAAGAAAACAAATCGTTTCCTGTATAAGTAGTTTTGTTTCGTAATAGAAATAAACTAAAATAATGTCAATCTAAGAATGCTTTTACTTAAATGAATCAGAATGCGATTGCCAAAGAAATATCTCTTTCCATCAAAGAAGGAAAATGGCTGTCTGTCGTTTATGATTCATCCAAAGAAAAAAGAGATACGTGTTTTTGGTGTTTCATAAAGGACATTAATCCAGAAAAACAAATATTTCGTGTACTTGCGTTTAATGATTTCAAAGGCATTGAAGTCATTGAATGCAATTTAGCATTTAACAAAATCAAATCAGCAAAAGTCATTAATTTCACGACAGGAAAATATAACGAAAACCTTGTTAAGAAAATCAATGACAACATCCAAGACTATGGTTGGTTAAAATATGAGAATTTCTCTAACAACATTCTTCGTTATCTTGAAGCGTGTGCTAATGCGGATTCCGATCCCTATGTTTTAGATTATTCCATGGTTGAAGGAATTGACGCGGATAAGTTAAAAGAAGATGGTGAATTTGTTTTATCCAAAGCTCAGATTCATACCTTAGTCAGAAAAGTAATCAAGTTAGATTTAGATGAATGGAACAAGAAACAATCGGAATTAGCAATTTCTCGACTAGCAATCGATGATGGAAATAAGAAATACATTGTTGGATATCACAAAATATATTTCTCTCCAGAAGATAGAAAGATGAAAATTGTTGGAGAAATCAAAGTAAATCCAACATTCTTAATCAATGGAAAGAAACATTCCTTGAGCGTATATACCGAATTAAGTGCAATTGAATTCAAGAACCTTCTAAGACAT
>CAVKFY010000030.1:0-11049 GCA_963655775.1 Alistipes communis
TCTTCATCCGTCGCATCATCAGACAAATCATAGTAGGATGGGTATTCTTTGATGTCGCTATAGTAATATTCGGCTCTTGCTTGTTTGTATTCATCTCCTCTGATTTCGTATTTGATCTTCTTGTCTTTGTTAGCAATGAAATCATCAGGAAGTGAAGGAAGAGTTATTCCATCGATTTTTAAAACATCTTTTAAAGCACTTGAAACTGCCTCAGTTGGCCAAGAAGCGGAGAAAGAACTGGTTGGCTCTGTGATTTCGATATTTATTCCAAATCCAATCGTATTAAAGTTATCATCAGTGGCGGAGCCATAGACGACACTTACGGTTTCTTCCCAGTTTGTGTAAGCCCAATTGTATATGCTTTGTGTTAATCCTAGTTCTGAAATGGCGTCGTCATAATTATACTTAACCATGTCATCGCTAGTATCGCCTTCGATATGGTATAGATTATTTTTGACGTATGTTCTATATTCGCCACCTTCATCTATTGGGAATTCAGGGATGGAGACTCCGCTCTTTGCTTTGATTTCGTCCGTAACTGCTTTTGGCCATGAAGTATGAGATGTTACGTTTGGCGTATATTTGAAATAGAAACAATTACCATTTAGATAATAGAGGGTTGCAGAAACGCTTGCTCCATCAGCCAAAGTTTTGCTTAAGCAATAAGAATTGTGGATCTTAGAATTAATAGTATCTTTTTTGAAACCATCCTTAACCAAGAGCTCTGCATATTCACTGCATAAGTTTCCAGTATACATATCAAGCAAAGCTAAGGTGTTGCCATCATCTGATGTTGAAACACCGTGTTGAAGGCCGAGTTTAATGAATGGAAGAGTGATGGTTATGCCGTTTTTGATTGTTGCAGTCTCTTCTTCTGACCAAGCGGTATTTGTTACCGTAGTAGAAGAAGCGTCGTTATAACATCTAATGATGTTGTAGCCAGAGACTTTTTCTCCTTGATCATCAGTCGTTGCAGGGACATAGTAGTAAATAAGGTCGTAACCAACCTTTCCGTCGGAAGAATTCTTAGTACATTCAACATATGTTAAACCTTCTGAATCTTCTTGAACGATAGTATCTCTATATTGAGTGATAGCATTCCAGCCAGTTAGAAGAAGGAGTTCATAATAATCCTCCATTGTGTCAAATGAGCTAGATTCATCAGTGATTTCTAGATATTTGTTGCCATTGCTATCTTCTTTTTCACTAAGAGTGATCTTTCCGGTCATCTTTCCTTCTGGATATGGAAGAACGGATCCACAATATTTCTTCAATAGAGTTTTATCCGTATCTGACCATTTATTTGCATATTGATCAACATATGAGGACGAAGAACTGCTTACTGATGAAGAGCTTTCTTCAGATTTGATCTCCGAAGAAGAACTGCTTGTTTGATTATCGCATCCAGCTAGCAACATTGAGAGTGCTAAGGGAACGAATATTAACTTCTGTTTTTTCATTATATAAAATAACTCCTTTTTAAGTTCGTTTTATTTTCCTACCATATTCAAAAATGTCAACTTAAATCATAACTCACACGATTAACACGTGTTAATGCGTATATATGACTTTGTCATTAAAATATATAGGCAAAAATAGAGTTAATCAAAAAGTGAAGATATGATAGATAAATTTGTACAATGAAAATGCTAGCCTAGCGATTTATATCGAGTACATCACATCTTTTTTCGATTAATCTTATAAATTCTTTCTTTGAATCATTTGGTAAATATGATTCATTTATGAGTTCAATGTATTTTTGCTTTAACGAGACTATTTTTTGCATTAGCTTTTTGCAAGACGTTTCGTTCATTTCGCATTCTTCGCCAAAAGAAAGAAAGTCTTTTCTTGTTACATGTCTCTTTTTCCCGCGCAAGGTAAGTGCGAATTCTTCTTCATCTTCAGGCATTATTACATTTACTGGTAGCAAATCATAAGCAGGGGAAAGAACGTATTTGCCGCCATCTTTTTCAATTAGAGAGAAGTTCTTTAGATGCATATCGGAATTTCCGATGACAAAAGAGAAAACCAAACGTAAAAACAATTCGCTCAAATCAAGTCCGGATTGAGATGAATATTTTTTAATGATTTTTGCACATCTTTCGTAAGAGCCTTTGTATTTATCTGACGTTGGCCTTAAATCTAATTGGCAGAAGTCTTCCATGGCATATTTCTTTATAGAGTTCTTTTCAAAACATCTATCTATTCTTTTTGTTATATAAGCTAGATTGCCATCATTTTCTATCAAAGCATGTGGAACAACTGAAATGCCACTTACTTCAGCCATCGTCATTGCAAGTTGTTCTGCCTCTGGGAGTGATTTAAAATTACTAACTTGTGGCTTAAGAATATAACCGGTCGGATAATTAACTAGCGTTAGGCGTGCTTTGTCTTTTTTCTTGCTGATATGCAAGGACAATTTCTTTTGGACACCAGGTATTGTTAGCCCTTGATTTACATTTTCTTTTGCTAGCAATTCCAATGTTTCGTTATCTATCTTAATTTCAGGAAGAGTATCCAAAGAAAAGAAACGTTTTATGCACGCTTTATGCCACGACTTTTCATTTTCTTTTAGTGGTTTTCCGCAACAAAGGCAATTCATATCTTCTTCTCCATAACGCTAACGTTTCCTATTGGATCCTTGCAAGCGACAAGTAAGAGCCCAAATCTATCGTTTTCGTTCATTTTCCAATTTCTTGAAACAGCATCAAGAAGCCATCCTTCAGGAATTAAACCATCGAAAAAAGGAAAGAGTACGTTCGAGACATATTCTTCTTTTTGCAGTGGCAAAGTTAAAGAAACAGGTTTTGCTTTTTCTAAAGACAAATATTCTTCATCATAGGAAAACGAATAACCATAATCTGTCTCTTGAAGAAGACCGGCGAATGTATTGTTAACGTATATGTAGGCTTTTCTGAATTCGCTCATTCATTTTTCTCCTTCTCTACAGGACCTGCTTCCATATCGAACATCCCAAGAGCAATGTTAACCTTATCCATTCTTACTGTTGGTTTGCCTTGCTCTAGGTCTCTAATGAAACGTAATCCCAATCCAGACCTCATCGCAAATTCTTCTTGCGTTAAACCTGCTTCTTTTCTTTTTCTTTTAATAAATTCTGCAATTTTATTCATAAACACTCTTCTATGCATATAAAATATACCCTAAAAGGTATAAAAACAATAAATAATTATAAAACTATACCCTATAAGGTATAAAAGTAGTGTAAATTATATCTTTATACCATAACGGGTATAATTATATTGGTGTTAATTGATGTTTATAGAATCGGTTAAAGACTGCTTTTTTTGTTTTTCATCTACCTTTAAAACGTATTTATTTTTCAAAATATCTACTGCAATTACCCTTTGTTTTGTGTGTGGGTTACGGATTCTTACTGATTTTTGCTATAGAAAACATCGTGGAATAACGTAATCGTGATACACGGATATTCAAAGTTTAAGGCAATATAGGGAGATTATGCTAAAGTGTCCTTAGAACGCAAAATGATTGTTAATCATTCTTCCTCATAATAATACGAATAATCGATCCCTTTTATGAATAGCTCTCTATCATTGATTTTTTCTGTTAAAGCGGTGGATAAAAGTTTCTTTATTGGAACTGGATTTAGAGGGCTTTTTTCCATTGCATTTAAATATTCGTTTTTATCGATAAGAGACCAATCAATGCATTTGTGAATTCTATCTTTCAAGAGGATATCTAGCCATATTCTTGTCGATCTTCCATTCCCTTCCATAAAGGGGTGGGCAATATTCATCTCTATATATTTATCGATTATTTCATCAAGGTTCGAGTCTGGCATTTTATCAATGTCTTTTAATATTTGAGGAAGAAAATCACCGTTTGCAAACACAAAGCCGCCTTTTGAAATTGTTTTTGTTCTTATTTGACCTGCAAAATTGTATAAGCCTGAGAATATAAAAGCGTGTATTTGTTGCAATCCTTTTGTTGTACCGACTTCAAACGAATCAAGAAGATCGCTTTGATATAAAGCATATGCTCTTTGTTTACTTTTGCCATCTAACGTATTATCGGAATTGGTAAACCATTCCAAAAACTTTGTGCCGCTGTTTGTTGGGAACTCTTTTGCTAGCAAAATCACGCCTTCAGAATCCAGAACGTCTGAATTATATTTCTTTCCATCCTTTGCTTCTATTTTCAGTTGGGTAGTGGCACTAACCAACTCACTATTTTGCCTCTTTAATTTGCTTTTCAAATATTTCCAGTAGTTTCTATTTTTGCTATAGTCTTCTTCGTTTCTTATTGCACCTACGACATCTAAAACGCTAAAGAACCATTTATTGTTATGCTCGGACCAAACGGCTCTAACGGGTTTATCGTTATAAAATTTGATTGATATTTTGTTCATGATAAAATTTTCCCTTTCGTTTGGTTCAATAAGACTCCCTTCATTTAATATAAACTATTTCGTTATCTAATTCACGTTTCAGTTGGGTAGTGACACTAACCAACTCGCTTTTGCCTATTTATGTTGAAGATGCCTATGATCAATGGATGGCTGGTACACAAGACATCAAAGCAGGCGTTTGTATTTCTTTATATATAGTCTTTTCACACCTTGAGTGAGTATTCCATATACGATTACCTCAGCTAAAAGAATCATGATAAAGATCGGAGTAATACTCACCAAGTCAAACGCTTCATTGAGTTTAGGAACATAAACCACGAAGAATCCAACTAGACAAGAGACAATGATTCCTAAACCAAATGTAATCGATGGTCTTGTTTGGAAAAGAGGAATTCTATCGGAACGTAAGAATGTGTATACAACATTTTGAGTGATTAAGGATTCAATAAAGAAACCAGTTTGAAAGATACTTGCAAAGAGTAATTTATCCGATTGACTCAAATTGTAATAACTAGTGAAATCCGTTCCGTTTGCCTTAAGCATATTAGGGCAAATGAAGTAGAGGAGTATAGCGAATGAAGCCATATCCAATAAACTTGATAAAGGGCCAAAATAAAACATGAAATTTCTTATTTGCTTGATTGAGAAATTTAATGGTTGTTTGATGTCTTTTTCTTCTACATTATCGAAAGGAATCAATGAGCAAGAAATATCACTGATAATATCAAGCATGATGATATGAACCGCTTTAAGTGGAGCAAAAGGAATCCATAAAGCACCAATAGATTGAGAAATCATATTGCCAAAGTTAGAGGAAGTTTGTCCTTTGACATATTTCATCACATTGATATAGGATTTTCTTCCTTCAATGATGCCTTCTTTTAAGACGGTTAAATCGTTTTCGAGCATGATGATATCGCTTGCTTGCTTAGCAATATCGGTTGCATCTTTAAAGGAAATACCAATATCCGCACTCTTAAGAGCAGATGCATCGTTAATCCCGTCTCCCATAAAGCCAACGACGTGTTTATTTGCTTTCAAAGCCTGAACGATTCTTTGCTTATCTGAAGGAGTTAACTTAACAAACAAATTATGTGTTTCGACTTCATTTTGTAATTCTTCATCGCTCATTGAAGAAATTTCATTCCCACTAAGATAAGAAACATCTTTGATATTTATGGCATTGCATATTGCTAAAGAAGAGGCAAGAGAATCGCCAGTTAATATTTTCACGTTAACGCCATAGCTTTTTAACGCTTCAATTGCTTCTTTTGCTTGTTTCTTTGGCGCATCTTCAAAAGAGAGAAAACCAATAAATGTCATATCAGTTTCATCATTTGAAGAAATTTGTGTTTTTTCTATGTCTTTTGTAGCAAGTAGGAGAGTTCTTCTTCCTTTCGAAGATTCTTTTTGAGCCATATCATGGATTTTAGAAATATCTTCATCTGTTATTTCTCTTATTCCAGAAGAAGTTTTGACGTAGCTAATAGCTTCAAGCATGTTATCTACTGCCCCTTTAGATACGATAAAACATTTTCCTTTATTGTCTTTTAGCAAAACCGACAGTTTTTTACGGGCAAAATCGAATGGAATTTCATCTAGTTTCGTGATTCCTTCTTGCATGACCTCAGAGATTGCTTTGTTTGATGAAGCATATTTGATAATCGACTTATCGATAACTGACTTTATACCTGTTTGAAAATAACTATTTAAGAATGCCAAACGAAGAATCTTTATTGATGTGTTTGAATCAATATCGAAATATTGACTTAATGTTGAACTGTTTTCAGTTAATGTTCCTGTTTTATCCGTGCAAAGAACATCCATGCTACCGAAATTGAATATTGTGTTGATATCTTTCACGATAACTTTCTTCTTTGACATGCTTAATGCACCTTTTGCTAAGTTAGAGGTCACTTGCATTGGTAATAAGGAAGGTATCAAACATACGGCGACTGATATTGAAAAGATGAAAGCGTTAATCCAGCTTGTATATGAGGTATAATCACCAATTTTTAACGTGCCATCTTGGAAATTGATATCAAAACCATCGATAAGGAAGATGACTGGAACAATGATACAAATCAATATCAAAAGAAGCTTTGTTATCGAATGAATTCCTTTTTGGAAAGATTCATTTACTTTCTTTTGAATAACTTTATCGTTTAATTGTCCAAATATCGTTTGGCTAGAAATGGAGAAGACAATGCCAACTCCTTTTCCTGAAACGACATTAGAACCATTGAATAAAATATTAGGAAGATCGAATGGGTTTGTTTTGCTTACATCTCCCTCTGGACATTTTTCTGTTTTTTCGACTGCAACAGACTCTCCAGTAAGGCTTGATTGATCAAGATAGAGGTCTTTTGCGGCTAATAATTTGATTTCTGCAGGAATCATATCCCCAGAGCCAAATTCCAAAATATCTCCAACAACTAAGTTATCGTTATTGATTTCTTCTACCTTTCCATTTCTGATAACTTGAGAAGTGGTCGCAGTCAAATCTTTCAAACACGACGCGGAACGTTCTGATTTCAAATTCTCTTTGAAACTGATCAAAGAAGAAACAATGATGATAATAAAAATGACAAGTGGAGTTATGTAGAAGGTTTTCTTATCGTTTTCCGATTCAGGGAAATAGTAGGAAATAAATCCGTTTAAAATGGCAATAACGAATAATATGAGATTGAATAAGGTTAAGAAAGATTTAATGAATTTGACGAATTTGGAATCCTTTTTTGCTTTCTTAAGAGCGTTCCAACCATATTTTTCGCTTGAGGAGATAACCTCAGAATCATTAAGCCCTTTAGACAAGTTTGTTCCTAGTGTTTTGCTTGTCTCTTCGATACTCATTTTAGAGAAGCCATAGATTCTTTTTGTTACAGAATTAAGATTCTCTTTCTTTGTTGTTACTTTCATAAAACGCCTCCTAAATTAGTTTGCTAACCTAAGAGTAAGTTCAGTGAAGATTTCCAAAATAAAAAAACCTTGCGACGCTTGAGCTTACACTTCTAGAGTATTTGAATAATGTTATCTTTTACCTTGGCTTCGATAAGAGATGTTGACCGGTGATAGGAAGTCTCCTTCTTATCACGGCAATTATCCGTGTCTACTAGTTAGCATGGCCTTGCTTAAGGCGGCACAAATATAGCACCCTATTTTTTGAGTTACAACAGCAAAAAACACTTTTACAATTCATGATATTTGAGAGTGATTGTCACTTGTTTTGGCCTATATACGACGTTATATGGAATATATAAGAAAAACATAAATAAATGTCCCTTGTTAGTTGACGACTCCTAAAACGAATAAAAAGAAGAATGAAAACGTTTACAGTTGTTTAAGGCAAATCTGGAAAAAATGTAGAATTCTACAGATTTGGCGATTAGGTGGTTGAAAACGGCGCACATTTTTTCCGACTGATAGGCGTGAGAATGGTGAAGCAGATACGTAACATATTGGGAAAACGGTTTTATTTTTGTTCGTGAGGCAATAAAAATGAGTAAGCGTCCGAAACGTGGAAACGAATTGATAAAGCGAATTGGCGAAAGAAATTTGTCTATTAAATTTTAGAGACAAGAAACAAATTAAGAAATGTCGGAATTAAGTTCGAAATCTCATAATCTTTTCCATATTAATTAAACTTATATTTTCAATGCTACGAAAAAAGCCATTCCGTTTTGAAATGGCTCTTGATGATTTCTTAATACTTATTTGCGTTTAGCAAGCGCGAAGATATCGTGCATATTTTCTTCATCAACACCTTTGACGAAGTGATATTTTCCATCTTCACCCTTTACGAGCTTATCTAATGCCCAATAGGCAAATCCTATAGCAATGAGTGCGACTAATATTCCGCCAAGTAGTCCAATAAGGAAACCATAGGAAGATGATTTATCGATATTTGTGAATCCATATGGGTAGTAGTAGTCCCAAAGATTTTCTGCGATTGCTCCACCTGAAGCGTTTCTTTTGATACTAAAACGGAGAATAACAACAAACCAATAAATGAGTGGGAGAACAACGCCAAGGAATGGATAGGAAACACGGTATGTTCTCTTTCTATCGAATAAGGCGGAATCAAGGACAACCAAGATTGGCATAAGGAAATGGTGGAAGATAGAAGAAAGATTCCAATATCCTTTTGTCCAGATTTTATCTGGTAAGACAAAGGCTGCGACAACAAAGGTAGCAATGATCATAATGTTGGAACAGAATTTTAAGAGAGGAAGATAGGTGTTATTTCCTTCTCTTTTTCCTTTGACAAATTGAAGAAGGGTGGAGACAAAACTAGCGCCAATTGTAAGTTCTGCTAAGAAACATGACCAATGGGTGTAGTAGAGGAATGGAGATATAGCCCCTCCATCAGAGGCGATGTTTCTTATTGTGAAAGAGGTCACAAGAGAAACGATTGCTACAACTAATAATACAGAACGGAAAATCAGTTGAGCTAGCAAATTATTTCTTAATTTCATATGTTAGAAATCCTTTCGTACAATGTGAAATTATAGGTTTTTAGGGCTTTTTTACAATGTTTTTCAACTCTACTAACATATTTCATCACGGAGAATTGAGTTCTATAACCTATAACCTACTTGCTAATAGGTTAAAATAGGTTATATAACTTCTAGAAGAAAAATCCCCCACCAAAAACGTTCAATTCTATATTAGTTTTTGCCATGAGTAGTGATGAAAACGCCCTAATTTAGGCAATAAAATAGTACTATTTTTACAATTTGGCAAGAAAGTCCGATAAAATCTTGATTTGTTTAACTGTTCGCGGAAAGAATTACAAGAAAAAACGCCAAAATACGGAAAGAATTGAAGTCTAAAACCCCTAAAAACGGAAAGAATTGATGCATAAAATAAACTCATAAGTCACTTCTCTTGCAGGAGGTTTTCTCTGTTTTTATAATGTTGCCGATTTAATTGAGGTAAGAGATATGCCAATAAAAGATTATTCAATGTTAGACTTAATTGGGAATACTCCATTAGTCCGTTTAAAGAAAATAGAGGAAATATACGATTCTCCATCTCCTATATATGTCAAATTAGAAAGATGCAATCCAACTGGATCGATAAAAGATAGAGCGGCAAAAGAAATGATTCTTTCTGCCCTAGAGGAAGGAAAGATCAATAAAGATACTCTAATTATTGAGCCAACTAGTGGAAATACTGGAATTGCTTTAGCTTCTATTAGTGCGAGTTTAGGAATGAAAGTAGTTATCTTCATGCCTGCTAATTGTTCGATAGAAAGAGTGAAGATGATGAGAGCCTTCGGTGCGGATTGCCGTTTAATCAAAGAAGGGGGAATGGCCGCATGTATCAAGGAAGCAGAGTCTCTTCATAACGAAATCAAGAATTCATTCATCCCTCTTCAATTTGATAATGTCAATAATGCTAAATCACATTACAAAGGAACGGGTCCTGAGATTTATTCCCAAACAAATGGGGAAGTGGATATTTTCGTCTCTGCCTTTGGAACAGGGGGAACTCTAACTGGTGTTTCTAAATATCTAAAAGAAAGGAAACCAAATCTTATCTCTGTTGGTGTTGAACCAGCTGGTTCTCCCTTTGCGACAACAGGTACAAAAGGACCACATAAAATCCAAGGCATTGGCGCTGGTTTTAAACCAGAGGTGCTAGACCTTTCCTTAGTTGATAAAATAATGACAGTCTCGGATGAGAAAGCATATGAACTAACAAGAGCTATCGCTAAAAATGAAGGCTTATTTGTTGGCATTTCTTCTGGTGCGAATATTGCAGCTTCTCTAGAAATAGCCGAAGAATATCCTGGAAAGGTCATAGTAACAGTTCTTCCAGATAATGGAGAAAGATATCTCTCAGTCCCAGACTTATTTGAATAAAAAAACATGATATTAGATGAATTAGAAAAACAATTTGAAAAAGATTCTTCCTTTGAAGAATTCCCTCAAGAAGAAATCGATACATTCCTAGATGATTTATCGACTCTTTTGATGTTTGAATATCATTACAAGAATTATTCTCACAAAGACTTAGAGAATTCTTTTTCTCTTGTTAAAGAAGAATTGGATTCAATCCTTGAAGAAAACAAATTCAAAGAATCTTTTCTTAGCAAGCTTCCAGAGATAAGAAGAAGTTTGAATACCTCTCTTGAGGCAATCCTTGAAGGAGACCCTGCAAGCGAATCAAAAGAACAAATAGTATTGATGTATCCTGGGTTTGAAGCGATCCTCAATTATCGTATTGCCCATGAATTCTATGAAGGGAATTACAAGCTCATTGCAAGATATATTTCCGAAAAAGCTCATAAAGACACTGGTATAGATATCAATCCTGGTGCAAAGATTGGAGATTATTTCTTCATTGATCATGGCACAGGGATTGTTATTGGAGAAACGACAATAATTGGAAACAACGTGAAACTATATCAAGGAGTTACGTTAGGTGCGTTGTCTCTTTCTAAGGGTAGAGGCCTTGTTGGGAAGAAAAGACATCCAACAGTGGAGGATAATGTCACCATCTATTCCAATGCGGCAATATTTGGCGGAGACACCATCATAGGAAAAGGATCCGTTATTGGAGGAGATGTCTATCTAACTCATTCAGTAGATCCAAATAGCATTGTTCTTCAAACAGATAAGAACCTAACAATCGTTCATAAAAAATAAGGATGCAGG
>CAVKFY010000031.1:0-3028 GCA_963655775.1 Alistipes communis
CAAGAGTTGTGTCCATCGCGTGACCGAGATGCAATTTCCCAGTGACGTTTGGAGGTGGTATAACCAAGGAAAACGGAGGTTTTGATTTGTCTAGGCCAGCTTTGAAGTAGTCTCCGTTAACCCATTTGTCATATTTTCCTTCTTCTACCAATTTCGGGTCATAATGTTTCTCAAGCATTTTCTTTCTCCTTTAAAAATAAAAATACGCCGTATCCCATAATAGGGACGCGGCGCGCGGTACCACCCTAATTCTGAATAATAATTCAGCACTCATAGCTTTAACGCAGCCAACGGATTTCTCTATTCTCCAAAGCGACTCACCATCTTCTTATTCCCGTCTTTCACCTTACACGGTTCTCTCTTAATAAGATAGGATGGATCCCTCTTCTTCAACGAACGCAAGAATTATATAGCCTTATATTTAGTTTGCCAACTTTAAAGGTTGAAGAATGATAGACTAACTTCTCTTTCTTCTTTCATTTGACCGGCATGGTGGGCTTTAAGCGGAGTCTTGAATTTTCCACTTTTTTTCTTGTTCCAAAGAACTCTATTTCCCAAGGCAATGGCTAAATAATCACCTAATATATCTCTAAAATGAGGATTTTCTTCACCTACACCAAATATTCCTTGCTCGATAACTTCTTTTTTCGTTAATAGGACAAAGTCTGGATAATATTTATTAAAGAGGCTTTCGAATTCTTTTTCTTTTCCTTCTTTAACCGTAAAGGAAGCGTTTCTTCCTTCAATTGTTAAAGGGCCTGCAAGAGTTTCTAATAAATCGTTATGTTCCGATATATCATTATATTCAACATCAACTAATCCATGATCGGCCATGGTAATCACTAAAACATTAGGATTCTCTTTAACAAATTTCTTTAACATCTTGTTGATTTTGCGGTACTGGTTCCAAACACGAATAGACTTTACGCCAAATTCATGCATCTCTTTATCTGGATGAGGAGTATAAGAATATAAAAACTCTCCACCGTTTCTAAAGAATTCTGTCGCATGTTTGGCCATTTCTTTGTAATTCTTTGGTGCGTTTTCTCCACCTAAAGGATACAAATATTCAAGTTTGGCATTAACGCCTTTTTCTTTCATCAAAACGTCAAGTTTGGTTAATGGGCAGTATTTATCGAAGAAATGAGATCCATCTTTATAATAATCAAGTTTATCGCCAGTTAAAGCGTTAACATCAGGGAAAACACAAAGAGGAATTCCTAATTCTTTAATATATTCAGTCCAGCCTAACCAGCCATTCTCAACAGGCCATTTTGCCGTCAAAAAAGCGTTTGTTGCCGCTACTGTCGTAGGAGGGTTAGTTGAATTGATGACGCATTTTGCGTTTGAAAGAATAAATTTATTCGTTCTTGGAAACAAAGAAAGATTATATTTTCCCGCTCCATCAAAAAGAAAAACGCAGACTTTTTTATGCCCTTTCAATAATTCATCAATCTTATCACTTGTTTCGTGAAATGGCATAACGCCAAAATGCTTTAATAAGGATGAGGAGAAGCCTACTAGGCTATTTTTTCTATCAAATATTTCTTCAGGTAACTTTTTCATAGCAGTATATCTTACACAAAATGTTTTTTTATGCAAGAGAGACCTTTAGCGAAGGAAGGAAACTATTTTTGCACGTAAAAGATCTGGTTTGTATTTCTTTGAGGATAAGATGACTTCCATTCCAGCATATCTTTTCTTAGCAAGAGCTAAATCTTGTTGTTTCGCCAAATCCGCTTTCGTTAAAACTAACAATGTAGGTACATTTTCTTCCTTTAAAAACTGAAGCAACATCTTATCTTCTTCGGAAGGTTCTCTTCGACAATCAATAAGGAAAATGCAGCCTTTTAAAAGAGGATTTTGGAAATAATCTTCCATCATTTCGCCAAAAGACGCATCTTCTTTATTTCCATATGCCGTATAACCATACCCTGGAGAATCGACCAAATAAAAAGAATTATCAATTAGAAAATAGTTTAAATAACGTGTTTTTCCTGCATTCTTAGAGGAATAAGCGATTTTTTGCCCCGTTAAAGCGTTGATCAAAGAAGATTTTCCTACATTAGATTTCCCAACAAAGACCACTTCTTTAAGATTGTCTTTTGGACGAAACTCCTTCTTTGGCGCAGAGAGTATGTATTTTGCATTTTGAAATTTAATTTGAGCCATGGCAATATTGTAACAAAAAAGAGGAACTCTAACGAAGGAATTCCTCTAAATGCAAGGTTTTGATTATGCTTCAACACTTTCATCCTTGAAGACAAATGGCAAAGCATCATCGACACATTTCATGAAATGAATCTCTAAGCCATTTTTAACTTTAACTGGCAATTCGTCAACGTCTTTCTTGTTTTCAACTGGTACAAGAATGGCTTTGATTCCACTTCTAAGAGCAGCGAGAGACTTTTCTCTTAATCCACCAATAGGTAAGGCTTTGCCACGTAAGGTTACTTCTCCAGTCATAGCAACGTTATTGTTAACTGGTTTACCAGTAAGAGAAGAGATTATCGCACAAGTGATGGCTATGCCTGCACTTGGCCCATCCTTAGGGACTGCTCCCTCAGGGAAATGAAGATGAATGTCGTTCTTTTCAAACATTTCATCAGGAATGTTATATTTTTGAGCATTCGCACGAACGTAATCAAGAGCAATCATGCAGCTTTCTTTCATTACATCACGAAGGTTACCCGTTAAAACGAGCTGACCTTTTCCATGGAAATGAGTTGCTTCGATTGGCAAGATATCCCCACCAAACTCCGTATAAGCCAAGCCCATAACAACGCCTGTTTGCGGAGTTTTTTCTTTCTTTGTATCTTCGAAAATCTCTACGCCAAGGTATTTACGAACCTGAGCTGCATCGACATTTATCGGTCGAGACATATCAGGATTCTTGATCAATTCGACAATCGCTTTTCTTGAGCAAGAGGCAATCAATCTTTCTAATTCACGAACACCTGCTTCACGAGTATAGAATTCGATGATTTCTTTAAGCCCCTCTTCGGTAAAGACGATGTCTCCTTCTTTA
>CAVKFY010000032.1:0-20871 GCA_963655775.1 Alistipes communis
TTTAGAAAATACCTACAATGAATAAGAATATCTTTGAAAACAAAAAGTTAATCTCTTTAAGACTACTGCCACCAATATTTTTGGCATTGGCTTCTTTGGGATATTCTTTTGTTTATCTCGATTCTCGTTATTCGACTAGGTTCAATTTCCTTCAAGCTGGTGGTTATTTTGGAATTGCCCTTCTTTTGTTGTTTCTCGATATTGCTTTGGAATATTTTTACAAGGACAAAGGCAAAACATATCATTATTTATCAATAACAATATCTGTTATTACGCTTGCTTATTACGCTGTTGCTGCATTGACTTATTTCCAACAATTAGATTCATCTGCAGAACCAAGATATCGCATTTTCCCCTGTGTTTTGCTTGTGATTTTGCTTTTTGTGAATGTTTTCTATCGTCTTTTAACCATGCTTGGCAAGTGGGATACAGAAGAAAGAAAAGGCCATGATTTATTTGCTGCATACATAGGGTTCCTAGGTTTAGGATTATCTCTTTTAAATTCCTTCCCTTTCAGTGCGATATTGATTTATGGAAATAACATTCAGTTTAGTTATATTGGTATTTTTGCTGATTTAGCTCTTGCCGTATCTTTTGTTGAAACGTTGCTTGGCATTGCTTGGCTTTCTTTTGAAAAGGTTAGATCAACAATTAAATCCAACATTTTCTTTTATGCGACAGTGTTTAGCTTCTTTACTACATTAGCCGCATTAATTGTTGCAGCTTTTGGCTATTCTTATGCAATGATTGATCTAGTTACAGGCAACTGGTGTTTTGCGATGTTTACCATTTCGATTGTGAGCACTGGAGCGGGCTTGCTTTATCTATCTTATTTAACAAAAAAGTAAGCAAATAATAAGAGCCATTTTTATTGCTTGATACTTCTCCTAGGTCTAAAATTAAAAACCTAAGAAAGGATGGAGACTTTATGCATGATTTAAAATTATTTAACTCGCTTGGAATGAAAGAAGAAACTTTCAAACCTCTCGTTGATGGAAAGGTTTCCATCTATTGTTGTGGTCCAACAGTTTATAACGACCCTCATATTGGCAATTTCCGCCCAGTTATTACCTTTGATGTTTTAAGAAGATTGCTAATTCATTTGGGATATGAGGTTACTTTTGTTTCTAACTATACAGATGTTGATGACAAGATTATCAATAGAGCAAAAGAACTCGGAATCACTGAAAAAGAATTAACTACTTCTGTTATTGAAGAATACCGTCGTTTGGTTACTGAAGTAGGGGCTCTTCAACCTGATATCACCCCAACTCCAACAGTATATATGCCACAAATTATTTCCTATGTAGAAGACTTAGTTAACAATGGCTCGGCATATGTCGCGGATGGAGACGTTTATCTTAGCGTTAAAGATATTCCTCAATATGGAGAACTATCCGGAAACTCTGTTGAAGATTTAGAGAATGGTGCTCGCATTGCCGTTGGTGATAAGAAAAGAGATCCAGTTGACTTTGCTTTATGGAAGAAAACTACTGAAGGCATAAAATGGTCTACTCCATGGAGCGATGGGCGTCCAGGATGGCATACAGAATGCTGTGTCATGATTCGTAGCATTTTTGCCGATCAAAAAGGTTACATCGATATTCATGGCGGAGGATTCGATCTTAAATTCCCTCATCATGAAAATGAAATTGCTCAAGCTAAGGCCCACGATGGCCATAAACTTGCTCATTTTTGGATGCATAACGGATTTATCAATATCAACAATGAAAAGATGTCTAAATCCTTAGGAAACGTTATCTTAATGAAAGACGTCGTCAAAGAATATGGCGGAATTCCATTTAGATTGATGTTACTTGCCTCACATTACCGTGCGCCTGCTGCATTTAGCGCAGACACCATCAAAGAAGCGCAAACAAAATACAACCAAATCGAAACTGCGATGAAGAAAGTTTCCGTTTTGCTTCAAAGACATGATATTGATATAAATTATTTAAAACCATCTGATGAATCTAAATTCCTCGATGCAATATGCGATGATTTAAATACTCCAAATGCCTTAACTGTTCTCTATGAGGAAGTCAAGGTTCTCAATAGCCTTTGGCGTGTAAAAGAAATAAATTACGACGCTTTAAAAGATTCATTCGCCAAGATTAAGACTTATTGTGAAGTTTTAGGCTTAACTTTGTCTTTACCTTCATTAAATGAAGAAGACAAAAAACTATATGAGGAGTATGATATAGCCAAGAAAAATAAAGATTTTGCTAAATCTGATGAGATTAGACAAATTTTAGTTGCTAAGAATTTGTTCTAGGAAGGAGAAAATAATGATATTGGACTCGGTTCAAACTAGCCCAGGTTGGAGTACTTGGGATTCAAAGATCATTAATTTTTTCAATTCCGGTTTTAATGGTGCTATCTCTCCTGAAGGAGGCAATCTTATATTGATTGTTATCTCCTTGCTTCTTGGAGCGCTTTTCTCCGGCTTTATTGGCTTTGAAAGAGAATTTAAGGGCCATGATGCAGGACTTAGAACTCACCTTTTGGTCGGAGTTGGCTCAGACTTAGTTATGATTATTTCCATTTATGGATTTGGCAATTGGGTCGGATCTCGCGATCCAGCTCGTTTAGCGGCGCAGGTTGTTTCTGGCGTAGGTTTCCTTGGCGCAGGTGCCATTTTAAATAATGGCTTGGATGTTAAAGGATTAACAACGGCTGCGACCATTTGGGTGGCCATGGCTATAGGTCTTGCATGTGGCAGCGGCAATTTCATAATTGCCTCTTTAGGTTTCTTCCTTGCTTTCGTTTCTCTTGTCGTTCTTCATAAGGTTGATAAGTGGATCGCAGGCAAGAATCCAACAGTTATGGTTATCTTGCCTTCTGATAAACCTTCCTTAAAAGAAATCATCATGATTGCTAATAGATACAACATTTCGATAAGAGACACTCATACTGAATTGGTCTCATATCAAGAGAATTCTGCAATAAGGATTACTCTTCGTTGTGCGTTTGCTTCGAAAGAGACTGTAACCTCTTTCTCTGATGAGCTTCGTTTCACTTTGAAACCATTAGAATTAAAAGTTACAGCTTAGTATTGAAAATTGACAAGGTGTTAGATATAATGAATATACAAGTTTACGGCAAGAATGCCGTCCGAGCGACCCTTGAGGCCGATAATGCTAAAACTCTATTTACCCTTAAACGTCTTGAGAAGGATGAACTTGTGGCGATTGCTCGGAAAAAAGGAGTGCCAGTTAAATTTGTCAATGATGGCGATTTAACTAGTATGGCCAAAAGCCCTTCCCACCAGGGCTTTGTGGTCATAAGCGAAGGTATTAGGAGTTATTCTCTAGAAGAGGTCCTTCAAAGTGTTCCATCCGATAAAAAGAACCCTTTGATTGTTATTCTCGATGGAATTGAAGATCCTCATAACCTTGGAGCTATAATCCGTACATGTGATGCTTTCGGAGTAGACGGCATCATCATGAAGAAACATGGCGAAGTTCAATTAAATGGAACTGTTGCTAAGGTCTCTACTGGCGCAATTAATTACGTCAAAGTAGCGGTTGTCACCAATCTTAACCAAGCTATTGAAAAACTAAAAGAAAATGGTTATTGGGTCGTTTCTTCTGATGGCAGTGCCACACAAAGCTATCTGGACGTCGATTATAATTCTCCTATCGCTCTTGTGGTGGGATCTGAAGGTTTTGGAATCTCTAAACTTGTCCTTAAAAATTCGGATTTTATAGTAAAAATCCCTATGTGTGGACATGTTAATTCTTTGAATGCATCTGTTGCTACCGCTATTCTTATTTCCGGTGTTGTCGCTTTACGCTCGAAGTAATTGTTAGGGGTTTTTATGAACTATGAAAATTGCTCCGATGAAAGTCTTTTACTTATGTCTAGGAGCCAAAATGCCGATGCTTATTACACATTGACAAAACGTTATTTCGACAAAAGAAAACTAATATGCAATCAAGCTTCTAGCGCTTTAGCTAGAATGTTTGACGCCTGGGATCTTAACCATGCTTTTTATCAAGCCTTTAACGCTTCTGTTAAAAGCTATTCTCTTGGTGATGGTGGTAGTTTTCACTCTTATTTGGTGGCAGCGCTAAAAAACGGAATGATAAGAGAAGCAGAAAAACTTCATCTCTTTCGTAATGTTAAAACCGTATCTTTGGATTATGAGGTTTCGGAAGGAGCCACTCTTCACGATGTAATTCCTGCAAGTGGAGAAGAAGACCCAAGAATGTTTGTCAACTACCTTGAGGAAGCCAAAAAGTTTTGCTCAGCCAAAGAAGAGATAGAAGATGAAGTTCTTCAGGTTGCAAGGCTTAAAATTGATGGCTGCAAATACACAGAGATTGCGGAAATTCTTTCCATAACCCCTAAAAAAGCAAGCAGGGATTATGAAAAATATGAAGATTTAGTTAAGGGGATCGTCTTCGGTAACTGATCTTATTTCTAAAGAAATAGTTTGCTAAGTTTGCTTCAAGGCTTTATAGTAATTAAGCGAAGCAAGTAATCTTCGCTTTTTTCTTAGTGATTAAAATCACAAAGAATATTGAGGTTAAGAAGTATGGGAAGAGAAAAGATATCCTTAGTTTGCTCTGATTGCTTATCAAGAAACTATCAAGTAACTAAGCGTAGTGATGATCCTAGACGTCTTGAACTTAAAAAATATTGCCCTCATTGTGGTAAATATACAATCCACAAAGAAAGCAAATAATTTTGGAAGGAGAAGAGGATGGAAAACCCAGTCAAATACATGAAAGAGGTTGTCCGTGAAGGAAAACGTGTTCGTTGGCCTAAACGTGATAAACTTTGGCCAACAATCGCAGTTGTTGTCTGCATCGCTCTTTTTGCTGCTATCTTCCTTTCGCTTGAAGACTTGGCAGCTGCAAAAATCATTGAACAATTAAAAGCGGCCTTTGGAGGATAATAAAATGGCAAACGAATTAGCTGAAAAACATTGGTATATCGTTAATACCTATTCAGGTCACGAAGCAAAAACAGCCGAGAACCTTAAGAATCGTATCAAGACAATGAACATGGAAGAATACATTTTCCGTGTCTTAGTCGCAGAATACGAAGAAAAATGCATTGATAAATCAACAGGACTTCCTAACGGAAAGGTCAAAGTCAAAAACCTTTACCCAGGATATATGTTCGTTGAAATGATCATGACCACTCAATCTTGGTTTGTCGTTCGTAACACTCCAGGAGTCACTGGTATTACCGGATCAAGCGGTGGAGGTAAGATGCCTACACCAATTTCTAGAGAAGAAATCGAACCAGTCTTAAAGAGAATGGGTCTTGTCGATGAATCTATGTATGATCGTTATAACGTTGGTGACAATGTTAAGATCATCTCTGGCCCACTCGAAGGAACAGAAGGCAAGATCATGTCTATCGACAAGGATACTGGCGCTTGCAGAGTCAACACCGTCTTCTTCGGACGTAGCACCCCAGTCGATGTCGAATTCTCTGAAATCGAAAAAATCTAATTTCAAAACTGTAGAATCAAGCTCTCTAATATGGGAGCTTTTATCTTTAGCAAATATATGAAAAATTGTTCATATTTATATTGATATATGAATGAGCGTTCATTATAATCGATGTTGCCAAATATGAAAGGATGTTCATATGTCAGATTTACCAAACGAACAAATACTCGATGCAATGGAAGATTTGCTTAGCGTTGCAAGCGATTCAACAAGACTCAAAATCATGTTATCAATCTCCGATGAAGAACACAATGTCTCTGAAATCATGGAAATGGTAGGGGCGTCTCAATCTCTTGTTTCCCATCAATTAGACGTCTTAAAGAAACACAGACTCGTAAGTGTGAGAAAAGATGGAAGAAAGGCTTATTACATTCTTTCTGACCATCATATCAACGAGCTTATAAAAGTCGTCTACGAACACGTTAGTGAGAAAGAAGAGGAATAATTATGAACGAAGAAAAAAAGGAAATAATCGTTAATTCAATACGTTTAGCGATCGGATTAACTCTTGCTTTGCTTGGCTTATTTGTCTTTAGTGAGGATAAATTTGGTGTTTGGGTTAATTTTGCTATTATGCTAGTCGCATGGCTAATCGTTGGATATGACATTATCATCGAAGCCTTCGAATCCTTAATCAAAGAGAAGAATCCCTTTGATGAAAATGCGTTAATGCTCGTTGCCTCAATTGGTGCGTTCTGCTTAAGGATATTTGGGCGCGATGAGAATGAAATATTTGGCAATGAATTCTTTGAAGCGTTCATGGTTGCCTTCCTTTTCCAACTTGGCGATATCTTCGAGGATCTTGCTACAGATAAGAGCCATGAAGCAATCACAAATGCCGTAGGCCTTAGAGCAAAAAACGCTTCCTTACTAGTTGATGGACAAATTAAGCTCGTTAAGCCTGAAGAATTAAAAATCAACGATGAAATCTTAGTTAAAGTCGGAGAAATAATTCCTGCAGACGGTGAAATCATCTATGGTTCTGGTGATGTTGATATGTCCTCCTTAACTGGTGAATTCAATCCGGTGAGTAAAGGAGTCGGTGAGTTTGTTAACTCAGGAACAATTCTTAAGACTGGTTCGCTTAATGTTAAAGTCACTAAATCATATGAAGATTCTACAGTAAGCAAAATCATTTCATTGGTCGAAGAAAGTGCAGAACAAAAATCTAAAGCAGACAAATTCATCACCAAATTCGCAAGAATTTACACTCCAATCGTTGTCTGTATCGCCTTCTTGATTGCAATAATTCCTCCACTTTGTCTAGGAATGAGCAATGGCGAAGTTTGGAAACAATGGCTTAAGGTTGCAGTCTCTATCCTAGTAATCTCTTGTCCATGTGCAGTCGTCGTAAGCGTTCCTCTTGCCTATTTTGCCGGTATTGGTCTTGCCTCAAAATACGGAATTATCGTTAAGGGAGGTTCTTATTTTGATGAATTAAATCGTCTAGGAATCTTAGTCACGGATAAAACTGGTACATTAACTTATGGTAAGTTTGCTGTAGAAGAAATCCATCCAGAAAACATAAGCAAAGAAGAATTCGGGGAATATCTATGTGCAGCAGAATCTCGTTCAAACCATCCGATTGCAAAAGCCATTCTTCAAGATAAAGATCCTGCACAATATTCAACAAAAATAAGTGAATATACCGAGAAAGCAGGATATGGTGAAATCCTCACATATGATGGGCACAAACTCCTTGCTGGTAATAAAAAATTGCTAGATGAAAATAATGTTTCTTTCAAACAACCAGATGTTGTTGGAACTCTCGTCTACTTAGTCTTAGATGGCAAATATTGCGGTTATGTTCTTCTCAATGACCAAATCAAGAAGAACTCTGAAGAAACAATCAAGAATCTCCATTCAATGAACGTAAAAACGCTCATGTTAACAGGGGATAAGAAAGAAACTGCCTTAAAGGTTGCCAACCAATTAGGAATTGACGAAGTTAAAGCAGAACTTCTCCCAGAAGAAAAAACTGCTGCCTTAAAAGAAAAACTTAACGATAAGAATGCCGTTGCCTATATTGGCGATGGAATAAATGACGCCCCATCAATCACGCTTGCTGATGTTGGCTTTGCAATGGGTGGAGTTGGAAGCGATTTAGCGGTGGAGAATGCAAATATCGTAATTATGAACGACGATATTTCCAAAGTTGTTACAGCAGCAAAAATCGCTAGGACAACAAGAAATAGGGCAATATTCAACGTTGTTGCATCATTGCTTATCAAACTTGCAATTGCTCTTTGTTCGATATTCGTTCCTAATTTCCCTCTTATGGTTGCAGTATTTGCCGATACTGGTGTGACCCTCATAATGGTTGCAAGTTCGATATCGTTGCTGATTCACAAAGTGAAATAACTCAGAAGCTCTGTTAATTCGGGGCTTTTTTCAAACAAAATCAAATTGACCAAAATGTGCACGATGCACAAATCTTAGCAAGTTCTAAATTCGTTCTTGTATCGCGCTACGCACGCACGTATAATACTTCAGCACGTATTTTTCGTGCAGCGTGGAAGAGCCTTTCTGACGAGGGCCCGAGAAAACCACTCTATATCGTCAAATTTAAGGAGGACAATATGGCAAAGAAAATCGTCAAAGTCCTTAAGATGGAACTCCCAGGTGGAGACGCCCATCCAGGACCAAAGCTTGCTTCCGCAGGCGTTCAAATGGCTAAGTTCTGCACTGACTTCAATGCAAAAACAGCCGATAGAAAAGGACAAACAGTCCCAGTAATCATCACAGCTTACGAAGACAAATCCTATGACTTTGTTATCAAAACAACACCAGTCACAGATTTACTCTTAAAGGCTGCAGGAATCTCCAAAGGTTCCGGTGTTCCAAACAAAACAAAAGTTGGACACATCTCTCAAGCTCAACTTGAGGAAATCGCACAATACAAGATGCCAGATCTTAACGCAAATGACATCGAAGCTGCGAAGAACATCGTTGCTGGCAGTGCTCGCCAAATGGGCATCACTGTCGATGCAAAGTAATTAGGGAGAAACAACAATGAAACAAGGAAAGAAATACATTGCTGCCAAGAAACTTGTTGATGAAAACAAGGAGTACACTCTCGAAGAAGCTGCTGCACTTCTCAAAAAGACCAGCATCACAAAATTCGATTCAACAATCGATATCAGCTTCGCGTTAAATGTTAATCCAACATTAGCTGATCAATTAATCCGTGGAACCTTAGTTCTTCCTCATGGAAATGGAAAAACCAAGAAGATCCTTGCTGTTACTAACGTCAAACAAGACGAAGCAAAAGCAGCAGGTGCTGACTTCGTTGGTGGCAAAGAAATGCTCGAAAAGATCCAAACTCAAAACTGGTTCGGATTCGACATCATCGTTGCAACCCCAGACATGATGGGTGAGCTTGGTAAAATGGGCCGTATCCTTGGTCCTAAAGGCTTAATGCCAAACCCAAAGACTGGTACAGTCTCTATGGAAATCGGCAAAGCCATTACCGAAATCAAGAAAGGTAAGATTTCCTACCGTGTTGACAAAGATGGCAACCTTAACATCTCTATCGCACGTGTCTCCTTCTCCGAAGCTGACATCGTTGATAACCTTCAATCTGTTATCGATGCAATCGTGAAATCCCGCCCATCCACAGTTAAAGGCGTCTATATCAAGACTGCAGTTGTCCACACAACCATGGGTCCTGGTATGAAGATCACCTTCCCAACCAGAAACTAATTAGCTTCTGGCCCACATTTGGGTGAATTGCTTGTTATTCCTAAGATAGCAACGGACACATGTCTTAATAATCCACGTTGCTGAGGTTACGAAATTCACAATAACTCACTAGTTATATCAAGCGTCACATATATATAAGAAAGGAGGAACACAGTATGAATGCATCTGCACTTCAAGCTAAGAAAGATTCCGTTAAGGAAATCACTGAAGGCTTAAAATCCAGCAAGACCGTCGCTATTGTTTCTTATCAAGGCTTAACAGTCGCTGAAACTCAAGAACTCCGTCGTACTTTAGCAGAAAAGAACGCAAAGATGGGTGTTTACAAGAATACCTTAGTCCGTCGCGCTTTATCTGGTGAAGGTATCACAGGTTTAGACGAATTCCTTGAAGGACCAAACGCCTTAGTCTTCTCTGAAGACACAACTAGCGCTGCAAAAATCCTCTACAAATTCTCCCGTTTCCACGAGCACCTCGTTTTACGTGGTGGCCTCGTCGAAGGACAAGTTGTAGACGCAAAGGGATTAAAAGAAGTTGCCAAACTTCCAACAAAAGAAGCATTACTCTCTATGTTCTGCATGGTTCTCAACGAACCAATCGCTGGCTTTGCCAGAGTCGTTAATTCTATTAACGAAAAGGCTGGAGCGGAAGCCCCAGCAGCCAACTAATTTCTAGGAGGAAAAAACAATGGCTGAAAAATTAACAAATGAACAAATCCTTGACACTCTCGAGCAAATGACTGCTCTTGAACTCAAGTCACTCGTTGATGCCGTCTGCGAAAAGTTCGGTGTCACCGCCGCTGCCCCAACTGCAGCTGCTGCTCCTGCTGAAGAAGAAGGACCAGTCGCAAAAGGACCAACCGAAGTCTCCTTATTCTTAAAGGGACTTGGAACTGCTGGCAAAGTCGCAGTTATCAAAGCCGTCCAAACCATCACTGGCTTAGGACTTATGGAAGCTAAGAAACTCGTTGACTCCGCCCCAGTCGCCATCAAAGAAAAGATCTCTCCTGTCGAAGCTGAAGCTTACAAGAAGACCCTTACAGACGCTGGCGCTGAAGCTGAAGTTAAATAAGTTTCAACCCAATTTTGAACTTTACCCTGCCCATGGACTACTCGTCGCCCGTGGGTAGGGTTTTGGCACTTAAAGGAGGATAAGAAAAATGCCCCAATACTTCGACAATATTGAAGGAATGGAACATCAGGATATCAACGTAGAATTTGACCTTCTTGGTGAGCATTATCTCTTTAAGAGCGATAAAGGAGTATTCTCCAAAACTAAGCTTGATTTCGGAACGGAATTGCTACTAAAAACAATTCTTACTTCCGATGTTAACTTAGGAAAGAAGATATTAGACCTTGGGTGTGGAGCGGGACCGATAGGACTAATCCTCGCTCACCTCGACCCGGAAAGGCAAGTGACCCTTGCCGATGTTAATGACCGGGCCCTCGAACTTACAAAAAGAAACGCAAGTTTACTCGGTGTTTCTAAACAAGTAGAGATCGTTCATAGCGACGTTTACCTCAACCTACACTCCACCTATGATTCAATAATCTCAAACCCACCTATTAGGGCTGGGAAACGTGTTACTTATCGGATATACGATGAAGCAAGTGCTCATCTAAATGACAATGGTTCCCTAATCATCGTCATTAGAAAAGAGCAAGGTGCCTTATCGGCCAAAGAACATCTAGAAACGATATTTGAATCCGTAAATGTATTAGCACGTAAAAAAGGTTATTACATCATTCAATCGATTAAGAAAAAAGGAGCAGTATAATGCCAAACGAAGAAAAATTCCTAACCGAATTCCCTGGGCCAAATGGTAAAAATTACCCTGTAGGTCCAAACCACCGTGTCAATTTCGGAAAGATTTCTGGATCCTTAGAGCTTCCATACTTGGTCGCAGTCCAAACAAAATCTTTCAAATGGTTCAAAGAAACCGGAATTGATGAGGTTTTCAGAGAAGTTTTCCCAATCACAAATAACAACGAGACAATTTCTCTTGAATATGAAAGCTGCCATTTCGAAGAGCCAGAATACAAGCCTCTCGAATGCAAGGAAGAAGATTTAACATATTGCAGCAAATTAAAAGCCACCCTTCTTTTAAGAAACAAAGAAGATGGACAAATCAAAAAATCTGAAGTTTACATGGGCGATGTCCCAATGATGACAAATAGTGGTACCTTCATAATCAATGGTACAGAGAAGGTTGTCGTCTCTCAGATTATCCGTTCCGCTGGTGCCTATTTTGAGAATCCAAATGAAAAAGGCATTGAATACCATGCAGAACTTATTCCTACAAGAGGAACCTGGATTGAATTCGAAAATACCAACAAAGGCTTAATCTATGTTGATATCGACCATTCACAAAATGCTTCGCACAAATTACCAGCGACCATCATTTTCAAAGCCCTTGGTTTCTCTGAAGAAGATATCTCCAAATTATTTGGTGATTCCGAAGCTTTGGTTAACACCATCAACAAAGACAAGGCAAGAGACAACGCCAACAAAGCTTTGATCGAAATCTTCAAAAAATTAAAACCAGGCGAACCTGTCACAAAAGAAGGAACAATCAACTTTCTCATTCAACGTTTCTTTGATGAAAAACGTTATGACTTAGGTCGTGCAGGTCGTTTCAAATTAACACAAAAACTCGGTATTTATAGCCGTTTAGCTGGCCGTGTTCTTGCCGAACCTCTTATCTCTGCTGATGGCGAAATTGCCACTAACAAAGATGGCGAAGCAATGATTGCCGGCTATACCTTAACAAAAGAAGACGTCGAAATGCTTCGTGACGCTGAATTCTTCGAACAAGGCGCCATGGAAGTTGATCTTGGCAACAAGATCAATCCTGACTTTGCAATTGGCTCAACAAAAGTCAACATTGTTAAAGTCCACGCTAGAGACAAAGTTAGCGAAAAAGTCGTTAATGTTATCGGTACTTCCCTTGAATTATCCGGAGTTATCGAAGGAACAAGACCTCTTCTTTGCTTAGCAGTTCCTGATATCGTCGCTTGCTTCTCTTATTTTGAGAACGTTCGTGATGGCATCGGAACATTAGATGATATTGATAACCTTGGCAACCGTCGTGTACGTTGCGTTGGCGAATTATTACAAAATCAATTCCGTATGGGTCTTACAAAGATGAGCAAGACCATTGTTCAAAGAATGAATACGACAGTTGATTTCTCTGAAGCAAAGCCACAAGGTTTCGTCTCCATCCGCCCATTGACCTCATCTATTCATGAGTTCTTCAATACTTCCCAACTTTCTCAACTTATGGACCAAGTCAACCCACTTTCTGAGTTGGCAAACAAACGTCGTCTTTCCGCTTTAGGACCTGGTGGTTTAACACGTGAAAGAACAACAATGGCCGTCCGTGACGTTCACTACACTCACTATGGCCGTATCTGTCCTATTGAAACTCCAGAAGGTCAAAACGTCGGTTTAATCAACAACTTATCAACCTACGCTAAGATCAATAAATTAGGATTTATCGAGACTCCTTATCGTAAAGTCTTTAAGATCACCGATAAGGATGGCGTTGCTCACGTCTATGTCTCTGATGAAGCTGAATACTTATCCGCAGACGATGAAAGAGGCTTATATATCGCTGAAGCGAATATGAATACCTCCGAACCAATGGAATTAACTATTGACGGAAAGAAAGAAATCGTCAAAGAAATTCTTGATAACGAAGTCGTTACAAGACACGATGATGATAACCTCATTGTTAGCAAAGAACTCATCTCTTATGTTGATGTTTCTCCAAAACAAATCGTCTCTGTTGCTGCATCTTGTATTCCATTCCTCGAACACGATGACTCTACTCGTGCTTTGATGGGTGCAAACATGCAACGTCAGGCTCTTCCATTACTTCAACCAGAACTTCCTTATGTTGCAACCGGTATGGAACGTGCTGTTGCTCATGACTCTGGTTTAGCAGTCGTTGCTAGAGAAGATGGTGAAGTCACCTACGTCGATAGCTCCGAAATCACAGTTAAAGAAGAAGCTGGCGAACACACATATTTCTTACGTAAATTCGAAAGCACAAACCAAGGCACATGCATTAACCAAACTCCAATCGTCCACGAAGGCGATCATATCAAAGCAGGAGACGTTATTGCCGATGGCCCATCCATGAAGAATGGCGAACTTGCCTTAGGACACAACCTCTTAATCGCTTATATGACTTGGAACGGCTATAACTACGAAGACGCCGTCATTATGTCTGAAAAGATGATTAAGAACGATACATATACCTCAATTCATATCGAAGTCTTCGATGTCGAATGCCGTGAAATCAAAGGCGGTGACTCTGAAGAAATCACCCGTGATATTCCAAACGTTGGCGAAGATGCCAAGAAATATCTCGATGAAAGAGGCATCATCATTCCTGGTGCAGAAGTCAAAGAAGGAGACATCCTCGTTGGCAAAACCACACCAAAAGGCCGTATTGATCCTACCCCAGAAGAAAAACTTCTTATGTCGATCTTCGCCGAAAAGGTCAACGAAGCCAAAGACACTTCCTTACGTGTTCCTCACGGAGGACAAGGTATTGTCTTAAAAGTTAAATGTTTCTCACGCCGTCATAAAGACCCACTCGCTCCAGGCGTTATCGAAAAGATTAGAGTCTATATCATCCAAAAGAGAAAGATCTCCGAAGGTGATAAGATGTCTGGACGTCATGGTAACAAAGGTGTTATCTCCAAGATTCTTCCAGTCGAGGATATGCCATTCTTACCAGATGGTACACCAATCGATATGATGCTTTCTCCAATGGGCGTTCCTTCCCGTATGAACATTGGTCAGGTATTCGAAGTTCAACTTGGTTTAGCGTGCCGCAAACTTAATATGCGTGTCGCCACTCCAGTCTTCGATGGCTTAACAAGTGATGAAATCTCTCAATTAATGGTCAAAGCAGGCTTATCAAGCGATGGTAAGACCGTTTTATACGATGGACAAACTGGTGAGCGTTATCCAGAACGTATCGCTGTTGGTGTCCAGTACATGATTAAACTTAACCACATGGTCGATGACAAGTTACACGCTCGTAGCGTTGGACCATATAGCTTAATCACCTTACAACCTCTTGGCGGTAAGGCACAAAATGGTGGTCAGCGTTTCGGCGAAATGGAAGTCTGGGCCCTCGAAGCCTATGGCGCAGCTCATACCCTCCAAGAAATGATGACCGTCAAATCTGACGATCGCGTCGGAAGAAGAAAGACATATGAAGCCATCATCAAAGGCAATCAACTTCCAAAAGCTGGTATGCCAGAAGCCTTCAAGGTCTTCACAAAAGAACTTAAGGGGCTTTGTATGGACGTCACCTTATTCGATAAGTCCGGCGAGAGCATCAATATGGATAACCTCGTTAAGGATGCCTTAATCGAAGAAAGAAAGATCAACTCCGCAATCCGTAACCTCTCTAGCAACCACGGCAACGTGAGCGAAGATGAGACACCAGAAGAGGAAAGCTCTTTAGAAGATGTCTTAGAAGCAGCTAGCGAAGAAGGATTAGGCACGACAAGCGATCTTTCTCACAACGGATAATTAGGAGGAATAAAGAATTATGTTTGATGTTAATAATTTAGCCGCGATGCAAGTCGGACTTGCCTCCCCAGATACTATTCGTTCTTGGTCTCATGGTGAAGTCATCAACTCCGAAACCATTAACTATCGTTCCCATAAGCCAGAATTCGGTGGCTTATTCTGCGAGCAAATATTCGGTCCTGTGAAGGATTATGAATGTTCTTGCGGAAAATATAAGAAGATGCGTTTCCAAGGCACAACTTGCGAGAAGTGCCACGTCGAAGTCATCTCCAAAGAGTGGAGAAGAGAAAGATTCGGTCATATCGAATTAGTCTCTCCTTGCACCCACATCTGGTACTTAAAAGGCATTCCTTCCCGTATCGGCTTACTTCTTGATATGTCTCCAAAAGAGCTTGAAGAAGTTGTCTATTTCGCTGGACACGTTTGCCTTAATCCAGGTACCTCAACTGTTTTAAAGAAGAAAGAATTCTTCAACGATTCAGAAGAGAGCAGAAATACATTTGTCAATGCAATCCTAGCCTTCAAAGATCAAATCCCAGAAGGCAGTGCAGATTCTCTTAAAGCAGAGGAAATCATTGCTCGTTTGCAAAACAGAATGGAAACATTCGACTTCCTCTCCACAACAGCATTTGTTGCTAAATACACCGGTGCTGAATTTGGTGAAGGTGCAGCCTCCGTCAAACGTCTTCTTCACGAAGTCGACTTAGACGAGGAATACAAGACCTTAACCGCAAAAATCCACGATGCAAGTGGACAAGCCCGTTTGAAATTAGCCAAGAGACTCGAAGTTGTCGAGGCTTTCCGCAATTCCAATCAAAAGCCTGAATGGATGGTTCTTGATGTAATTCCAGTCATCCCACCAGAGCTTCGTCCAATGCTTCAACTTGATGGCGGACGTTTCACTGATTCTGATATCAATGATTTATATCGTCGTGTCATCATCCGTAACAATCGTTTAAAGAAACTTATCGAAAACAACTCTCCAAGCGTTATTCTCATGAACGAGAAACGTATGCTTCAAGAAGCTGTTGACGCTTTAATCGATAACGGTAGACGTGGTAAACCAACCCCAGGAAAGAATGGCCGCCCACTTAAGTCCTTATCTAGTGGCTTAAAAGGTAAGCAAGGTCGTTTCAGACAAAACTTACTTGGTAAGCGTGTCGACTACTCTGGTCGTTCGGTTATCGCCGTTGGTCCATCTTTAAAGATGTATCAATGTGGTCTTCCACGCGAAATGGCCGTTCAACTCTTACGTCCATTTATCTCAGCAATTCTTCTTAAGAGAGGTATTGTTACAGCCCATAGACAGGCTGATAAATTAATCGATGCCTATGATCCAAAGGTCTACGATATTGTTGAAGAAATCATCGGACAACACCCAGTTCTTCTCAACCGTGCTCCAACCCTTCATAGACTTTCTATCCAAGCTTTCCAACCAGTCTTGGTTGATGGACACGCAATCCGTTTACACCCACTCGTTTGCCCTGGCTTCAACGCCGACTTCGATGGTGACCAGATGGCTGTTCACGTTCCTCTTGGAAAAGCGGCTCAAGAAGAAGCACTCGATTTGATGCTTGCTTCTAATAACATCCTTGGTCCAAAAGATGGAAAAGCAATTGTTATTCCTTCTCAGGACATGGTCCTTGGTAACTACTATCTTACCGAAGAAGAATCACGTGTTGACATGTTTAACCGTGCAAGAGATATCCGTAAGGTCACAGTCTATGACGAAGCCGAAAAAGCCGCTAACGAAAAGGCTGCTCTTCAACAAGAAGAATTTGCTAAAGAAGAAGGTAGAGTCTTCGGTTCTGTCCAAGCAGTCATGCAAGCCTACGAGAATGGTTCAATTCAAATCCATACCCGTATCGTTGTTCCTGCAAAAGCCTTACACAAGACATTTGGTGATGATTTAACAGTCTATGCCTTACCAGCAGACGTTGAGAATAAATATCTCATCACCACAGTTGGTAAGATCATCTTCAACGAACTCTTCCCAGATGACTTCGTTTATATCAACTCTAGCAAACCTGCTTCAATCAATCGTGATGTCATCGAATCTTGGTTCGTTTCACCAAAAGAACTCCAAGAAAAACATGATGCACTCGAAGCAAAGATTGCTGGACTTAGCGATGAAGATGCTTGCAAATACATCATCGATACCTATTACAAAGCTCCAAAAGATAAGAATTCTTCTGAACTTGCATTCATCGATGAACACTATAAGGAAGCAGACTTCAGTGAACTTGCAAAGATTGCCTTAGCTCTCCATAAAGATGGCGACAACCTTTGCGAACATATCTGCTTAACCAATATCCGTAAGGCTATTGCCAAGAAAGATATCGGTGCGATCATCGATATGGTCTTCCATAAATATGATATGAAAGACGAAAATGTCGCTGAATTCAAACCTTCAAAGACATCCGCAATCTTAGATAAGATCAAAGACCAAGGATTCAAATACTCAACAATTTCCTCCGTTACAATCGCTCTCTCTGATATTAAAGATATTAAGAATAAGGATGGATTCGTAACCGAAGGACAAGCTAAAGTTGAAAAGGTCAATGAAGCATATGATGAAGGCTACATCACCAACGATGAACGTTACCATCAAGTAATCGACATCTGGAACAAAGTCACCGACAGAGTTGCAGACGAAGTTGCTGCATACATGAAGAAGGATAATCGCAATCCTTTGATCATTATGGCCGATTCTGGTGCTCGTGGATCTATCGCGAACTTCAAACAGTTAATCGGTATGAAGGGTCTTGTCTCTAACCCTAAGAACGAAGCTATCGAACTTCCTATTATTTCCTCCTACCGTACTGGTGTTAAGGTTAACGAATTCTTCATTAACACACACGGTGCTCGTAAAGGTGGAGCCGATACGGCTTTAAAGACAGCAGACTCTGGTTATTTAACAAGACGTCTTGTCGACGTTTCTCAAGACGTTATCGTCCGTGAGGATGATTGCCATTGCGATCATGGCTATAAAGTCAGAAAGATCGAAAAGAAGACAGCCGCTGGCAATATGGAAACAATTGCTACCCTTGCCTCCCGTATCAATGGCCGTTATGCAATGCACGATATCGTTAATCCAAGCACAGGCGAAATCATCGTTCCAGAAAATACGCTCATCAGCGAAGCACAAGCTCTCGAAGTTGAGAACGCTGGAGTTGAAGAGGTGGAAATCCGTTCCATCTTCACATGCCAAACAAAAGAAGGCGTTTGCCGTCATTGTTATGGTCTTAACATGGCAACTGGTCACCTTGTTCAACTTGGTGAAGCGGTTGGTATCATGGCCGCTCAATCCATCGGTGAACCTGGTACGCAGTTAACAATGCGTGTCTTCCACACTGGTGGTATGGCTGGTGAAGATATCACTTCCGGTCTTCCACGTGTTCAAGAACTTGTTGAAGCCCGTAATCCAAAAGGACAAGCTATCATCTCTAAGTTCGCAGGCACCGTTACCAAACTTGAACACAAGGACGATGGAACTCACACAGTTACAATCACTTCGACCTCTAAACACACAGTTGAGAGCAACGAAGCTGAAGTTGAAACCTATGAAATCCCACGTACTGCTAAACTTGCAGACGACCTCAAAGTCGGCTCCTTCGTTGAAGCAGGTGGATTCATCACCAAAGGTTCTAAGAAACTTCAAGATCTCCTTGATTACACGGATGTTTCAACCGTTGAGACATACCTCTTAAAAGAAATTAAGATGGTCTATGCTGCTCAGGGTATCGAACTTTCCGATAAACACCTTGAAATCATCATTCGTCAAATGTTACGTAAGATGTTCATCACCGATTCTGGTGATACCAACCTCTTACCAGGCGTTAGAGTCGATATCGATCGTTATACCGAATCCAACCAAAATGCCCTTGTCAACGGAGAACGTCCAGCAATTGGTCGTCCATTGATCTTAGGTATTACAAAGGCTGCTTTGGAAACCGAATCCTTCCTCTCTGCCGCTTCCTTCCAGGAAACAACCCGTGTCCTTACCGACGCTGCCATTAAGGCAAAACGTGATAATCTCCACGGCTTGAAAGAGAATGTCATCACTGGCAAACTCATTCCTACAGGTTCAGGCTTATTGACCGAAGAAGAAGAGAAAGAACGTCTTGCTCACTTCGATGTCTTAGGCAAGATGAAAGACGTCAAGGCTCAATACGTTGAAGCTCATGACCGCAAGGATAATCTTGCTGACTAATACCTATTAAAGAAAGGTCGCACTAGTTGCGGCCTTTTTTCTTATGTATAATAGCAAAGGTTTTTTAAAGAATTTTTAATTATGAACGAATTTTGGGAAGCAATACTTAACTACGTTAATGCCTCTTTTGGCATCGATCTAATCAAACAAGGTAACCCACAAGGCTACGTTAACTGCGTTTTCACAAGCATCACCTTGTTATTTGGCATTTTATTGTTTTATCGCACAATATATTTCATTCTAGGCTTGTTTGGAAAATCTAGAACATATAAAGTCCATGAGGATGATAAGAAATATGCTTTTGTTTTCTCTGCTCGTAACGAAGAAAAGGTCATTGGGAACCTTATCGATTCGGTAAGAGAATTAGATTATAACCAAGAAAATATCGATATCATCGTTGTTGCTGATAATTGTGATGATAGAACAGCAGAGATTGCTAAAGAAAAAGGCTGCATAGTCTATGAAAGACACGATCTTTCTAAATGTAGAAAAGGCTTCGCCATCGAATTCCTTTTCAATCATCTTAAAAATGATTTGCCTAATGGGATCGAACAATATTACGCCTATGTCTTTATGGACAGCGATAACGTCATGGCCAAAGACTTCTTGAATAGACTTAATGATGTTTTCCAATCTGGATATGATATTGCAACAGGCTACCGCAATGTTAAGAATGCTGATGAGAACTGGATTACCGCTTTAAGTGCCATTAACTGGTATAGAGCAATCATCGTTTCCACTCGTGCTAGATCAATTATCAATTCATGCGCTCAAATCTCTGGAACAGGATATGGCGTTCGTTCCTATATCCTTAAAGATGGATGGGATTATACGATGATCACAGAAGATGGAGAAATGACCACCCGTTTAATGGGCAACGAACCATCTTTTAGTATTTACTTCAACGAAGAAGACTACCTTAAATATAAAGATGATAAATTCTTCCTCCTTTTGCCTAACGGAAAGAAAAAGAAACTCAAAGTCAGAAAAGGAAATAAGACTGACTTAGAGATTCCTAGCAAGAAAACAAATAAATACGGAATTGAAACAGAAACCAATGAATATGGCGATATATGTTTAAAGGGCAGTTTAACAGTCTTGCATAATAATGAAGAACTTACTTTCGATAAGAATAATTCCCATATCTCTCACTATATTAAATTAGGATATGCCGAAAAAGCACAGTTCTTTGATGAACAACCAACCACAATGAAGATCACTCTTCGTCAAAGACTTCGTTGGTGTAAAGGTGGCATCATCAACTGGTTCTATAATGATTGGAGGTTGATGGCCTCTTTCTTCAAACGCCCACGTTGGTCTAAATATGATATCTATTGGGAAATGTTTCCGTATGGTCTTTGGACTTTCTTTATGGGGTTCTTCCAATTGTTGATTACAACTATTTTATGGGCGACAGGTGCCTCAGGTAATGCAGTGGATGGCTGGATGAATATCTGGAACTATATTATTAACCTTACTCTTATCCAATATCTTGGTGGCTTTGTTACTGGTATTGCAATTATTATCAAGGAGTGGGATAAGGTTCATTTCACCTTTGCTGAAGCAGCCGCCTACATCTTCCTTTGGCCTTTCTACGATATGATTGGTACGCCAGTATCTATCGTTTCTCTCTTTATGAAGGTTACTTGGAAACCAATCCCTCACCATGTAGTTAAGAGTGGTGAAGAATTAAGCGATGTTCATCACAAGAAATAAATAAAATTTTTGAAAATTAAATTCATACGAAAAATAAGCTAGTTTAATGTCCACTTAACCCAGTGTGTCAAAATTGCTATAAATTCGATGTTGACAACAATTTTTGGGAAGGTAAAATTCTCCTTGCATGTGAGAAGGGTATCTTCCCTTTTTTCACGAATGCTAATTACTCGTAAAGGAGAATAGGACAAAATGCCTACAATTAATCAGCTTGTCCGTTCT
>CAVKFY010000033.1:0-7002 GCA_963655775.1 Alistipes communis
GTGATGATTATTTCTCTCCTACGCAAGTCACCGCGACTTTATTCTTAGGTGCAGCATTCGGGAAACTAATTTATGCCAATAAAAAGTCCATTTTCCCAGAAAACATGCCTACAAAATGGGCAAAACCCATTTTATTCTTAGGAAAGCATTCACTCATTGTATATATCTGCCATCAACCATTTATGTATATTTTGTTGGCGATTGTCTATCTCATTTGCGGTTATAAGGTGGCGTAAGCATGGAAAAGAGTATCTACGATCAATTTCACGAAATTGCAAAGAAATATCCCCATAATCTTTGCATCCGTTTCGAAAGAAAAACGCTAAATTACCGTCAGTTCGATTCAAGGGTCAAACAAACGGCAAGGAAATTAGTTAAACTTGGTATAAAACCAAAGGATGTTGTTTCTGTTTCTATTCCTAACTGTATCGAAGCAGCAGAACTTTTCTATGCCATATCGCTTATTGGGGCAATATCTTACAACATTCATCCTCTCACTCCACCAGAAACCTTAAAGAAATTCATGGATAGAGCAAACTCCAAGTTCTTATTTTGCTTATGGAATACTGGCTTTAAGAATAGAGACTATTTCCCAATGAATTATGTCATTGTTGGAATTAACCCATATATAAAGATAAATTCGATTAAATCTTCTTATTTCCGTGCGGTTGGAAGAAAAAGAGATGGGCTATTACGTTACCACAAGTTAGAGAAGATCAAAGAAAAAGAACTTGAGGTAGTTCATTCAGATGAAGATGATGACGCGGTGTATTTAAACACAGGTGGCACTAATGGTGATCCAAAAATTGTTAGACTTTCCTCGCGTTCGATTAACTATTTAGGTTCTACCTCCTATCAATTAATCGGAGGACCATATGAGAATATCAAGCTTTTTGCTGCCATACCTCTTTTCCATATCTTTGGGCTAGGAATGGGACTTGTTACCCCTCTTTCCTTTGGCGGTTCCACTGTTTTGATGCTTAAATTCAATACCAAAGATGCAATCAATCACATCAAAAAAGGTCATACGAACACACTTTTAGGCGTTCCAGCAATTTATAATGCTCTTCTTTCTAAGAAACAATTCTATTGTGATTTCTTAAAGAAACAATTAATCGCCTATGTTGGTGGAGATGCAATATCTCAAACTTTATTAGATTCATGGAACAATACAATGAAGATTTGGGGAAGTGAGGCCAAACTTTATCAAGGATATGGTTCCACAGAAGCAATGGTTTGCATGGTAAATACACGTTTCAATCGTTCAAGAAAAGGATCTATAGGAAGACCTCAACCTGGAGAAAAAGTTAAGATTGTCGATAGTGAAGGTAAAGAAATGCCAATCGGAGAATGTGGTGAAATTATCATCAATGGTCCAATGACAATGAATGGCTATTTAAATGACCCTGAAGGAACAGCAAAAGCCTTGCAAAAAGATGAAAACGGCAAATATTGGCTTCATACTGGGGACTATGGCTTTATGGATGAGGATGGATACGTCTATTTCCGTCAAAGACTTAGAAGAGTTGTAAAAGTTAATGGAGAAACTCTTTGCCCTGCAGATATCGAAAATGCGGTCTTAGAGATGCCTGAAATATATTCCGCATATTGTTATGGCGTTAAAAATGAAAGAAAAGGACAGGTTTTCCGCGTTGTTGCAGTTACTAGAAAAGGCAAAGATCAGATTAGCGATGAGGAAGCAGTTCGTCTTATCTATTCGAAGATTAAGATGTCCTTACCTCCTGCATATACCCCAGATAAAGTCATCATTCTTAAAGAATTACCACGTACCCCTGTCGGTAAAATCGATGCCAAATATTTTGAGGATCATCCAGATCCAAGCGTCAAATAGATAGGGTTTTACTGGCGATATTTAGAATTTCTTCAAAATCCGTTGATAAAGGATAGTTTTTCAAATCCTCACGTTTTATGAAGAAAACCTCTCCTTCAGAAGAAGATTTTAGTTCTCCTTGGAAATCTTTTGATCTAAATAAGAGGCAAAGATGCCTTACTCCTTCTTCAATCATATTCCATTCATGATAGGTGACAAATTCAACGGAATTAAGAGTTAGGTTCGTTTCTTCTTTTATTTCACGAATCACGGATTCTTCAATGCTTTCATCTTTTTCAATATGACCGCCAGGAAAATTAAGACCTGGCCAATCGTTTTTAGCCCTATTTATTACAAGGAAAGATCCATCTTCCTTATACAACATACACATATTAGTTAAGATGATTTTCGCACTCATGAAATAACTCTAGCACATATTAGAGGAAAGAAGATAAACTAATTGAGCATGAAAATAACGCTTAGCAAAGAAGACATAAAAGAATTTCAAAAATATCTAACCGCACTAGACGAAACAATCTTTGAAGCGGATTATTTTAACGACATTCTTTTTAACGATCCAATAATATCTAACAATAAGCATCCATATAAAATATCCAAATTGGATCCAGAGAAATATCTTTCAAATCCTTATTATCAAACCATAAAATCGAGAAAAGGAAGAAAAGGAGATATTCTTTTAACATATGATAAATATTTGCCAAGACAAGGATTTGTCTATGATGAAATATCTCTTAATGGAAAACATTTTAGAGAATCTACTCCTTTTGGATATTTCGAAAAGGAATTTAAATATCTCGCTATAAAAGAAAACGATAAAACTTGGATGAGTGTAACTCCTCATGAGATAAACACCATGAAAGAAGGGATAGATGAAGCAAAAGGTAACGTTATAACCTTAGGATTAGGGTTGGGTTACTATGCCTTTGTGGTTTCTAATAAAGAAAACGTTAACAAAGTAACTATCATCGAGATGAATGAGAAAATCATTGATCTTTTTAAGAAAGAAATCCTTCCTTTATTCCCACATAAGGAAAAAATAGAAATAATTCAAACTGATGCGTTTAAATTCTTAGATGAGCAATTTGATGCAGATTATCTCTATGCCGATCTTTGGCATATGCCTGATGATGGTTTTCCAATGTACGCGAAAATCCTTCAAAAAGAAAGCAAACATCCAAATACAAAATTCGCCTATTGGATTGAAAAATCAATGCTTGCTCTTCTCCGTAGAGCGTTAATTATTCTCCTAGATGAAGAAATCGATGGTTCTACGGATAATGATTATTTAAACGAATCATCTCTATCAGACCATTTAATAAATCAATCTCATTTCATTCTCAAAAATAAAGAGATAAAGAGCATTAAAGATATTAATAACCTCCTATCCTTCAAATCTTTAAAAACGATCGTTTTACAGATGAATTTCTAAAAATACCCCGTAAAACTCATGTATTTAATTGAAAAAGCCCCTCTTTTTAACGAGAGAGGCTATTTTGTTATGTTAACTTATTAGGCTTTGACTTTCTTATAGAAGTCTCCACCAAAGCAAGCTGCTGTTGCGCTTAAGAAGGAAAGTGCATAGAAGACGAGAGAGGTTACCGCAAGCGCCCAAGCCGCATCTTCACTTTCTGGGTGGTTGACTGGGATGAAGAAGAGATCTGCAACGACCGCTTCAACGCTCCAAGCAATACCAGCAATAGAGATTGCAACCATGGCTGCAACAAGTAAGTATCCAATGCCAGCAAACTTGCCAAGTTTTTCTCCAAAGAGAGCTAAGCAAATTCCAAGAAGGAAGGCAATGATGCTTAAGGAAGTAACTGTGGCAGAGAGTGGGTTTCCATAGAGGAATCCTGTTGTTGAATTAACCAAGAAGATGATGAATCCAGGAACAAGAAGAACTACGGAAGCAAGTAAGAGATAACTCCAGATAGTTTGTTTAGCTAAGAAGTTTTTCATAATTATTTTTCCTCCTTTTTCTTACGGAGAGTGACAACAAGTGACAATCCTCCAAAGACTGCGACAAGTCCAGCCGAGACACCAATCATTGTCTTATACATGATTCTCCATGAAGTTTCGACTTGTTCAGTTCTGATGGTGACATCAGTGTTGTTCAATACGTTAGAATGGCAAACTGAATATAAGATGTATTTGATGTTCTTCTTTAATGCAGCGCACATTTCAGGATATTTGATGATTTCTTTTTCATCCCAATAAGAGAAGCTTGGGCTGCCAAATCCACAGAATGCCGTTGTACCAAATAAGATGGATTCTTTTGGAGCAGCTTTTAACGTTACGCCAGTGAAGTCTGTGACGTTATAGCCTTTGAAGCCCCATTCATCACGCATGATATCTTGCATGACAGCTTTATTGGCGCTTGATGGAACTGCACCAATACGGTTATAGGAGGTCATGACACCAAGGGCGCCTTCTGTATAGGTATCTTTCTTGGATTCATCATTAACCCATTTTGCTGGTTTGCCTTTTGCCGTGAAGGCTTTGTTGAGGTTACGTAATTCGAGTTCACGAGCAGATTGTTCATTCAAGAAGGAAGCAACACCAGAACGGTTGATTTCTTGATCGTTGAAGGCGGCGTGTTTAATGTTAACTAAACAGCCCATTGATTGAGCACCTTGAACGATAGCTGAACCAATATATCCAGAGAGAATTGGATCTTCAGAGAGATATTCACCACCACGGCCATTATATCCATGACGTTTGATATTCATTGCAGGTCCAATCATGATAGGTAAGCCAAGATCAACCGAGGTTTCGCCTAAGATGATTTCGCCATTTTCATAGGCAAGTTCTTTATTCCAAGTATAGGCGATATTTGTTTGTGAAGGAGTGACACGTGTGCCTAGATAATCGCCAGTAGATGCAACTTTTGCGCTTTCTCCATCGCTCCACTCTTCGCCTTGATATTTGCCTTCATTGAAGTAGTGAGTATCAGATCCACCTGGGCCATCATCCGCATTAAACGTTTCAAGTCCAACAGAAGGAATTCCTTGTAAGTTATGGAAGGCTTTTGAGGCAAAGGTAAGGAATTCGGCTGGTGTAACTTGATCAACAAGATTATCCCAACGTGTATCATCCCAATCGGCATTTTTGAATTCTTTGATTGTAAGGCTGTTTTTTACACCCCACTTATAAGAAGAGGTGTCCCCTTCAACCAAATCGATCCAGTCGCAAGTGAAGAGTTTCTTCATTCTTTCGGTTGGAGTTAAGTTGCTATATGTCTTAGGGAAGGTTCCGTTCCAATCGCTTCTAGAAAGGTATGTGACAGTATTTGGAGAGAATGCATTCCAATCGGTAGCATAATCACCTTCAGAGAGTTTGTTTGTGATGTTGTTACCATTATCAGAAACGGAGAATGTCTTTGTATCGACTCCACCAGTATGTCCACTCCAGCTAAATTCGTAGACTTTATTGGCATTTCCACCAGCTGATGTCGTGCCTTTCTTAGCAAAAACGTTATTTAAGGCATCATGCGCGGATTCTCCAAGAGCAAAGTAATATGTTCCATCGTCAACGATGAATGTTTTTGCTCCTTTTGTGTCATAGGAAGCAAGGTTTTCCAATTCGACGTTGAGGGTGATTGTTTCGCTATCTCCTGCTTTGATTTCAGAGGTTTTCTCGAAATCAATCAATTGAATTGCGCTCTTTTCAACACCATTTTCGACATCATAGTCGGTATATGGGGTTTGAGCATAGAGTTCAACGGCATGTTTACCTGCTTTAGTGCCCGTATTTTTAACAGTAACCGTAACTTCGGCGGTCTTATGATCGCCAGAGATGTTGACCTTATCCAAGGTTTCTTCGAATGTTGTATAGCTTAAGCCATAGCCAAATGGATAAACTACTTCTTGATCATAGTTCCATTCGCCAGTTTCAGTGCCTAAAATACCTGCGCCAGTTGTATAAGATCCAGCTTTTGCTGTTTTAGCATTTGTTTTTCCAGAAAGAACATCGGCATATCTTGTTTCATAGTAACGATATCCGGTATAGATTCCTTCAGCACAGATAAGATAAGAGTTAAGGTTTTCTCCTGCTGCTTTGACCTCATCACTCCATGGGGTGCTATCGCCAAAGTTTTGCATTGCTGGTGCAGTTAAACCATTAGAAACATAGACTTCACCAAGACGTCCAGATGGATTGATCTTGCCTTGAAGAACGTTTGCTACCGCTCTAAAACCATAAGAGCCAGGATAGCCAATCCACATGATTGCGCTAATTGCATCGTCATCTTTTAATTCCTTAATTTCCATGACGTTTGTGGTATTTAAGAGAACAATAACTTTCTTAGATGTTGCTTTTGCTTCAGCAATCATTTCTTTTTCTTCGGTTGAAAGAGAAAGAACGTTTCCGTTTGTTGTTGTTGAACCACAATTTGCTTGTCCTGGGCGATATTCTTTCGATTCACCACCTGGACGACCAACGATGACGATGGCTGCATCAGAATATGAAGCATCATCTTTCTTATAATTGGCATCAATTGCGGCCATATCTGCTGAACCAAGTTCATAGACTTTATCGGTTCCGGAGATTTGTGTGTATTGAGGAGGTGTTGCACCAAAGCTTTGTCCACCCCATTCAAAGTCTTTGCAGTAATTCTTATAGACTGCTTGACGGGTTGGGTTGATTGATATTCCTTCTTCAGTGAAACAATCTGTGATGGTATTTCCATTATCGATTGTTGCTTTATCAGCAATTGAACCACCGCTATTGCCATAAATTGGGGCATAGCTTCTTAAACCGAAAAGGGATACCTTTGGTTTTTCTGCTAGTGGAAGAACATTGTCTTTGTTCTTAAGAAGAACGAAAGATTCTGCAGCTTCGCGAAGAGCTAAATCCTTATAGCCAGCGATTGCTTCTTTGGCGTTTTTGTATTTAGAAACATAAGACCAGCTATTCTCTGATCCTTCTTTCTTTTCAGTCACGATCTTACTCGATTGTGTGCCCCATGTTTGATCCATTCCTTGTGGGTACTTCTCGAAAATCATGCCCATGACTGTGGAGGCAGACAGCAACAAAACGCTAACGGCTGTCAATCCACGAAAAACATTTGATTTAGGCATATTGCCCTCCTTAATAATTTGGGTCCTACGACTCCAAGCGGAGTTATTGTAAGCACTTACATCATTAAAAAAGAT
>CAVKFY010000034.1:0-914 GCA_963655775.1 Alistipes communis
TGATAGTAGTTTTCTTTGTGCTTGGTATTTACCATTAAAAAAAGACCACTCCGAAGAATGGCCGAACTCTCTTGCTAATAAGAAATTAGTTGAGTTTTTCTTTGAGGGTTTTGGAAACCTTGAAACCAACAGAGTTGCTGGCTGGGATTTCGATCTTAGCACCGCTGGATGGGTTGGTTCCTTCACGGGCGGCACGTTCTTTCTTTGAGAAGATACCGAATCCGGAGATCTTAACGGTTTCGCCTTTGGCGATGGAATCGGAAATGACTTCGAAAACTGCATCGATGACGGCTTCTGCGTCTCTCTTTGCGACTTGGCTCTTTGTAGCAACTGCTTCGACTAATTCAGCTTTATTCATGGTAGATATTCCTCCTTTGCTAAATTTTCTGTCTAAAAGTTAACACTCTTAAAGAATTTTTACAACAAAAACTTTACGTATTATCGAATGTTTTAGTGTATTTTTAATTCTTTTTCTTTCTTTTTTGTAAGCGCTTTCTTTTATGTTAAAATAAAAAAGCTAGATTTTATCGAATGTTTTTGAAATCTAAAATCTGAAAACACCGATAAAACCTAGAACTTTTGAAAATGTAAAAATTGTGACTTTTTTATTTCCTTGTACGATAAATTATCCTAATTGGCGTGCCTTCAAAGTCGAAAGATTCTCTGATTCTATTCTCTAAATAACGGGTATAAGAGAAATGAGCAGTCTTAGGATTGTTACAGAACATAACAAATGTTGGAGGACATACTGCGACTTCTTCCGAGAAGACGATCTTAAGTCTTCCGTGGTTAAACTCAGGTGTTGGGTTCATATCCTGCGCATCGCGGATAATGTCATTCAAGACTGGTGTGGGTATTCTTCTATGGAAGGCATCGTAACAAGAATTAATAAGAGGAATGAGGTCTTTAACTCC
>CAVKFY010000034.1:924-3466 GCA_963655775.1 Alistipes communis
AGAGGTATACACAATAGGTGCATAATCAAGGAACTTAAGTTGGCTTCTTAGCTCTTTGCTAAATTCTTGTTTGTCTTTCTTTTTGGCTTCATCCCACTTATTAACAACGACAATTACCGCTTTATTGGCGTCCATTGCAAAGCCAAGAACGTGTTTGTCTTGCTCAAGTATTGGGCCTGATCCATCAATTACAAGAAGAACTACTTCCGATCTTTCTATTGCTTGCAAGGCTCTTATTGCCGCATATTTATCAATCGCTTCAAAGATTTTTCCTCTTTTAACTAGACCAGCCGTATCAATAACAACATATGACTTATCTTCAAAAGTAAATGGAGTATCAATTGAATCTCTAGTCGTACCAGCGATATTAGAAACCAAAACTCTATCTGAATGTAAAATTCTATTTGTTAATGATGATTTTCCAACATTTGGTCTTCCAATTATTGAGAAAGTAATTGAATTTTCGTATGTCTTGATTTCTTTTTCTGGTAATAATTTGATGACTTTATCTAGGAAATCTCCTACACCTGTTCCGTGTACGCCAGAACAGAAAATAGGCTCGCCAAGTCCTAAACGGTAAAATTCTCCAGTATTCCCAATTTCAGAAACGTTGTCGATCTTATTAACAAGAAGAATCTTTGGCTTATTTGTTTTGTATAGCATTTTTGCAATGAATCTATCATCACCAGATAAGCCTTTCTTACCATCTAATACGAAGGCAATAACATCCGCTTCTTCCATTGCCACTTCAACTTGAGCACGGATCGATTTTTGGAATGGAGCATTTGCTACCTCAATTCCACCCGTATCAATAACGGTGAATTCTTTAGTAAGCCATGTGGCTTTGCCATATATCCTATCTCTAGTTACGCCTGGAGTAGGCTCAACAATGGATTTTCTTTCACCGAGAATACGGTTAAAAATCGTGGACTTGCCACTTGATGGTGAACCAACTAACGCTAGTGTTCCTAATGCCATTATTTTCCCTCCAATCCTGTTTTTTCTTTAACGATATCAAGTATGGCTTCTACCACTTCTTCGATATTCATATTTGACGTGTCTAAATTAATTGAATCTGGCGCGGCCATAAGAGGATCAAAATCTCTATGCGAATCAATATAGTCACGTTTCTTCACTTCTTCTAAGACTTCTTCATATGTTGCCTTGATGCCTTTTTCTTGGTCTTCTTCATAACGACGTTTTGCTCTAATTTCTGGAGAGGCAATTTGGAAAATCTTCACCTCTGCATCAGGAAGAACATAAGAACCGATATCTCTTCCATCCATGACAACAGATCTTTTTCTTGCAAGCTCTCTTTGCATATCGATTAGAGCAAGTCTAACTGGTTTCATTGCGGCAATATAGCTAACGTTGCCCGAAACCAAAGTCTTTCTAATTTCTTTGGTAACATCTTCATCGTTACAAAGAACCCTGCCATCTTCCTTTAAATCTATATTAATAGTCTTAAGGATTTCTTTTGCATCTTCTTCGTTTTGAGGATTCTTTCCTGCTTTGATAACGGCATATGTGACCGCACGGTACATAGCCCCAGTATCGATATAGGTGAAGTTTAAAGCCTTTGCCACTCTTTTAGCGACCGTTGATTTACCCGCTGCCGCAGGTCCATCAATTGCAATAGATATATGTTTTTCCATAACTAGCTCCTCACCACATATAAATAAATAAGCACGAAAATAATGATGGCAATGAATAGAACAACTCCTTTAAAGGAATACATCTGAATCTCTTTGCGACGATAAATTGTATAAGGAGTTTCAGAAACTGCCTCATCTTTTGAGACTTCGACCTTTCTAGTCTTCTTATTCTCAAACTTATCATCAGGAGTTTTTAGAATTTTCTCACGATATTTTCTATATTTTTCTACCCTTGTCTTCATACTTGCAATATTCTACCCAAAAAGAGGCCTTCTTTCATTAGGCAAATGCAAGAATTTCCATGTCTAAAAAAGATTAAGGAGGGCAAACCAAATAAAAGATAAAGCTAGAAATTGTGCAATGTTTTGGTCTTTTATCTAGTTAAAGGATACTAACAAAAATAGATGTTCTTTTTTTGTTGTTTTAAAGGGAAAAATGTTGCCTTAGAATATGATTGCTTTCTATTAGGAGGTTTTTAATTTTATGGTTAAAGTTACAGTTGATGCCGATGCATGCATCGGATGCGGTCTTTGCGTCTCCAGCTTACCAGACGTCTTTGCTTTCGATGATGATGGCAAATCAGTCGTTATTGCTGATGCAGATGAGAGCGCAGTTGACGATGTCATCGCTTCTTGCCCAGTCGCAGCAATCTCCCGCTAATTTAGGTTAGTAATTAATCGGTCCCTTGACAAAGGGGCCTTTTCTTTATATTGAAAACAATAATATTAGATTTAAAATATTTGGGTTTGACAGATATTTATTAGGTGTATTTCTATGGATATAACAAAAAAACCAAGATTTAAAGAAATGGATCTTACTGAGGGGAATCTGTTCTGGAAAGTTCCTCTATTCTCTCTTCCGATGGCTTTGACAACCGTTCTCCAGCT
>CAVKFY010000035.1:0-8224 GCA_963655775.1 Alistipes communis
TTAATTGATTTGTTTTATCAAATCCCCATTCATCCCCATTAGATTTTGGAGAGCCAAATCTTTAAAGAATTGTTACAGTGCCATCTTCCTTGATTTCGATTTTATCGCCAGTTTTTACTGCTTCTAAGAAATCATCACCAAGCTCATCGATTGCAATTAATCCCGCATCATTCCAAACGTTAGAAAGAATGATTCCTGATGCAGCCAATGGATCAATATGATGGGCAAATAACCATGCTTTAGGGGCAAGATTACGAACGGCAATTGTTTGGATAACCATTCCACCTGTTGTTGAACCGATGGTCTCAGGAAGGCATAATGCTTTTCCTGTAATATTCTTTTTATATAAATCAGGATTGTTTTGGTCGGAAACTATGATCTTTTTTGATGTCGCTAACAAAGCGCTTGTTTGGCATGATGCTAGAGTATTAAAACCTTGATGAGTAACAACGGCTTCGCCTGTCCAATTTTGTGCTTGGAGAACACGTCCATGGAATACTTTCATCTTATTTGACCTCCTTTTGACCAGTAATAATTTCAAGGACATCTTTGTCTTTGAAATAACGTGCACTGGTATATGTTCTTAATTTGTTAGAGTTTGTCATCAATGGTTTCTTGCCGGAGATAGGGTTATCTGCATACATCAATGGGCAAATATAAGATATATGTGCGCCTGTTGAGAGTAACTTTTGATATCTATCTTCTTTTTGGAATTCTTTGATGACGGCAGGGGAAGCGGTAAGCACGGTATCGATAGCAAGCTTATGCTTACCAGATTTCTTTAACCCTTCGATGATAGAGTCTGTCCAATCTTCTAATTGCTTTAATGTCAAATGAGGGCAACCAATGAAACAACGATGAACTTTAGCATCCATCTTCTTCCACATGATTGGATATGACTTATAGACACGCTCTAATTCTTCATCGTCAATTACGTATTCTTTTGCGTTTTCTTTAATTAATGATTGGCCTAATTCTTTTGCTTCAGGAGTAATTCCATCAACATGATATAAGCCGACCGCACCATTGGAGGCGGTAGCTGCACCCATATCTTTTAAATATGCGATTGTATCTTCGTCAGGTAAATCTTTTAAGTATCGATCTAAACCAACAATATACGGAACTTCAGCCATGACCTTGATACCAATTGCAGAACCAAGGATTTGCGCTTCAGGCTTCTTTGTTGTTTTTAGGACAATTTTCCAATCTGCTTTTCTACCTTCATCGGTGATAAAGCCAAAGTTAGGAGTCTTTCCTAAGATTGCACCGAACATATCTAAGATGCCGGAGTTTCTATTACATCTTGCGCCAAGAACGGAGTTAGCAAAGACAACAGCAGATGATTCACTCCAAGAAAGAATGTCTCCTTTCGATGGAGTGTTGCCCATCTCCTTTAAATAACAAGTGCAAGAGAAAGCTTCATCCGCATTTGTTAAGCCAATCTTCTTTAATTGCTCTTCATATACTTTTTGTTTGTTGTACATAAAGACGTTGGAAACGAGTTTTTCAATTGGATCACATTTTACGTTATTATAATCTAAAGGTCTTGGATCCATGGTGAAACCGCCTTCAACTTTGCATCCGTCGGCAATAATTTCATCCATAAGTGGATAAACGCCTTTAAGAAGACCTAGGCCAAAGCTTGTAACGAAATGGGATTTCTTATAAGTAACTGGAACTAAACAATCTGCGCCAAAGGCATCGCCATAACGAACCAAGACTTCCATCATCTTGGCTCTGGCCTTACCGCTTTTTCCTTCAAGAATATCTTTCTCTTCAGGAGTTAATTTCATTTTTGGTTGATACATTTCTATCTCCTTTTATAACTTCATGACCGTTTCGTATGCGGCCCAAATTACACTACGAAGGTTACCGATTTTCTTACAATCTCCAACAAGATGGACATGTTTTCCTTCTGGTGCAACAGGAGTTGGTTTATAACCGACAGAGAGAACGACCGAATCGCATGGGATTTCGATTTCTTTTCCGTCTTTGCTCTTACAAATAATCTTTCCATCACCAATTTCCTTAAGTGATGTTTCTAGATAAACTGGAGTCTTATGCAAGGCAAAATAATCTCTTAAATATTGCGAATTTGCCATGCAAATCCCCCTTTGTTTTACTAAATCGTCTTGCATTTCAACAATGATTGGTTCTTTTCCAGAAAGTGCAATTTCATAGGCAACTTCACATCCTGTAAGGCCTCCTCCAATAACTGCGACTCTATTTCCAACCTTTGCGCCAGAAAGATAATCGGTCGCATCAATTGCCTTTTCGCTTCCTGGTACTCTAAGCTTTCTTGCTACGCTACCCGTGCAAACAATGTATTCGTCTGCCTTGATATCATTAAGATTCTTAATTTCGGTATTTAGATGAACTGGGATATTCATTTCTTTCATTTGAAGTTCATACCAGGCAAGTAAATCTCTGAGTTTGCCTTTAAATGATGCGGCACTTGCAGGAACAAAGACTCCACCAAGATGGTCGCTCTTTTCATAAATCTCTGGTTCTAAGCCGCGGAGTTTGGCAACTCTTGCCGCCTCCATTCCGCCAATGCCTCCACCAATGATTGCAACTTTCTTTGATGCTTTTGCTTTTTTAATGTAGTGGACATTTGTTTGCATTGTTTCAGCATTAACCGCGCAACGTGCCATATGTAAGGAATCAGATAAACTTTGATCGTTTGCCGTTCCTTTATAGTGGCACATATTGAAACAACCATTATGACAACAAATGCATGGTCTTATTTCTTCGTATTTGCCTTCTTTTAATTTGGTAACATAAGCTCCATCGGCAAGGAAAGGACGAGCCAAGCCAACTGCATCAATCTTTCCTTTTTTAACGGCTTCTGCACCAACAAATGGATCCATTCTTCCAGCCGCAACAACTGGGATAGAAACGAATTTCTTAATATGTTCGACATCTTCTAGGTTACAGTTTTCTGGCATATATATTGGTGGATGAGCCCAATACCACGCATCGTATGTGCCATTATCGCAGTTAAGCATGTCATAACCTGCATCTTGGAGATATTTTGCTGCTTTTTCTGATTCGGCCATGTCTCTGCCTGCTTCTTTGAATTCTTCGCCTGGAAGAGCACCCGAATTAAACCCTTTTGTCTTTGAGAGAACTGAATATCTTAAGGACACAGGGAAATCTTTTCCGCATTCTTTCTTAATTGCTTGAACTATTTCTACTGGGAAACGATAACGATTTTCAAACGATCCGCCATATTGATCAGTACGTTTATTAACATATTGCAATGTGAATTGGTCAAGGAGATATCCTTCGTGGACAGCGTGGATTTCAACGCCATCAACACCTGCATCCTTTAATAACTTCGCCGTTTTAGCAAAAGCCATAACGAATTTATTGATTTCTTTGATGGTCATTTCTCTTGAAGGAACTTTATCTGACCATCTATTAGGAGAAGCGCTTGATGAAGCACAAATCTTATCGAAATTCATTACTGGTTTAGATAAGACTCTTAAGAAACGATTCGTATATAGTTTCTCCATTGTTGGAGAGATGGTGAATGATCTTCCAAAACCTGCAGTAAGTTGAATAAACATTTTTGCCCCATGTTTATGGATTTCATCCATGAATGGTTTCAACTTACGATACATGCTCTTTTTCTTATAAAGCCATTGGCCAAGCATTGGGTTGTAAACAGGTTGGATGCCTGGAAGAATAAGTCCTACATCATGCTCAGCTTTATCGAGTAAAAATTTGGCTGCTTCTTTATCGAAATGATTAATCTCCATCCAGCCAAAAAGAGATGTTCCACCCATAGAGGTCATAACGAAACGGTTTTTAATTTCAACGTTTCCAATTTTCCATGGTGTGAAAAGAGGCGATAATTTTTGGTCCATTTTGTTCTCCTTTTATTCGCAAAATAATTATATTATTTTTTGCATATCAGTCTATAATTATCGATTTAAAAAATCTCTATTTATTGAAATAAAATGCCCAAGTAACAATAATGTTCAAGAAGGTTAGATTATGACAATTAAAGAATACGTTATTTGGCGCAAAGAAGAATTAAAAAAAGAAATTCAAAATTTAGGACATGAGGCTGTTTTATCAATCATTACCGTTGGTAATGATCCTGCCTCTGAAGCATATGTTCGTGGAAAAAAGAAAGATGCGGCAGAAGTGGGCATCAAAGCACTTCATACAGTGTTTGATGAGAATATTAGCGAGGAAGAACTCCTTTCTTTTATCCGCACACAAAACTCTGATTCCGAAATTGATGGAATCATTGTTCAATTACCTCTTCCTAAACACATATCGGTAGAAAAAATAAACAAAACAATTGATCCAAGTAAAGATGTTGATGGCTTCACGCTTGGTTCATCTTTTGATCCGTGCACCCCAAAAGGAATTATCAATTACCTAACTCATGAGGGTTTCCCTTTCTCTGGAAAGAATGCGGTTGTTCTTGGACGTAGTGAAATAGTTGGCAAACCGATGGCAAGAATGTTGCTTGCCAAAGATTGCAACGTTGTTCAATTACATAGCAAAACCTCTAGAGAAGACAAAGAATTCTATTTTGCTCATGCGGATTTGGTTGTCTCTGCAATCGGAAGAATGCATATTTGGGATGACACTTACACATATAAAAAGGATGCATACCTAGTTGATGTTGGTATTAATAGAGGAGAAGACGGGCACTTACACGGAGACTTTGTTCCAGGATTACCAGTTAAACTTCAAACTCCAGTTCCAGGTGGTGTTGGCCTATTAACTCGTTTAGCTTTGCTAGAAAACCTTCTTGAAGCAACAAAAAAGAGAGAAAAATAAATGAGTTACTTAAAGTTTATCGACAGCTTATCTAAAAGCCTAAAAATCGTAATTACAATCTTCTTGCCAGTTCTCTTTGTCGCATATAGATTCGTCAAAGATATCATAGAAGAAAGATGGCTTTACGTTCTCCTAGATGTCTTGATTTGTATTGCAGTTCCATTCTGTTTCTGGATAGTAAATCTCATCTGGATAATTCAATATAACCAAGTATTTGATCTCTATGAATTAGATAAAATCTCAAAAGGGGAAAAGAAGAAATCTAAAAAGAACGAATATTCAATCTACAAAGATAAAGCGATAGAAGTTGAAGTGGTTGACAAGAAATAAAAAAACAAGCGGGTTTTACCGCTTGTTTTTCAATAACTTGATTTTTATTTTTCTTCAGGCTTTTCTTCGTTTTCTTCGCCTTCAACGTGATCGACAACTTCGCCTTCAATGGCTTTGGCTGCTTCGCTAACAACTTCGTTTGCAACTGCAACAACCGCCTTTTTGGCACGGGCTTTATTGATTTCGACAACAGTCATGACGGCAACGGCCAAACCAGCAAGAACAAGGATGATTCCAAGAACGATGAGAGAAATCATTTTTGTTAAGTCGGCATTTCCACCTAAGAAATATAAGACAACGATACCTAAGGCAATAAGAGCTAAGCCAAAGACAATCTCAAGGATAGGTAAGTAGATCTTATAAAGTTTTGAAACAATGAATCCGATTGCAAATAAGACTAAGCTTGCGCCAGCTGCGATGACAATAACGCCAATGAAGATGGCAAGGAAGCTAGCAATGAAACCGACCATTTCATTTAATGTTCCATTGTATTTGCAATAAGAGACGATAAGAGCAATACCAAGTGATAGTTCAATCGCACCAGTGATAACCATATCGTAGGACAATTGAGATTTGAGCATTGCTTTAACGGCTGCATCAAGGGCATTTCTTGTGACAATTGGCATAAAGTTAACAATAATCTTTAATGCACCACCGACAATTAAGAAGATGCCAGCAATTAATAAGATTACAGAGATGACTCTGTCGTAGCTTAAATCGCTATCATTTGATGCTGCTTTGGCAGTAAATACAAAGCAGATAATGCCTAATACTAAGATTAAGGCAGCCTCTAAGAAGCTCCAAATCGACCAAAGAAGTCCACCCTTTGCCATATTGATCGGCTTTTTAACTTTTTTAGGGGCTTCAACGGTTGCTTCTTGCTCTTGAGTTTGTTCGTTCTCGCTCTTTATTTCTTCAGAGTTTTGAGTTTCGTTTTCCATATCGAGTTATGTTCTCCTTTTCAACAAGACAATCATACCTTTTTTATTTCCTGAGGGTTAGCATTAATCTTCAAAAGTTAAATTGGTTAGCACTTTAAAGGGGATTTCTACCTCATCGATGGTTAATTGCTGATACATAAGAGATATTTCTCTTATTATTCCGTGAATTGTGTAAATGTAACCATCGTGCCAGTATTTGGCTACGACCATCTCATTTTTGTAATTTGAAAGAATCTCATTTATTTCTTCTGCCTTGTCGCTAGAAATATGCGGACAAGGTATTTTGTTTCTTTCGTATTCAAGCTTGGCAAGATAATCAGCTTGAGCTTCTAAAGATTTATATGGTGCCCATTTCAACATTCCTCTATCGTTTATCATTCTCTATGTCCTCCTATTTGAGTGTGGCGTTGTAAAATCGTTGAATTGCTACATAATGCAGAACAACGGAACACACTATTACGCCCATACGTGTCACGTATTCGATCTAATGTTGTATTTAATCTTTTCTCTTTGATTATTTCTTCCTGGTTGCTAAACAAAGACGTTTGGATATTTTTATCTAGCGATAACTTTCCGAATGAAATTCCAAGTGCATAAATCTTTTCATTGCTTGGATTTGAGAAGAAACAATATTTGATGTATTCGAAGAGCTCTTTTGGTGATTCAGTTTCATTTGGTAAGGATATTTCTTTGCTAAAGACCCCATGACTTTGACTGGCGTATACACCAACTTTTTTGGCTACATATCCGCCTCTTCTTAGCCTTACAGATAAGTCATCAACCATTTCTCTAAGAAGAAGTTCACATTCCTCTGGAGATAATGCCTTTTTTAATGTCTGTCCATTTGATAATGATGGATTAATAGGAACCATCTTTTCTCTGATGTCAGAATCATCAATTCCATTGGCAAGATTCTTTAATTGAATACCCATTACTCCAAATTCTTTTTCTAGGAGTTTGGAATCTGCTTTAGCAAGTGCTTCAAGTGAGTTAATTCCAATCTTTGCTAAATGAGTTTTTGTTCCACCCGCAATCGACCAAATCTTATCTATCGGCTTTATTTTCCAAAGTTTTTTCTCCACATCATCGTATGTCCATCTAGCAAGATATGGTTCTTTCTTTTTGCCCTCATTGTCCAAGGCTATCTTTGCTAGAAACATATTTGGGCCTATGCCTGCTGTTGCGATAAGGCCTAGCTTATCTTTTATTTCTTTTTGGATTAGCTTAATCATTCTCTCCGCTGATCCATATAGATTTATATAAGGACCAAGATTAAGGAAACTTTCATCTACTGAATAAACGTGCAAATCCTCATAAGAAACGTATTTAAGAAATATTCCTACAACTCTTGATGACATTTGAAGGTAATAAGACATTCTGGGTACGGCATATATCATTCCAGGAACATCGGGCAAATCTCTTTTCCTGCATACGTTTGATATTCCATATTTATTTTTTAGATAAGGCGTTACGGACATAACAACTGAAGAAGATAAGCGATACGGATCGCAACAAACAAGTGGGGTTTTAAAGATATCTAGATGCCTTACCGCACATTCGCATGAAGCGTAGAAACTTTTTAAGTCGATGATTCCAATTACCTTTTCCATACAACTATTTAAAGATGATTTTTTGCTATTTTGGATACTTGACTTTTGAAAGGTAGAAACGACCTAAAGAAAAGAGAAAAATCTTTACAATTAGCCTGAAAATTCATTTAGACATTGTAGAAAAGTAGAAAAAAGTAAGCGTTCATCAAAGGAATATTTTTCTTCTGAAAATATGAAAATTTTGTTTCAGTGTTTTCTTTGATTTTGATGTCGTAAAAAGAGTAGTCATTAACTGAATATTATTAACTAACACTCCGTTTTGTTTGAAATGCTTATGAAAAAGAGATTTTATTTTCTTTCGAAGAATTTTATAATAGTGACTTGCTGGGACATTAGCTCAGATGGGAGAGCGCCTCGTTCGCAACGAGGAGGTCGCCGGTTCGATCCCGGTATGTTCCACCAATTCTAAATTATTAATATGGAAAGGCGAGTCTTGAATGGTTCGCCTTTTTGCATTTTATTAGGAACAAAACAAGCATTAAAAAAACTCAAAATCGTTCGGAGAAATCCATGCGAGTTCGACTCTCGCGCCGGGCACCA
>CAVKFY010000036.1:0-9150 GCA_963655775.1 Alistipes communis
GTATCGTTCAAGATGTCTCTAACACTGGTCAAAATACTTTTATTGAACCGGAACTATTAGTTGAACTGAATAATAAAATGGTTGAACTTCATAATGATGAAAGAGAAGAGATACACCGTTTATTAATGGAATTATCGCAAGAAGTGGCTGGTTCTAGTGAAGCAATCTTAGAAAATAACGGAATGATCGGTTATTTAGACTTCGTTTCTGCAAAAGCTAAAATGGCTGAAGAAAATGATTGCCATATTCCTTCCTATTCCAAAAAACCATTGATTGATTTAATTGAAGCAAGACACCCATTAATTGATAAAAACAAGGTTGTTGCCAATGATTTTAGACTGAGCGCAGAATCCTCTTTAGTCATAATCTCTGGTCCTAACGCAGGCGGCAAAACGGTCGCATTAAAGACATTGGGATTGCTAGTTATGATGAATCAATGTGCTTTAGCCATCCCAACAAAACAAGGATCATCTCTATCTTTTTTCAAACATATTTATGTTGATATCGGTGATTCCCAATCACTAAGCGATAATCTTTCTACTTTCTCTGGACACATGAAAAACATTGGAGAAATCCTAGAATTTGTCCAAGGAAAAGACTTAGTTTTGCTTGATGAAGTAGGCACAGGTACCTCACCAAAAGAAGGTGAGGCAATCGCTTTAGCAATCATGAAATTCCTTTTAAGGAAACATGCTTTAACGATGATTTCATCACATTTTGATGGTTTAAAAACCTACGCTTTATCGCATAAAGAAGTAATTAACGCTTCAATGATGTTTGATGAAGAAAAACTTTTACCAACTTATCGCTTAAAGATGGGTCTTCCTGGAGAATCTTATGGCTTAGTCGTTGCCAAGCGTTTTGGCCTTCCTGATGAAGTTCTTTCTGAAGCAAAGAAAAACATCGATTCTCACGAGGATCTTTCGATAACTGAAACTATCAAAAAACTATCGGCAGTTACTAAGGAAACTGAAGATTTAAAAGCTGAACTTCAAAAGAAAGAAATTCAGCTTAACAAAGAACAAGAAACGCTAAAATCCAAAGAAAAAGCGCTAAGTCTTCGTGAAGATCATTTCCTTAGCGATGTTGAGGCAAAGAAGAAAAAGATGCTTTCCGACTATGAGAATAAGATTGATGACATCATGCATTCTTTGAATAAGGGGTATGGAACCGTTAAGCTTCATGAAGTCATCGAAGCAAAACATAAGCTCAATGATTTAGAAGAAAACTTCGAACAAGAAAAGTTCGATGAAGACTTAAAAGTGGGCGATTATGTAAATGTTCCTTCTCTTTTTACTGCTGGAAGAATAAAAAACATCAACGGCAATAAAATTGATATTGTCACAAAAGAAGGGATCTCTATGCATGTCGCCAAAGATAAGGCAGTAAGAGTAGAAGAACCAGTTACCGAAAAGAAAGAAGTCCTTTCAACGATAAGCTTAGATAATCTTCCGTTCAAAAAGAGCGTTCCTCTTGAAATAAACCTTATTGGCCAAAGATACGAAGAGGCGGAACGTAACCTAGCAAAATATCTCGATGATTGCTTAATCAAAGGATATAAACGTGTTCGTGTAATACATGGCTGGGGAAGTGGAATTCTACGCAAAATGACAAGAAGTTATTGCGATAAACATAAAGATTTTGTCGATCATTATGAAGGAGCGGATGGTCACGAAGGCGGAGGGGGAGCAACTATCGTCTACCTCAAGTAAGATGGAAATCTCAGAAAAACTCAAACGTTTAATCGCTCTTTTACCTGATAAGCCTGGCGTTTATCAAATGAAAGACGCTGATGATAAAATCATCTATATCGGCAAGGCAAAAAATCTCAAAAAGAGAGTATCTCAGTATTTTTTAAGACCACAAGTTGGTAAAGTTGCCGCCATGGTAAGCCATGTCGACCACTTTGACTTCATCATTGTTCATACGGATAAAGAAGCCTTTATCCTTGAAATGAACCTCATTCAAACCCATTATCCAAGGTACAACATCATGATGATGGATGATTCGCATTATCCATATATTGCAGTTAGAAGAAGTGATGCCTTTTTAAAAATCGCTAGGAGAGCAAACGATAAGAAATATTTCTATTTCGGGCCTTTTCCTAATTCTGGCGATGCGTTCAAAATCATTGATTTATTGAACCGCATTTATCCGACGAGAAAATGCAAAACCCTCGGTAAAAAGCCATGCCTTTATTTTCATATGGGTCAGTGTTTGGCGCCATGTGTTAATAAAATAAGCGAGGAAGAAAACGAAAAACTATATTTGCAAATCAAAGGCTTTCTTGATGGAAATATTGCCTCGGTTATCAAGGAATACACGGATAAAATGCTAAAAGCATCGGAAGAATTACGTTTTGAAGATGCAAAATACGCCAAAGACATAATCGATTCGATAAAACGTATCACATCTAAGCAAACCGTGGAATTATCAACCGATAAAACGGATCGTGATGTTTTTGCCTATTCTGAAAGAGATTCTTATCTTTCGCTTGCCATTTTAACTTATAGAAATGGCCTTCTTTTAGGGAAAAAAGTCATTGTTGTGCCTTCTTTTGAAGGAGGAGCGGCACAAGCGATCGAACTAATCGAGGAATATTATCAAAAGAACGACCTGCCTAAAGAAATTCTTTGTAACATCGAGTCCTTAAGCGAAGAGCTCTTACCGATTTACCCACAAGCAAAGGTCGTTTCGCCAAAAGAAGGACGTCTATTGGAACAAATAGATATTGCCTCATTGAATGCGAAAGAAGGACTAGATGGGCATTTTATGTCAGCTAGACTTGAGGACGATAATGCAGCCTTACTTGATGAACTAGGAAAACTCTTAGGCATTAAAACCCCCTATAGAATAGAGTTATTTGATAATTCGCATCTTCAAGGATCCTCTCCAGTAGGTGCAATGGTTTGCTATATAAATGGCGAGCCAATTAAAAACATGTACCGCAAATTCCACCTTGATAAGGAAGACGCAGGAGATGATTATCACTCAATGGTGGAAGTAGTTAGAAGACGCTATAAACGTTTAAAAGATGAGAAATTATCCTATCCTGACTTGATTTTAACCGATGGAGGATTACCTCAAGTTCATGCGACTCTTGAAGCACTCTCTTCGATTAATGTATCTATTCCTGTTTACGGCCTATATAAAAACGATAAGCATCAAACCGAAGGAATTATTGATCAAGATGGTGTAATTTATCCTCTTGATAATAAATCTCCTTTATTCTTCTTATTGATGAGAATGCAAGATGAAGTCCATCGCTTTGCGATATCTTTTCATAAAGCAGAACGTTTGAAAAACATGCATTCATCGCTTTTTGATGATGTAAAAGGAATTGGCGAAAAAAGGAAAGAAATTCTTAGAAAGAACTATCCAACAATCGATTCTTTGAAGAATGCCTCGATTGAAGAATTGAGCCAAATTCTCCCAAAAGAGGTAGCAGAAGAACTTTTTAAGAAAATTCATACTCATTAATTCTTGTCTAAAAACAAAAAGAGTTTTATATTATTAAAGCGTTGCGCCCGTAGCTCAGCTGGATAGAGCAACAGCCTTCTAAGCTGTGGGTCAGCCGTTCGAATCGGCTCGGGCGCGCCAAAACGTGATAATTCCTCATCGGCAAGTCTGATGAGTTTTTATTTTATAGGGCATTGGGATATAATTTATCGGCAAAAAACAATTATGAAAAACGGAATAATATTTGATTTAGATGGAACGTTATGGGATTCATCCGAAGAGGTGGTCGCTTCTTGGAACGAAATCATAAAAAAATACAAAGGTGATAAATATTTAATCACACTAGAAATGATGCAAGGGGCAATGGGTCTACCTATGCTTGTCTTAGGAAGAAAACTTTGGCCAGATATGCCCAAGGAAGAAATGAAAAAGCTCCTCATTTTATGCATGGAATACGAAAATAAATACCTTCTTACTCATCCAGGCAAATTATTCCCGATGGTAAAAGAAACTCTTGTCGAACTGAAGAAAGAATACCCTTTGTATATCGTTAGCAATGCCCAAAAAGGATATATTGAGGCTTTTCTAGAAAGCACGAATTTAAGCGAGCTTTTCGAAGACCATCTTTGTTGGGGAGACACTTTATCTAGCAAAGACGTAACCATGCTTAAACTTAAAGAAAAAAATAATCTAGATGACGCGATATATGTTGGAGATACATTAGGAGACGAAGAAGCAACAAACAAAGCTAAACTTCATTTCGTCCATGCGGCATATGGTTTTGGCAAAGCAAAAAAACCAGAAGCAGTCTTAAATAACTTTTCTTCTCTTCCTTCAATTACTCAGGAAATTTTCTCTAAAAGAGGATAAAAGTCTAAATTTGGCGCGGAAATCTCGCATTTATTCCAAGAAACTGTCGCCTCATAATACGTATCTTCCGATAGATTTTTATGAGATCCGCTTTTAAACCAATAATTCTCAAATTCACAAGAATAAGTTTCCGCATCGTTACCTATATATGCGGATAGGCTTCCGATGGTATCAGAATAAAATTCGCTTTTTTCGATAGTTTCTTCTAGTTCCGAGAAACGGGTATAGTATTCTTTGGCCATACGCGCATAAAGGCGTTGCATTTCTAAGATATCGCTTTTTGCTACGCTATCCCAACTTTCATAGCTTTGTTCGCTTTCTTGTCTATAACGAGTATTTGATATTTTGCCGTTTTCCACAAAATTGTAATAATCGCAGGAAACATTGCTCTTCCTTGCAACATACGTCCAATTTTCATGAATATAATCTCTGCCTTCATACCTTCCTTTGACTCTGAGAAAAGAATAGTGGTTATTTTGGTCGATTTCACGGTCGATAACGGCGTTTTCAATCACTCTGTTTCCATCTTTATATGAATTTGTTTTTTCATATAGGATGTAACTTTTTGGAATATTGGTAACCGGAGTGTAATTTATCTCCATATCAATCTTTTTTAGGACGCTTAGGGCTTCCGAATAAGTAATCTCTTTCTTGGAATTTGAACAAGAAGAGATGACTAGGCATCCCAAGAGAGTAACGATAAGGGTAGAAAACTTCTTTTTCATTGCCTCTACATTTTAAACGTTTTCTTTTTACTTGTCCTAATTAGATGAATTAAAATAATGCGTATGGATAATTTAACGACTTTATTGGATAAAAAAGAATATAACTTGGTTCTTGATTTAACGAATGGAAGCGAGGATCCCAAAGCGCTTTATTGCCGAATTTCCGCCTATTTAGGACTCGGAAAAGCAAAAGAAGCAATGGAAATACTAGAAAGCAAAAGAGAAATTCTTTACAAAGATTCACCATTAAGATGCCTTAAGTGCAATTTTGAGCTACGTTTTATCCTTGGCGAATTCGATGAGGCATATGACGATGCAAAGTATTTTTCTTCTTTACCTTACGTTTCCCAAGAAGTAGAGGAAGAACTCAATTCTTTGGAGAAAAAGATTCGTTACAACGAAAGACAATCATCTTTAAAAAACAAATATTCTGAAGAAGACGTAAGAAAACTACTTTTAAATGGCAACGATGTCTATGAGTTAATGGCTTTGCTATCTTCTTTTAATGACGCTAGGACGATTTACTATTCCGAAACCATTTCTCAGATGATGCAAAAGAATAAATCAAATATCGTCAAAACATATGGTTTATTATTACTTGTCAAAGCAAAATATACAAAAGAAATTCATTTCTCTAAAAAAGAAAAAGACTATACTCTCATTCCTAGTAAAATGGTTTTGCCTTTTGAAGGAAAAGAAGCCAAAGAACTCCTTTTTCTCTTACAAAAAGAGACAAAAGACCCGTCTTTATTTTCGATTGCTAAGGATTTAATCAACAATATAATGTTTGAACTATATCCTGAAAATATATTTGAGACTTATTCGGTTAGTCTGATGCTTGTTTCTTTAGTCAATATTGCCCATTCTTATTTGAGATCGCCATTTGATGATTCTCTTCTTTTAGAAAAATATGGCTTAAAGAAAGAAGAAGTTAGTAGGACTCAAGAAAAGTTCCTTTCGATTTTAGGCGAAGCGGAACAAATTAACGTTTAAAATCATCTTTTTTTCGTTTTTTAGCGTTTTTCGTTTGGAAAGTATCTAAAGATAGGGTATATTAGAACGCGTTGCAATTAGCAAAATAGATTGAGGTATTCAATTATAATGAAACACACTGTTGAAAAAATTAGTCCAAGCCGCGTCAAATTAGTCGCTGACGTTGAAAAAGACTTATGGGCAAACGCTCAAGAAAAAGCGTTTAAGAAGACTGCAAGCAAGGTTAGCATCCCAGGTTTCCGTCCTGGCAAGGCTCCTCGTAAGCTTATTGAAGAAAGAATTAATCAAGAAGCAGTCTGGAATGAAGCTATCGACGAAGTCTTAACTCCAGTTTTCGCCACTTTGATCACCGAAGAAAAACTTCAACCAATGTATCGTCCAAGCGTTAACGTCACAAAGCTTTCTAAAGACGAGTTGGAACTTGTTTATACAATTGTTCTTGTTCCAGAAGTTACTCTTGGTGAATATAAGGGCTTAAAAGCCAGCAAAGTCGCTCCAAAAGTTACCGACAAAGAAGTGGAAGATGCAATCGAATCTCTCTTAAAGAACAATGCTGAATTAGTTCTTGCAGATCGTCCAGCCCAAATGGGTGATACAACTCTCATCGATTTCGATGGCTATCTCACAGATGAAAACGGTAAATTAGTCGCTTTCGATGGCGGACAAGCCAATAACTACAGCCTTGAACTTGGCTCCAACCAATTCATCCCTGGTTTCGAAGAACAATTAGTTGGCATGAAAGATGGCGACAAGAAAGAAATCAAAGTCACCTTCCCAACAAACTATGTCAAAGAACTTGCTGGTAAAGAAGCAACCTTCAAAATCACTATGCATGAGATCAAGGAAAAACAAATCCCTGAACTCAATGATGAAGCTGTCAAAGATCTTGCTATCAAAGACGTTACAACCGTCGATGGCTTAAAAGAATACGAAAAGACAACCCTCTTAAACCGCAAAGTCTCTGAATCCGAAAACGCTTTCTATAATGAATTAATGAGCCAAATCATTAACAACGCCACCTTTGTTATTGATGAAACAATCATTGAAAACGAAGCACATCAAATGGAAGAAAATCTCAAGAAACAAATCGAATCCAATGGCTTAACATTCGAACAGTATTTAGAGATCACCGGTTCCAAACAAGAAGATTTACACGCAACCTATCACGTCAATGCCGAAAATAACATCAAAAACTTCCTTGTTATGCATGAAATTGGCGTTAAGGAAAATCTCTCTGCCACCGATGCCGATATTGATGCAGAAATCAAGAAGATGGCTGAACAATATAAGATGAAAGAAGAAGAAGTCAGAAATATCCTCAACAAGAATCTCGAAGACTTCCGTGGCCAATTAACGGAACGCAAAGTTCGTGACTTCATCATGAATAGCGCATCCAAAAGCGAAGGTGCAACCGAATTAAAAGAGGAAGCGCCAGCTGAGGAAGAAAAGAAAGCTCCTGCCAAAAAAGCACCAGCTAAAAAGGCCACAACTAAAAAAGCCCCAGCCAAAAAAGCTGAATAACGGTATCAATCTATAATTTACAAAGGTAAGGCAGATTAATTTCTGCCTTATTTTGTACTTTTAGCACTTAATGTTTGACAGTGCTAAAGTAAAACATATAATTATCATGTCAAAAGGAGGAAACGAAACATGGAAGAAAATACTCCAAAGAAAAAAGAACCAATTACCCTTCCATTCTTGATTACTAAAGGCTTGGTAGTCTTCCCAAATATGAACGAAGCCGTTGAAGCGGGGAGAAGCTATTCTATGGAAGCCGTTAGACGTTCAAGATCAGACTCAAACAGTCTTCTTTTCGTGGGTTGTCAAAAAGAACCGGCGAAAGATGACATAAATGTCCCAGAAGATGTATTTGCTGTTGGCACGTTATGCCGCATTGTCTACTTTTCTGAAGGGAAAAACAGCATTAAGATTCGTATCATCGGCTCTCGTAGAGTTTCTTTAAGCAATATACATCTTGAAAATGGAACTTATGTTGCAGAAGGAACCGTTATCGAAGACGAATTAGGCGATGAAAAGGAAGAATTGTCCTTAATTGGAAAATTATCTTCTTTGCTTTCCTCGTCTAATATATTAACGAATAACATTGCTAAAAACGCTCTAAGCAGTTTGAAAAACGGCGATTCCGTCACTGAAATTATCGATACCATCGCTCAGTCTTTAGATTTCAAACCAGCGGATAAGATTGCAATTCTTCAAGAGAAAAACACAAATGAACGTTTAAAAATCTTACTTAGACTTTTAAATGAGCAAAAAGAGATAAGCCAAATCGAAAGAAAACTCGACGAAACGGTTCGTGAAAAGGTTGAAAAATCCCAAAAAGAATATTACCTTCGCGAAAAAATGAAGGCCATTAAAGATGAGCTTGGCGAAGGAGCAGGGGTAAACGATGTTGATACAATCAAGCAAAAGCTTGAGAAAAACCCTTATTCAGAAAGCGTTAAAGCCAAAGTCAAAAACGAACTTCACCGTATGGAAATGATGCCTGATGGCTCATTAGAAAGTTCTTTGATTTTAAATTACATCCAAACTTTAATTAACGTACCTTGGTATCAAAAGACCGATGATAACGATGATTTAACCAATGTTCAGAAGATTCTTGATGAAGACCATTTCGGTTTAGAGAAAGTCAAAAAGAGAATCATCGAATATCTTGCCGTTAAAAAGGCGACTGGAAGCCTAAAAGCTCCTATCCTTTGTTTTTATGGCCCGCCAGGATGTGGTAAAACATCGCTTGCAAAATCGATCGCCCGTGCTTTAGATAGAAAATTCTATAAATGTTCTTTGGGTGGCGTATCTGATGAAGCAGAAATCCGTGGTCATAGACGTACCTACGTTGGCGCAATGCCTGGAAGAATAATTCAAGGCATGACAAAAGCAGGCACGGTGAATCCTGTATTCTTACTCGATGAAATCGATAAAGTCGGTGGGGCAAATTACCGTGGTGATCCATCAAGTGCGATGCTTGAAGTTCTTGATCCAGAGCAAAACTCTTCATTTAACGACAATTTCCTCGAAGAATCCTATGATTTGTCGAATGTTCTCTTTATTGCTACGGCAAACTATTTAGAGAATATTCCTGCTC
>CAVKFY010000037.1:0-5450 GCA_963655775.1 Alistipes communis
TATCTAGCTAGACCTAAAAGAAGCTTCCACCAATCTTTTGGAAGCTCTGCGGTAAAAATATGACCAGTTTCTGAATCTGCATAAAAATAAGTGGTAATTATCGCAATAATTACTAGAACAATTGCTGCAACAAAGGTTTGATAAAAACTCGGGAAGAAATGATCAAAGATAGAATAAATGATTAACGCAATAGCAATTGAATGAAGAATTCCGCATATGATACAAACTGCAGCATAGTGATCTCCTCCAACACCAAAGAAATTTTTAGCAATGCAACTAAAGGCAATCAAAACAACCGTCATTAATTCGGCTACATAGGCGAGTTGAATCCCTCTTTTTAGATTGTTTTTTGCAAACGAACAAGAAATTCCCGAGAGGAAAATAAAAAGGCCGGAAAAGAATATCTCTAGGAACAAGAGGTGAAATACACCAGGTCCAAGTGGGTTTTTTAATCCAGAGGCATTTACTATTCCCCAGAAAACATTGCCACAAAATCTATTCATCGCTTCGATAGTTCCGTTATTTTGTGAGCGAGAATCAAATAAGATTCCCATTATTCCATCTTTTGAAGCGGCAAAACAAAAATGTATTGCAATCATGAGGATCAAATCGAAGCCACGAAGGAAATCAATTTCGAATATTCTCTTCCTGTTTTCTCTTTTAGCAAGACGTTGATACTTTATAACCTTTGACTCAAACATTATCCTCGATATTTTAGTATATTTGCTTAGCAAAAGAAACATTTTAAAAAAGTCGCACTCTATTTTGCTTTATCTATGATAAAGAGATAGACTATTAACCATGAAATATAGCAAAGAACAATTTCCAGAAATATACAAACATACGAAGAATAACGAAATCGATATTCTAAATTCAAAAAAATGCTCCTGCTTATTTTGCCGTCAAACATATGACGCACGAAGAGTTAGCGATTGGAGCAATGAAGACAATAAGATTAGTGCGGTATGCCCAGAATGCGGGATGAATGCGGTCGTAGGTGATGCCTCAGGCTTCTCTTTGGATCATGATACGTTAAAACAACTTAATCTAACCTATTTTGGTGAAGACTATATGGTGAGAAATCCAGATAGTTTGGCTAAATATATCTCTCGTTATCGCGAAGGAAAAATCACTCATAAACGTACAAATGAAGCACTTTATCTTAAATATCTGTTTCTCCAAGTAAGAAATGGCGACCCTAATGCAGCCTTCTATCTTGGTGAATATTACGAATTTGGCACTCAATTTAGCAATCCAGACCTTAATAACGCTTTGTTTTGGTATCTCGATCCAACTCTTAGGCTAGATCCAGAGGCTCTAGCAAGAGTGGGTGTCATAAATTACAAAACAAATGATTTCAATAACGCCTATAAATCCTTCGCCGAATCAATGGCCTTAGGCTCATTCACAGGTTTGATGCATTTCTCTGACTGCTATATGGAAGGAAAAGGCGTGAGAGAAAATAAGAATCTTGCTTGCAAAATTCTATTTGGTATTTCTCTAGAATGTTATGCTCGTTTCCTAATGAGTGATGGGTCTAATGCGGATTCATTTGCCTCCCTTTGTTACCGCTTAGGAAGGGCTTATACAAAAGGAAACGGAGTATCTAAGGATAACTATCAAGCAATTAGATATTTCTTGTTTGCCGATCTGGGATATCGCCTTCTAGCTGAAGATGGGGCGTTAATTGGAGATTTGCTTACTGAAAGTAGATATGTGAAACGAAGATTGAATACCCTAAATAAGGAAAATGGCTACGAAAAGAGTGATCCGTTATTTGATTTAGACACATTCCTCTCTTCGATTTCTCCTTTTGAATCTCCAAAGGACCAATACAATTTCTTCTATCCGCTCGTTGTTCATCCATATGAATTTACTAAGGAAGAAGGAACCTTCTCGTTAAGAATCTCCTATCCAAGAAGCCAAATAATCTTGGACGTGCAAAATTCCTTCTGTGATTTTGTAAATGGAGACATAATCTGGAATTTCGATCATGTAGGGGAGATAACACCATTTAAGGAAGGAAAGGCATTTAACCGCATAATCGGCAATGGCGAAACGTCGTTAAGCTTTTATAACACGTTTGCTAATCCTCCTGAATTAATTGGCGAGATTTATTTTGATAGAAGCAATGATGAAGAAAGCGATGATTCGCAGAAAGCGTAGTATATATGGAAAAGAAAACGGCATTATCCGCATTAAAAGGCAAGTATTTCAAAGTCTTTCTTTGCCCAAGCGTTAAATTAATTGAATGTGCGATGGAGTTAGCAACTCCATTTATCATTCGTTATATCATCGATGATGGTATCGCAAAAAATAACATGGATTTAACAATAAAATTATCCCTTGTTATTTTTGCTCTAGCAATATTAGGTTTCTGTTTCACGATGTTTGGCCAATATTGGGCAGCAAGAGTAAGTGCAGACTATTCCTATGATTTAAGAAAAGATATTTATGGCCATGTTGCAGAGTTATCGGAATCAGATTTGAATTCATACGGCAAGCAAAAGCTTCTGACCTTGCTTTCTAATGATGTATTCTCCATGCAAAACGGCGTCATGATTTTCATGCGTTTCATTTTCCGCCCGCCTTTCATTTTACTTGGCGCTACAATTCTTTCTTTCGTTATTGATTGGAAAAGTGGCTTGATTTTCTTGGCGGTCGTTGCTCTTTCTGCAGCTGTGATTGGCTTAATCATGCTTGTTTCTCCAAAGAAATATGCGGCCATTCAAGCGAATCTTGATGAAATTTCAGTTTTATCAAACGATGCCTTACAAGGCGCTAGACCAATTCGTGCGTTTAATAAACAAGATTACGAAATCAATAAATTTAGTAAATCCGTTGATTCTTATGAGAAAAAGAATATGGGAATGAGTGTTTATAACGCTCTTCTTAACCCATTTACGTTCTTATTCATTAACTTTGGAATGATTCTTATTGTTTATCTTGAATATCATTTTGGAGTTTTAACCGAAGAATCTACCGTTGGATTTGTTACAATTGGTGAACTTGTTTCGTTAATCTCCTATTTGAACTCATCCTTAACTGCTCTTATGTCTTTCCAAAGACTTATCGTTTCCTTGAACAAAGCCAAAGCATCAAAGAAACGTATCGATGATTTCTTTGTCTATGAACCTGCTATTCACAACCTCAAGAAATATCACAAAGAAGACCAAGATAAGAATGCGCCTTATATTTCCTTTAAGAACGTCTCTCTTACATATGGTGCAAAAGGAGACAAAATGGCTGTATCTAACCTTTCTTTTGATATCAAGGAAGGATCTTGGATTGGCTTGATTGGTGGAACAGGTTCAGGTAAATCAACAACGATTTCCCTCTTAGAAAGACTTTATGAACCTTCTGAAGGAGAGATTTTCTACCGTGGAAAACCTCTTGATGAATATGATTTAGATGATTTAAGAAAAGAAATATCCCTTGTTTCTCAAAAACCATCGATATTCAAAGGAACGATACGTTCAAATCTTCTTTTAGCTAAGCCTGATGCGAGCGAAGAGGAAATGATTATTGCATTAAAGAAATCATTAGCTTATGAATATGTATCGAAATACGACGATTTCCTTGACCATGAAGTAGAGGAAATGGGTGCAAATCTCTCTGGCGGTCAAAAACAAAGACTTTTAATTGCTAGAGCCATTCTTAAAGGAGGAGACTTATTGATCTTAGATGATTCAACCTCCGCCCTTGATTACCTTTCTGATCAAAAAGTTAGGCAAAATATTTCTGAGATTCCTGGCTTAACGAAAATGATAATTTCTCAAAGAGCAGGCTCCTTAAAAGACTGCGATTTGATTCTTGTTTATGACAAAGGACAAATCATTGCTCAGGGAAAGCATGAAGAATTATTAAAAACATGCCCTGTTTACCAAGAAATTTATGATATGCAAAGGAAAGGAGCCTAATTATGATTAAGAAATTTAAAGCGTTTATACCTTACGTTAAAGGCTCATACTTATTAACTGCGATATCTCTTTTGTGTGCTCTTTTAGCCACTGGCTCTAAGTTATTTATTCCTTTCCTTGCTGGTAAGTGCGTCAACATGATGAAAGATGCTATTGAAAAGGGAACTTTTGCCTCCCTTGATTTATCCAAATATTTCATTTTGATGGGTGTTTTGCTTGCCGTTGGTACTATCTTTAGATACATATTCGACTATATCACCTATCTTATTGGGCAAAGAGTTATCAAAAATATTCGTAATAGACTTTTCGAAGCAACGCTAGAAAGTCCAATTTCTTCAATCGATCAATCAAGAAAAGGCGATTTATTATTACGTTTAGTTAATGACGTAGAAAACGTTCAAACAGGCTTAGTTAGTGGTTTTGCAGCCTTCTATGATGGCATCATTGCCATTTTAATTACTTTGGTTTTCATGTTTACGCTTAACTGGATATTAGGCTTAGTAGTTGTTGGCTTAACCCCAATTTCTATCTTCGTTTCCCGTTTTGTCTCTAAATACAATAGCAAACATTTCCGTAAACAAAGAAGTTCTCAAGGCTTAGTGAACGCCTTTGCTTCAGAAAGTCTTACTAACTCTGAAGCGGTTGCAACACTAAATATTGGCGCCAAACGTGTTGAAGAATTTGATAAATTATCCGATGATTTCCGTAATTCTACATTTAAAGCAAACTTAGGCGCTTCGACAATCAACCCTTCAACGAGACTTGTTAACTCCTTAATTAACGGAGCTCTAGTTTTAGTTGGCGCCATGATCATCATCAATGGCCCAAAGGGCATTGGAGTTGATACATTTGCCGTTGGCGATTTATCCGCTTTCTTAACTTATGCTGCATCATATATGCAACCATTTAACGAAATTTCTAACGTCGTTTCTGAAATTGACTATGCCTTGGCTTCTTTCCAAAGAATCGATGAAACAATCAATGGCAAAAAAGACGTTAATGAAGGAAAGAAAGTGCTTGAAGGCAGTGTTGATAACCTCGAAGCAAAAGATATTACTTTCTCATATGATGGAAAACGCACAATCATTAAAAACTTCTCTTTAGATATCTATAAAGGTCATAAGATCGCTTTTGTTGGTCCTACAGGATGTGGTAAAACAACCTTAATCAATCTTTTGATGAGATTCTATGATCCACAAGAAGGTGCATTCTTTGCAAATAACATTTCCACTCAAGAATTAGAGAAGATGGCCTTTAGAAAACATATTGGCATGGTTTTGCAAGATACTTGGATTTTTAATGGAACGGTTTTTGAAAACATTGCCTATGCAAAAGAAGGTGCGACAAGAGAAGAAGTGGAAGAAGCCGCAAGAAAGGCTCAAGCTTCCGCCTTCATCGAACGTTTACCAAACGGTTATGATACGATAATTAGTGATTCTTCTGGCTTATCTGTCGGCGAGAAACAACTTATCTGCGTAGCAAGAGTCATGCTTCTTGAGCCAGAAATCGTTATTCTTGACGAAGCTACAT
>CAVKFY010000038.1:0-3528 GCA_963655775.1 Alistipes communis
GCGCCAGTAGGTTCGTCACAAAGAATGATTTTTGGATTTTTAGCAAGGGCTCTAGCGATCGAGACTCTTTGCTGCTCACCTCCGGATAATTGAGAAGGAAAATTATTCATTCTTTCCCCTAATCCTACTTTTTTAAGGACTTCTTCAGGATTAAGCGAATCTTTCTTAAGTTCAGTAGAAAGCTCGATGTTTTCTTTTGCCGTTAAATTGGGCATGAGATTATAGAATTGAAAAACAAATCCGACCTCATTTCGGCGATATTCAGTCAGCTCTTTCTTGCTATATTTGCTAATTTCTTGAGTGTCTACAACCAATGACCCAGAGGTAACGTTATCCATGCCTCCAATAAGGTTTAAGAGAGTTGATTTACCAGCACCTGATGGGCCAACAATAACTGCGAGTTCTCCCTCATTCATTGAAAAATTAATGCCATTTACGGCATTTACGATGTTGTCTCCAGAAAGGAAGGATTTATGCAAATCCCTAGCTTCCATTATGATGTTTTTCTTAGATTCTTTCTGCATGAAAATAATATAAACGAAATGTTTTTAAATAGGTATTATTTTTCAACCTTTATTATATAAAAGCGTTTTCTCTTTTTCATTTTCCCTTTTGTCAAAATTTATATGTGGAATGAATTCCTTATAAGCCTTAAAATAATGACGATTTGCAGTTGGAGCTTATTTTTAATATGGATCAGTTTATTGAAATTATTAAAGCAATTGTCTTCGGTATTGTTGAAGGTATAACTGAATGGCTTCCAGTTTCTTCTACCGGGCATATGATTGTTTTAGGCCAATTCTTTGGCTTTGAAAAAACACAGGGAAAAGCCTTTTACGATTTCTTCTTAGTCATCGTTCAATTAGGTGCTATCATGGCTGTCATTTTCTCCTTCTTTAAGGAGTTGTGGCCATTTGGCAAGAACAAAAGCGCTAAGGCCAAGCATCAGATCTGGCTTACTTGGGGAAAAATCCTTGTCGCTTCTATTCCAGCCGGCGTTATCGGATTGGCATTTAACGATTTGCTAGATAAGTATCTTTACAACTATTTAACGGTTTCAATCACTCTTATAGTTTATGGCGTTATTTTTATCATTATCGAATTGTTACTGCGTTTGAAAGCGAAAAACATTCAAAAACGTTATAACTTGAATGTTGCAGCAAGAACTTATACCGGCGGAGATGGCGATATCGAAGAAGAAAAAGGCGTTGTTTATCCTCTTTTTAGAATTAAATCAGTCAAAGAAATTAGTATTCAATACGCCTTTATTATTGGTTTAGCTCAATGTTTAGCTCTTATTCCGGGAACATCTCGTTCTGGTGTTACAATTTGTGCGGCTCTTCTTTTATCAATTAATAGAACCACTGCCACAAAGTTCTCTTTCTATCTTTCAATCCCAGCAATGCTTGGCGGTAGCGCAATAAAAGCTATTATGTATGGCTATCATGTTGCTAAAGGCGAGGCCGATCCAATCACTTGGTTCCAAGTTGCGCTTATTGCTATTGCTATGGTCGTTGCCTTCGGAGTTTCCTGGCTTACAATTAAGTACTTCTTACGCTTGTTAAGAACCAGAACGTTCATGGGTTTTGGTATCTACCGTATCGTTCTAGGTATTATCCTTTTGATCATTTTCTATGTCGTAAATAAAGGAAGCTTAGAAATCTCTGCTATGAATGATATAATTGTCGGGAACTTTAATTTCCTTTCTTATTGTCGTAAGCCCAGCATTTTATTTCAAAAACCCGCCTTTCTTGAATTAGGTGCGTAATCTTATATAATTACAAATACGGAGTTAATATATGGAACAAAAAAATCTAAACGATGAGGGACGTCTTGTCGAATCTTCTGGAAGAGGAGGATACCAACAAGTACAAGAAGTCGTATACCAACAAGAAGAAGATGAAAAATCAATTACTCTTGGCCAAATATGGCACATGATAAAAAAGCATTGGATTTCCGTTGCAATATGCGGATTAGTTGGTTTTGGCGGAGCGTTTGCCTATGCAAAGTTAATTAAATCCCCTAAATATCAAGCTAATGTCCAATTGTTAGTTGGCGAAAGTTCAACAAATAATAGCATCAGTTTGACCACTAGAGTTGCCACTGCATCCGCTTTCTTACAATCTGATAGAGTTGCAAAAGCGGTTGGTGCTAAATTATCCGAAAAGAACTACTCAGTCCAACTTAAAGACGCAAATGGTGCGGTTGTTGAAAACGAATATGATATAGCTGCTATTAAAAAACTTTATAGCGTTTCTACGACAACAAATTCTCCAATCGTTACCCTTACCTCATCATGCAAAACAGAACAAATGGCAATCGATGTTGCAAACTACGTTTCAAGCGTTGGAATCGAATTAGCAGACACAGAAACTGATCCTATCTATACGTATTTAGGTAATTGTCTTTCTTCTATGGGCGTTGCCACACAAGCAAAGGACAATTCCACTTCAAATGTCCTTATTTCTTTAATCGGCGTTCTTGCTGGATTAGTTGTTGGCTGTATTTATGCAATAGTTCGTGAACTTACCGATACTAAAGTCACTTCCAAAGGTGAACTTGAAACTCTTACTGGATATAAAGTTATTGGTATGATTCCAAAGTATGAAATAGATAAAGACGAAGAAAATGAAGAAGGAGAAAACTAATATGGCGCCAAATAAAAATGAACAAGCCCCTGTTAAGCAATATCGTTTACATAAGAGTGGCTTAATCGAAGATTTTAACTCTCCAGAAGCTGATGCAATCATCCGTCTTCAAACTAATATCGATTTCTCTTCATTAGATAAGAAGGTTCAATGCTTTGCTGTTACTTCCTCTCAAGAAGCTGAAGGTAAAACAACTACTTCTTGTAATATTGCTCTTGTTTATGCGGAAAAAGGTTTGAAGGTTTGCCTTTTAGACTTTGACCTTAGACAGCCTGCTATTCATAAAGCCCTTAACCTTCAAAACAATCTTGGCATTGTTGATTATGCGAAGGGCGATTGTGAAATTGATGATATCATTCAGCACACAAGGAATGTTGATGTCATCACCCCTGGCAGCCACACCCCATTCCCATCGAAAATAATTTCTTCTCCAAGAACGGCCGAACTTATCAAAGAATTAAGAAAACAATACGATTACGTAATTATCGATACTCCACCAGTTCTTGTTGTTTCTGATGCCTATCTAGTCGGACCAATGGTTGATGGATATTTAATCGTTTGCTCTCAACATGTCTCCAAGAAAAAAGACGTTGTAGCAACATGCCGCTCTTTGGAAGAAAAAAGACTTAATATCATCGGCATTACAATGTGTATGGTTACAACCGATGAAGACCATGGTAAAGGTGGCTATGGTTACGCCACAAAGTATGGCTATGGTTATAATAACGGCTATGGATATGGCGGTTATCACCATCATCATCACGACAAAGACGAAAAATAATTCAAGATCAGTCACAAAAGACCGCCGATTTGGCGGTCTTTTTTGGGCTCTTTAACATTTAATGGGGATGAATGGGGATGGAGCGAAAACAACCCCCAA
>CAVKFY010000038.1:3538-4393 GCA_963655775.1 Alistipes communis
ATTCAAGATCAGTCACAAAAGACCGCCGATTTGGCGGTCTTTTTTGAGCTTAGATATAAAACACATTAACTGTAGTTTGTATTATTTGATTATTTCTTTTTGGAGGAATCCTTCAATTCCTTTTGCGATATCAGAATATGCAGTTACAAAGTCTCTTGTATAGAAAGGATCATCTATATCTCTTTTATCATCCGTATATTCTAACAACATATGTACTTTCTCTATGCGAGCACTGGACATATTTCTTCTGATATATATTTTTTGATAACGTTCCATCACGAGAACGTAGTCTGCGGCAAGATATTCAGCAAGAGTTAGCTTATGCGCTTTATGAGAATCATAAGGTATGGAATGAAGATTTAGTTGTTCTTTTGAAAGATCATACATATCTTCTCCTGCCGTCGAAGATTCAAGACCTGCTGAAGTAACTTCATATTCATTTTCTAAACCAAGTTCTTTTAGACGGAAACGCAATAAAAACATCGCTAATGGCGATCTACATATATTCCCTTGGCAAATGAAAATTATCTTTTTCATAGGAGCATTATATTCAAAAGTTAGAATAAGGCAAGAATAGTTTTACCAATTTACCAAATTTTAATTTGATTTAATGTCATCAAAGAAAAAACAGTGTCATTCTCGCGTGTTTTAACAAAAAATCTATAGTCAAAAGTTAACGGTAAAGCGCTTTGCATTTCCATCAAAAAGTCATTATTAGCTATCTTATTTTTTCAAAAATCATCGTTAATTCCCCTATGTTTTTTTGTTTCGATGGTATAAAGTTCAATCTTTATAATGGATTCTCATCCACTTCATGTATTCACCGCTCTCTACATGTTCGAGCCATTCCTGATT
>CAVKFY010000039.1:0-19463 GCA_963655775.1 Alistipes communis
GAATCTTCCCAATCAATTCACCTACAATCGCCAAGATTGAAGTTGTGAAACATGGTCGTGTCAGAAGAGCAAGAATCCACTATATGCGTGGTCTTTCTGGCAAAGCTGCCCGTATCAAAGAAGTTAAATAACTTCCCTAATTTATTCAAAGTGACACAAAATCCCCTTCGTGGGGATTTTTTCTTGCTTTGTTGGTATAATTCAACCTATGAGTGAACTACTAGATGTAAATAAGGATGACGAATTGCCTTCTCTTGGAAAGAAAAGAACAAAGAAATCATCTCATAAAAATATTTTCGTTCTTTGCCTCCAATTTTTTTGTTGGCTAGTTTTCGCTATTATCATTTCCACATCCATCCAAGTTATTTATGATGTTACAAGATATACGAGTTTTTATGTCAATGGAGAATCGATGTATCCAACATTAAATAAGGATGCAGCCGTTTATTCTGAAGGCAAAAAAGAAGAAGGAAAAACATACCTCATTGGCAATTTCTCGCAAAAGAATCACGAGTATATTTGTGATTATGGCTTGATGGACACCAAAGAAGGATTTGTTTCTACCATCAAACGTTTTTCGATTGTTGTAACTTATTACAATTCCGACATGAAGAAAAATGGCAATTCATATCTTCCTGCAAATAATGCCGAATTAAAGATCAAGCGAGTTATAGGCATGCCTGGAGAAGAGCTGTATTTTGATTCATTTGGGGACCTATATATAAAAGGAAGAGGAGAATCTTCTTTTACAAAATTTGATCAACCGTTTTTGGATATAGATTCATGGGATGCTGATTCAAAAGAATTCCTTTCTAAAGCAAAGAAAGAAACTAACGAAAATTCTAAATATGCAAATGGAGAATCGAATTCTTATAAACTTGGCGAGGATGAATATTTTCTTGCGGGGGACAACAGGCTAAAAGGGGCAAGTAATGATTCCCGTAGCATCGGTGCGGTTAACTCTTATTCCTTTGTTGGCAAAGTCGTAACGATTATTGGCAAATGTAAATATTCTATAGACTCAGCAGGAAAATCTTCTGAGACTATTGATTTTGGAAGCATTATAATGCCTTGGAGGCTAGACATTTTATGAAAGAACTACAACAGCAAAAGAACGTTCATTACTTTCCTGGTCATATGGCCAAGGCGCTAAACGCAATAGCACCAATGGTTAAGGGAAGCGATTTAATCGTTGAAATAGCCGATGCGCGTTCTCCTTTAAGCACAAGGAATCCTTTACTAGAAAAATTCTTGGAGAATAAGCCTCATTTATTGTTGTTATCTAAATTTGATAAAGCTGACCCTAAGACTACAAAAGAATGGATTGAATACTATAAAAATGAGAAGAATCTCATTGCATTTTCTAGCGACCTTAAACATGGAAAGGTTTTAGAACTTCTAACTAAAGCCAGTGCCCCTCTTGTTGCTAAAAAGAGAGAAAAGGAAGCAAGAATTGGTATGAAAAAGCAACCTCTTCGTTTGCTTATCCTAGGAATACCTAATGTAGGTAAATCTACATTCATCAACAATTTAGCAGGAAAAAAGGCGGCAAAAGTTGCAAATAGACCTGGCGTTACTAGGGCAGAACAATGGATCAAAGTATCCAATGATTTTATTTTGCTCGATACTCCTGGAATTCTTCCAATGAATTATCCAGATAAAGACGAAGCGATCCGCCTCGCTTTACTTGGTTCCATCAAGGAAGAAGTTCTTCCATTAGACGAGCTTTCATCAAAGCTATTTGATTATTTAAGAGAAAATTATCCAGCATGTTTAAATGAGCGCTATGGCATAGCAGATCTAAAGAGCATTGAAGAAAAAGATGCCTTAGAACAAATAGCCAAGAAACGTGGCTACCTTCTTCAAGGAGGAATCCCCGACGTATCAAAATCTGGACAATCTTTAATTAGAGATTTCCAAGATGGAATATTAGGAAAGGTTTCCTTGGAAAAACCATTATGTTAGAAAAAGAAAAAGAGTTTTATTCAGAAAACGTTAAATATATTGTTGGCATTGATGAGGCGGGAAGAGGTCCTTTAGCTGGCCCGGTTTTTGCTGCAGCTGTTCTTTTTGACCCATCATATGTGAATGAAGAAATAAACGATTCAAAGAAATTAAGCGAAAAGAAACGTGAAGAGTTATTTCTTCAAATAAAAGAACATGCGTTAGCGTATGGAATTGCTTCAATTAGTGCGGATGAAATTGATGAAATCAATATTTATGAAGCAACAAAGAAATGCATGCTTGCTGCACTTGCAAAAATAAATGTTCCATACGATATGGTTATAACCGATGCGATGAAACTAAAGATCGATAAGCCTCTTTTAGCGATGGTTAAAGGGGATGCCCAATGCTTAAATGTTGCAGCCGCCTCCATTTTAGCCAAAGTTTCTCGTGATCATTATATGGAAGAACTTGATAAGCAATATCCAGAATACGGCTTCGCTAAACATAAAGGATATGGAACCAAACTTCATATGGATGCCATTAAGAAATATGGCCCTATAGAACACGTGCATAGAAAGAGCTATGCACCAATAAAACAATTCTACGTAGAACAAATTAAATTATTTTAGGCATTTTTTCTTTTACCCCCTCTTTATATAGGTGGAGGGAAAGAAAATGAGCTTATTAAACGCACATGACATTCTTTTATATTTTTCCGACAAATACAAAGGCGACTGGGGAAAGATATATAATGCTATCAGGAATAGAGAAAAAGTAGATCCTGAAGATTCAAAAAAAGTTGTACTGAAATACAAAAACAAGTGCAAGATAGTCGCTTTAACGGATCCTGATTATCCACAATCTTTAAAGAGAATGGAAAGACCGCCGTTCCTTTTATATTATTATGGCGATTTAGACTACCTTCACGATGGAAGCAGATGCGTAGCCTATGTTGGTAGCAGGGAGGCTTCTTCCTATGGTAAGAAAATGGCCTCTTTAATTTGTAACCGATTAGCCATGGACGACTACGTTGTAATCTCCGGCATGGCTAGAGGAATTGATGCTGTGGCACAAAATTCTGCCATTGATTCCGGAGGAAGAAGCGTGGCTGTCTTAGGGAATGGCATTGATATTTGTTATCCATTAGAAAACAAAGATCTCTATGACAAATTAAAACTAAACGGACTTATCATTTCTGAATATCCGCCAGGAACAAAACCGTCAAAAGATAACTTTCCGTCTAGAAACAGGATCATTGCCGCTTTAAGCAGACTGATTATCGTTGGAGAAGCCAATATGCATTCTGGAACGTTGATTACGATTAATTACGGTTTGGAGTTTGGAAAAGATATAGCATGTGTCCCATATCATGCGGATGAAGACAGTGCTTGTAACCTTTTAATACGTGATGGGGCATCAATTATTGCTTCTTACGAGGACGTGAAGAGCCTTATTTGAGGGGAATAAAAAATTTTTTCGACTTTTTATAAATATTTATTTATAGGCCAAAAAGTGCGATTTTTCCCCTTTGACAAACATTTTTTTCATCTCTAATATGTTGTGCCGTAAGAAGGAGGAAAGCTTATGAAACTCGTTATCGTTGAATCTCCAAACAAATGTTCAACCATCTCTCATTATTTAGGAAAAGGCTATAAAGTCATTGCCTCGAAAGGTCATATTAGAGACCTGTCCGTAAAAGGAAAAGGTGGTTTAGGAATCGATGTTGATCATGACTTTACTCCAGATTTTATCGTTCCAAAAAAACAAGCAGATACCGTTAAAATGCTTAAAGCAGAGGCAAGCAAGGCTGATGAAGTAATCCTTGCAAGCGACCCTGATAGGGAAGGGGAAGCAATCTCTTGGCATTTAGCCACTGTTCTTGGACTTGATGTCAAAACAACTAAACGTCTTGTTTTCCATGAAATTACCAAGCACGTTATCGAAGAAGCAATCGAAAATCCATCAACAATTAATATGAATCTTGTCTCTTCCCAAGAAACAAGAAGAATGTACGATCGTATCATCGGTTTCAAGTTATCAACGTTATTAAAAAGAAAGATTGGTGCAGTCTCTGCAGGACGTGTTCAATCTGCAACTTTACGCTTAGTTGTTGATAACGATGATGAAATCAATGCTTTCGTGCCTAAAGAATATTGGACAATCGACCTTGACTTAGATTTAGGTGATGGAAAGACGCTCTCCGTAAGCCTTGATAAGGTAGATGGCAAAAACGTTGAAATCCATAATAAAGAAGAAGCAGATGCCATTCTTGCAAGAATCGGAAAAGAATTAAAGGTTGTTTCTGTTTCTTCAACAATCAAGAAAATATCCCCAAAATATCCTTTCTCAACCTCTACGATGCAACAAGAAGCATACAACCGTTATAAATTCTCGACTTCTCTTACCCAAAGCATCGCTCAAAAACTCTATGAAGGTCTTAAAATTGATGGAGAACACGTCGGTTTGATCACGTATTTAAGAACTGATTCTACACGTTTATCTCCAGAATTCGTTTTTGGAGATGCCAAACCATTCATCGAAAAAGAATTTGGCAAAGAATACATCGGTAACTTATCAACCCATTCGGAAAAAAGCAAAAACGTTCAAAATGCCCACGAAGGTATCAGACCTACCTCAACATTAAGAACTCCTGAATTTGTTGCAAAATATGTCACGACTGATGAAGCCAAACTTTATAAGATCATCTATGACCGTGCGATTGCCTCATTGATGGCTCCAAAAGAAGAAGAAATTACGACAGCTCTCTTCGAAAGCAATGGCCTTGTTTTCAAAGCAGCTGGTGTTAAAACTCTTTTCAAAGGTTATACCGCAATATATGGTGAGTTCGAAGATGACGATAGCAAGAAACTTCCTTCTATCGAAGAAAGCAAAGATTATGCTGTTGCTAAAGTTGAACCAGAACAAAAATTCACCAAAGGCCCAGCACGTCTAACCGAAGCAAAACTAGTTCGTTTGATGGAAGAGAAAGGCATTGGCCGTCCATCAACATATGCTTCGACTATAAAAACGTTAATCACTCGTAAATATATCACGACAAAATCTGGCGTCATTACCCCAACGCCAGAAGGAATCCGTACGACAAAAGTCTTAGAAAAATACTTCCCTGAAATTGTTTCCACAAGCTATACAGCTAATATGGAAGTCACCCTCGATAAAATTGAGAATGGCGAAGAAACTCTTCTTAAAGCAATGAACGATTTCTATTGGCCATTCATTGAGAAATATTCAAAGGTCTACGAATTAATGTGGGTGGATCCAGAAGAAGAAACTGGCGAAAAATGTCCTAAATGCGGCGCTCCTCTTGTCTATAAAAAGAGTAGATATGGCCGTTTCATTGGATGTTCAAACTATCCAAACTGCACCTATGTTGTCAAAGAAGCACCAAAAGAGACTGGTGAGAAATGTCCAAATTGCGGTAAGCCTCTTGTTGTAAGAAAGAATCGTAGAGGCCAAGAATTTGTTGCTTGTTCTGACTACCCGAATTGTAAATACATCAAAGGCGATGAAAAGGCAAATAAAGCTGCTGAAAACAAAAAGACTTATACCGAAGAAGACTACGTCAAAGAATGTCCTTCTTGTCATAAAGGCCATCTGGTCATCAAACATGGTAAAAGAGTTGATTTCTTAGGATGTACAAATTTCCCTAAGTGCCATTATCACGAATGGCTTAATAAAAAAGAAGACGATAACAAAGAAGAATGATGAAAAAATACATTAATGTCATTGGAGGCGGACTTGCTGGTAGCGAGGCCGCACTATACCTTCTTAAAAAAGGAGTTGAGGTTCATCTTTATGAGCGCCGTCCTTTAGTTGATGACCACGCTCATGTGACATCTGATTTTGGCGAGCTTGTTTGCTCAAACTCCTTAAAGTCTAAACAATTAACAAATTGCTGCGGCCTTCTTAAAGAGGAGATGCGAAGAATGTCTTCTATCATGATGGAAGCTTCTTCCATTTCGGAAGTACCATCAGGAAACGCCCTTTCTGTAGATAGAGAGGTTTTCTCAAAATACATCACAGACAAACTTCGTTCTTTTCCTAATTTGAAAGTTATCAATGAGGATGTTTCTTCTCTATCGGAAGATGAAATAACAATACTTGCTACAGGCCCTTTAACCAGCGAACAATTGCTTGAAAATTTAGGCAACATCATTGGACAGAAAAATCTGTCTTTCTTTGATGCTTCCGCACCTATTGTTGCTAAGGATTCTATAGATTTTTCTAAAGCATATTATAAATCCCGTTTCGAGCAAGGCGATTCCTCATATATCAATTGTCCATTCACAAAAGAAGAATATTACAACTTTGTAAATGAATTAATTCATGCGGAAAAAGCTCTTCTTCATGAATTTGATACTCATTACTTTGAAGGATGCCTTCCTGTTGAAGTCATTGCTTCTAGAGGGGGAGAAACTCTTAGACATGGTCCTCTAAAACCATTTGGTCTTTGGACTGAAGAACATCCTCATCCGTATGCCGTATGCCAATTAAGACAAGATACCAAACTCGGTGATTACTATAACTTGGTTGGCTTCCAAACAAACTTGACCTATCCAGAGCAAAAACGTGTTTTTTCGATGATTCCTGGATTAGAAAATGCTAGATTCGTTCGCTACGGCCTTATGCATAGAAACAGTTATATTGATTCTCCTAACGCCTTGAATGAAGACCTAAGTCTTAAAAAGATGGACAACGTCTTTATTGCAGGCCAGCTTTCTGGTGTTGAGGGATATGTTGAGTCTGCTGCAATGGGTATCATCGCAGGAATCAACGCTTATCGAAAACTAAACGATTTGCCTTTCGTTCCTGTTTCTAGAGAAACTGTGACTGGTGCCTTGATTGATTATATTCTTCATGCAAACGGAAAATATTTCGCACCAATGAATGCCTCATGGGTTCTTTTCCCAACTTCTAAAAGAGATAATCGAGAGCCAACTATCGATAACGCTTTAAAAACGATAGAATCTTATTGGAAGAGCGTTAATTCATGAACCGTGTTGAAAGAGAATTCTTAGATTCCTTGATTGCAAAAAGATATTCCGAACATACCATTTCCTCATATCAAAGTGATCTTGATTTCTTTTTTGAGTACCTAAACAAAGAAGGTGCTCAAATGGATCAAGTTGATAAGTTGTTAATTAGAAACTTTGAAAATGAGCAAATGGATAAAGGAGTAGGGGCAAGAAGCCTTCAAAGAAGAATGTCCGCGTTAAGACAATTCTATTCTTTTATGCAACGTAAGGGATACATTCTTCTTAATCCATTCAAAAGAGCGAAAGCGCCAAAGAAACCTGTGCGTTATCCAGATGTTCTAACGACAGAACAAGTGACAACTCTTTTAAACGAAAACGCTAAGCGAAAAGACTATTTTGCTTTACGTGACCAAGCAATCCTCGAATTGATGTACGCCTCGGGCATGCGTGCTTCAGAAGTTGTTTCCTTTAAAGCAAGAAATGTCGATTATCGTTCGAGGATGGTGAGGATTTTTGGTAAAGGAGACAAAGAAAGACTTGTGCCTTTATCGAAAACTGCCGCCATGCTTATGCAAGAATACATGAAAAAACAACGCCCAGAATTACTTAGCAAACACAGAAGTTCTAAGCCTGCTGACGCCTTCTTTCTGAATGCAAAGGGAGAAAACCTTACTGTTCGCGGCTTGGAATATATTCTTAGACAAGTAGAGCAAAAAACTGGCTATTACTATGGCCTGCATCCCCATATTTTGAGACATACATTTGCAACATCTCTTTTAGACAATGGAGCGGATTTACGTCTTATCCAAGAATTATTAGGGCACTCTTCGCTAAATACGACTCAGGTTTACACTCATGTTTCAACCAAAGCCATGAAAGAACAATATAACCAATTCTTTCCTAGGCAGAATGATAAAAAAGAAGATAAGTGAGATAACATCGAAGAAAATTCGTTATTTGTATAGACTTAATTTAGGTGTATAATACTCATCGGCCTTTCTTTATAGATTGGCTTATACGCACCTCGCGGATCGAACGCCGTGTTCCTTGATGGGCGAAACAGCTTAAAAATCATCTGGGTGGTCAGTTCCTTGAAACGGGGGAGGCTAAAACAAATGGAGGTCACTAAAATGAGTGACGAAGCAACAAAATTAGAAACCGCTCCAGTAGCGGAAGCAGCCGATGCTGCAACTCCTGAAGATGCCATGGCAGCCATTATCAGAGATCCAAATGCTCCTATAATGACCATGAGAAAACTTCTCGAAGCAGGTGTTCACTTTGGACACCAAACCAGAAGATGGAACCCAAAGATGGGCAAATTCATCTATGGCGCCAGAAATGGTATTTACCTCATTGATATGGGCAAAACAGTTGATCAAGTCAACGTTGCCTATGCCAAACTTAAGAGCATTGTCGACGAAGGTGGCAAAGTCCTCTTTGTTGGTACAAAAGAAAGCGCAAAGCAAATCGTTATCGACGAAGCAACACGTTCTGGCTCTTTCTACATCGCCAATCGTTGGTTAGGCGGAACTCTTACTAACTTCCGTACAATCCTTGGCCGTACAAAGAGATTAAAGGAACTCGAAGAAATGGAAGCAAATGGCGAATTCGAAAAGCTTCCAAAGAAAGAAGTCGCTCTCTTAAAGAAAGAACTCGAAAAGCTTTCCCGTAACCTCGAAGGCATCAAAGAAATGCGCCGCTTACCACAAGCTGTCATCGTTGATGATCCAACAATCGAACACAACGCAATTGAAGAAGCTCGTAAACTTCGTATCCCAACCTTCGCAATCTGCGATACTTCCGATGATCCAGATATCGTCAACTTCCCAATTCCATCAAATAACGATGCCCCAAGCGCTTTAAAACTCTTACTTGGTGTCTTAGCTGATGCTGTTGTCGAATCCAAAGGCGGAATCACTGAATTTGCTTATGTCAAAGACACTGCTGAAGAAGCAACAATGAAAGACGCTGTCCGTGCCGCTGATATTGCCAATGAACAACGCAAAGCCGCTATCCGTGCTCAAAAACAAGCTCGTGAAGAACGCTTTAAAAAATTACAAGCAGAACGCAACGCTCGTTTTGCTGAAAAGAAAGCTGCTGCTCAAGGCGGAAAAGAAGCTCCAAAAGCTGAAGAAAAACCAACAGAAGAAAAAGCAGCCTAACGAAAGGAAACAAACATGGCCGATCAAAATACAATTGCCGCAATCAAAACTCTCCGTGAACGCACAGGCGCCGGAATGATGGATTGCAAAAAAGCCTTAGAAGCAACAGGATATGACATTGAAAAATCAATCGACTATCTCCGCGAAAAAGGCATCGCCAAACAAGCTAAACGTGCTGGACGTACAGCCGCTGAAGGTTTAGCACTCGTTAAAGCAGAAGGCAATAAAGCTGCTTTAATTGAAGTTAACTGTGAAACAGATTTCGTTTCTGCTTCTGACAAATTCCAAGAATATGCCAAGTATGTTCTTGACTACACGTTAGCAAATGAACCAGCCAGCATTGAAGCTGCTCGTGAAGCAACTCTTACAATGCATGACACTGTCGCTCTTGCCACTGGTGAGAAAACAGAATTCCGTCGTTTAGCTGTTCTTCACAAAGAAGACGGCCAAGGATTTGGAACCTATATCCACCAAAAAGGCCGTATCTCTGTTTGCGTTCTCTTAGAGAAGGAAGATGAAGAATTTGCCCACCACCTTGCAATGCATATTGCTGACTCTGGCGCAATCTATCTTAATCTCGAAGACGTTCCAGCAGCCGAGAGAGAAAGAGAACTCTCTGTTGCAAAGGCAGAAGTTGCAGGCGACGAAAAGCTTGCCAACAAGCCACAGCAAGTCAAAGATCAAATCGCTGAGAAGAAAGTTGACAAAGCCTTATCCCAATATTGCTTAGTCAAACAAAAATTCTTACTCGATCCATCTAAGACTGTTGAACAAGTCTTATCCGAAAAAGGCAACAAAGTTCTTACATTCGTCCGCTATCAAGTTGGCGAAGGACTTACTGCTTAATCGAGAAAAGTTCATTAAGGGTGCCTCTGGCACCTTTTTTCATACCAAAAAATATTAAGTTTTGTATAATAGTAACACTATGGAAAAGAAAACAATTTACAAACGAATCGTCCTCAAGGTTTCTGGCGAAGCTTTAGAGAGCGAAAAAGATCGTTCTATTTATGACGAGAAAAAATTAAAAGACATCGCTAATGTTGTTAAATCCGCTCATGATTTAGGGGTGCAAATTAGCATTGTTGTTGGCGCAGGCAATATTTGGCGTGGTCGTCTTGCCGACAAAGTTGGCATTGAACATTCCACAGCCGATTATATGGGAATGCTTGGAACAATCATGAACGCCTTAGCTCTTCAAAGTTCAATTGAAAGCTTAGGCTTAGATACAAGAGTCATGTCTGCGATTAATGTTCCTCAAGTATGTGAACCATACATCAGACGTAGAGCAATCTCTCACTTAGATAATGGAAATGTCATTATCTTTGCAGGCGGAACAGGTAACCCATTCTTCACAACCGATTCTTGTGCGACGTTAAGAGCATTAGAAATCAATGCAGACTCAATTATCATGGGCAAGAATGGTGTTGAAGGAGTCTATGACTCTGATCCAAGAGTTAATAAAGATGCAAAGCTTCTTAAGAAACTAACATACAGTGAGGTTATGAGTAAGAAACTAGCTGTTATGGATCTTACAGCGGTTGCAATGCTTGCGGATTCAGACGTAAAAATTCATGTATTCAACATGTCTGACCCAAATAGTTTATTAAGAGTATTAGAAGGAGAAGATATCGGTTCAACGATTTCAAAGGAGTAATTTATGGATCAATTAGTTAATGAAGCAAAAGGCCAAATGGATAAAGCCATTGAAGCCTACAAAGGAAGATTAAGCAAACTTAGAACAGGACGCGCAAATCCAAAGATGCTTGATGGCATCATGTGCGATTATTATGGTGATAAGATGGAAATTACTTCCCTTTCATCAATTTCCATGCCTGAACCAAGACAATTATTAATCAAGCCTTATTCTCGTGAGGACTTAAAGACAATTGCATCCGCTATTGCAGGTGCAAATCTTGGTGTTAACCCACAAGTCGAAGCAAGCGATATTCGTATCATTGTTCCACCTCTAACAGAAGACGTTAGAAAGCAAATCGCCAAAGAAGCAAAGGTTATTGGTGACGAAACGAAAGTCACAATTAGAAATATTCGTCGTGATTATATGGATCTTCTCAAAGCGGATGACACAATGAGCGATGACTATAAAGACCGTGTCGAAGAAGATATTCAAAAAATCGTTACAGAATCCAATAAAGCGGTTGATGATATCCTTGCTGAGAAGCAAAAGGAAATCATGACAATCTAATTTGTCTAAAGAAAGAACATAAGAGGGCCAAGCCCTCTTTTCTTTATAATGTAATTGTTTTATCTTTGCAGATAATTTCTTTAATTACTGAACCTTCATTCCATAAGGAATCTTTTGTTAGGTTCTTCCATCCTGCTTCAGTGCCTTGGTAATTTAATTTGGTAAGAGAAGTGCAACCATAGAAGAGATCCTTTGGCAATGAAGAAATACTAGTAGGCAAATAGGCCTCAGTTAATGAAGAACAGCCTTCAAAAGAATTTTCTCCAAGAGTTTTTAAGCCACTCTCATAAAGATTTAAAGTGGTTAGAGAAGAATTGTTTTTGAAAGCGTATTCTCCAATTGAAATCAAATTTCTGGAAAAAGTTATGTTTTTAAGATTTATATCATTTTCGAATGCGTTGTTTTCGATGTTTTGCACTCCATCCCCTGAACCGAATTTTACTTCTTCTAGTGAGAAGACGTTTTTAAATGAAGACGCACCGATATTTTGGTAAAGAGATGGGAAATACAGCCCTTTTAACGAAATTTCTGTCGAAGAGAATAGGTTATCGTTGCTTTCTTTCTTTTCTGTCTCGGTAATCGAAGTAACCTTCCCTGACTCATCTTTGAAACCAGAAGGCATAATTAAATAAGTGGAGTCAGATGGAAGAGAGATTGAAGATATTTTATATGCAGTATCTTTCTTTTCGATTGAAAAAACATTTGTATTCGTTTTAAAGATACCCTTTTCATCATAGACACCCGGGGTTTGTGTATCCCATGAAAAGGCGGGATTCGTTATGGCTTTTGTTCCAAATCTATCAGAGAAATGCCCAATAAGTGGAACAATAATCGTCCCTAAGACAATTACTGAGCCAACAATTGCAATAATAATAGTGTTTCTTTTTTCTTTTGGACTCATTTTAGTCTTCTCATTTGAAGGCTTAATTTCATTTTCAATTACTTCTTCGTTCATACTTAGAATATTCTAGCAAAAATTCACTTAAATACTCGTCTTTTTTCTTATGAAAAAAATGTATTTGATTTTCTTTCTTACAATCGTTTTTTTAATGTCCTGTTTGCTTTATAATCTCTTTTGTGAAAAAAGATTTTATTTTAACGAAAAAATTAGACCATGTTGCCTTCATCATGGATGGAAATGGCAGATGGGCAAAAGCCAGAGGCTTACCAAGATATCTAGGACATAAAGAAGCGTGTAATCGTCTCATTGAGATTTTTGATACATGCATGGAATTCGATATTAAATATATGTCTTTCTATGCCTTCTCAACCGAGAATTGGAATAGACCTCAAGATGAAATTGACCATTTGATGGACTATTTGGAATCTTTCTTTAAAAGAGAGATTGATTATCTTTGCTCCAAAGGAACGAGAATTCTTATTTCTGGAGACTTATCAAGAATCAGAGAACAAACCAGAAAAGTTTGCCTTGAAGCAATGGAAAGAACGAAAGATTATTCTTCTTTCTATTTGAATATCTGCTTGAATTATGGCGGAAGAGACGAAATTGTTAGAGCTACAAAAAAGATTGCAGAAGAATATAAATCTGGTTCATTGAGTCTTGATGATATCAATGAATCCTCCTTTAAGAATTATCTTTGGAATCCATGCTTGCCAGATGTCGACCTTATGATAAGAACGTCTGGTGAAATGAGATTGTCTAATTATCTTTTATACGAAAACGCTTATGCTGAATTTATTTTCACGCCGGTCAAATGGCCAGACTTCCATCGTAACGAATTAATTTCTTGCTTGGAAGAATATCAAAATAGAAATCGTCGTTTCGGAGGGCTTAAGAATGAGTAAACATAAAATAGATATTGAGGTTAATACTCCTCCAGAGGGTTTCAAAGCGTCTCTTAGATCAAGGGTGATAGTTTCCCTCATTCTCGCTTTTCTTTTCATTCCCGCTTTCATACTTGGAGGCTGGGTTTGCTTATTCATTTTCATGGCTGCCCTAGCTTTGATTTTGATTGAGGTTTGCCTAGCTCCACAAAAGAAATATGGATGGTGGGTTTGGGTGATGACATTCATTGTCGCCTTCTCTTATGTCTATTGGTTTATCTTGAAATACAATTTGAGTGGCTATGAATCTGATAAAGCGAATTATGTTTTCTCTCTAGAAAAATGGTATTCCTCACTAGATGTCTCAATTTTTGGCGTTGCAACATCACTTCTTGGATATTTCGTTATCTCAATGTTTGATAAGAACTTTTCTTTCAATGATGTAATGTATTTCTTCATAATGACATTGCTTGTTGGCTTAGGCATTCAAGGTTTCTATTTCATTCGTTATTTCCCGATTAACTCATTCGGCACGTCAGATGTTATTACGATCACTGGCTTAGCAGGAAGACAATCAGTAGGTCAACCTGCATTCCAATATTGGAATTCTGCTGAACTTCTTATTTACGTTTTACTTGGTGTTATTGCTAACGACATATTCGCTTATTTTGGTGGAATATTCTTTGGCAAACACAAGATGATCGAACGCATCTCTCCAAAGAAGACGTGGGAAGGATTTGTTTGGGGCGTTGTTTGCTCAATTATTTGTACATTAGGCTTTGGCCTAGGATGCGCATTCGGTGGCTCACCGATGTTGCCTTTCTTAGATGCCGCACATTGGTACTGGATTCTTCTCTTAAGCTTTGCAATTCCTTTTTTGGCAAACCTTGGCGATTTATCCTTTTCTTTGATCAAACGCCATTTCGGCATCAAGGATTATGGAAATATTCTTAGAGGACATGGCGGAGTTCTTGATCGTGCCGATTCTTCTATATTTGCGATGATTGGCGTTTCAATGATGGTGGTCATGATTGCCCATAATTTTAATTTCTTAATATGAGAAAAGTATTGTTGTTAGGCGCTTCGGGCAATATTGGTACTCAAACGCTAGACGTATTAGAAAAAGATAGAACCTCTTTTGAACTAATTGGCATTAGTGTCGGAAAAAGAGTTGAAAAGATTCCTGATATAATCAGCCGCTTTCCTTCGCTTTCTTTTTGCTGCGTTCAAAATGAAGAAGATGCCAAAACCTTAAAAGAAAGATATTCTCATATAAAGATTTATTTTGGCGATGAAGGATTGAAAGACATCATCAAAGAAAGTGATTCTGATATGGTGGTGAACGCTCTGGTTGGCTTTGCTGGTTTAGTGCCATCTTTAGTTAGCTTGGAGAATAACAAAATACTTTGTCTAGCCAATAAAGAATCCCTTGTTGTTGGAGGAGATAAAATAAATCGTCTTCTCAAAGAAGGAAAGGGCAAGCTTTATCCAATAGATTCTGAGCATGTCGCATTAGCCAAATGTCTTTCTAGAGTAAATAGAGAAGATGTAGATAAGTTAATCGTTACCGCTTCTGGTGGATCCTTTAGAAAGCTTTCTAGAAATCAGTTGAAGAATGTTACTGTAGAAGATGCCTTAAACCATCCTACATGGTCGATGGGAAAGAAAATAACCATTGATTCTGCGACCATGTTTAATAAAGGCTTTGAAGTCATTGAAGCATACCAGCTTTATCATTTCCCGTTAAATAGAATTGAGGTCCTTATGCATGATGAAAGCTATGTCCATTCAGCAATTTTAATGAAGGATGGAACATATTATGCGGATGTTTGTAAACCAGACATGCATGGTCCGATTGAATATGCTTTATATGAAGGAAAAAATAAATTCGAAGTATTCCACGCGGGAAATATCAATGATTTTGGGAATTTTACATTTCATAAATTCGATAAAGAACGCTATCCTGCAGTAGGTATTTGTTTAGATGCATTAAAAGAAGGCGGTTTAATGACCACCGTGCTTAATGCAGCTGTAGAAGAAGCGGATTATCTTTTCTTAGATGGCAAAATTCCTTTCTTAAGCATTGAAAACATTGTCTTAAAGGCGTTGTCTCATTTCCCAAATAAGGCAAATCCTACCTTAAGAGACATTCTTTCTACCGATGCTTATACGAGACTATATATTAGACAAAAATTTGGAGGTGAAGACTGATGCAGACATTTATTACTATTCTTATCTTAATCGTGATGCTTGGCATTCTTATTGGCATGCATGAGCTTGGTCACCTTTCAGTAGCAAAAGCCTTTAACGTATATTGTTTAGAATACTCCATTGGTTTTGGTCCAAAGATTTTTTCTCATACTAGAAAAGGCGGAGAAACTGCTTTCTCAATTAGGGCCCTTCCTTTAGGCGGATATGTTTCAATGTACGGAGAAGGAGTGGAACTTCCAGAAGGAAAGGTCGTTCCACCAGAGCGTTCTTTAGAAGGAGCAAAACATTGGAAACGCGCCCTTATTATGGTCGCAGGTGTTGCGGTCAATTTCTTTTTAGCCTTCCTCTTTACGATGATTTATGCCGTAAGCTTTCCTTCTTATTACACAGGATCATATGTTGATACAGGCCTAACAAATAACATCACTTATGTTGATAAAACGGATACGACAAGTGCGACGGCAAGACAATATTGTTTCTGGATCGAAGGAAGTGTTAACGGCGAACTTCTAGATTCAAACACGAACAAACTTCTTGCTTTAGATGTCGTTACTGATGATAACAACAATCAATATGGCTATTTAATCGATGCAAATGCGACAATTGGCGATAAGAATTATTGTGCTGTCTTTATGTTTGAATCTGTTGTTAATTCTAACGATTTAACCTCATGCGTTACTTTCTACGAACAAAAAACCGGATTCTTCCCAACCGGTGTTCAAAAGGAATTAGGCGTTAACGCATATCCAGATCATTCTCGTACCTATACCCTAAAGGAAAACGAAGAAGCAACTCTTCACTTAACTTTCTTAAAATGTGATTCATATGATGCAGCGCCAACTCGTGCTCAATATAAAGAATCAAAAGATAACGTTAAAAACATTGTTCTCAAGGGAGGAAACAAATATTCCTCAAACGATAATTTAAAAGTTCTCGCTTATGAATATTGGGCTCCATTTGGCCAACGATTACTTAATGGTTGCAAATATTTTTCTAATTTCTTTGTCATGATCGGACAAGGATTAGCAGCAATATTTACATTTAATTTCTCTAATGTTGGATCGGTGGTTGCAATGGGTAGCGTTCTTTCGACATCCTCTACGCAAATTGGCTGGGGAAGAACTTTCTTCTTATATGGCGGCTTCCTTTCTCTTAACTTAGCCGTTTTAAATCTTTTGCCATTCCCTGGACTTGATGGCTGGCAACTTCTTGTCACCTTCGTTGAAGGAGCGTTTCATAAGAAAATTAACGATAAAGTCAAAAACATTGTTTCCCTTATTGGCGTTGGATTATTACTTGTATTTGGCGTTGCCATCATAATCAAAGATATAGTGGGGCTAGTTATCTAGTATGAAGTATCAGAAGATGCAAAGATTCCTCTCCTCGATAGGAATCGCTGATCAAGACCGTTTTGATATGGACTTCCAAACCGTTGGAAGAGATCCTAATAATACCGGCCTTATCATCATGGTTATAAAGAAAGAAACTCCTTGGGATAACTCTTTACTAGAAGAATTCAAGGAACATCTTTTAAGTATTCCATACGCTTATTCACTTAGTTTCATATATGAAAAGAAACCTACATTTGAAGATGTGGATTCGCTTTTTCAAAATTGGTACCTTTCAACTTACCACACTCTTCCTTCGTTCCAATTATTACCAGGTGAAGGCAATAAAATCTTTGTCGTGGAGAGTAATCATTCTTCCTCGTTTGAAACGATTCTTGAAGATTTTAAGATTTATCTCAATTTCCTTTCTTATGACTTTAATTTAGAGATTAGCAAACCTGCTCCGATTGAAGAGAAAAAAGAAGAAGTCATCGAAACAAAAGAAAACAGTTATGAGCCTTCTTATGAGGAAGAGGAAGAAAGTGAACCATCTACTGATTTTGATGCAACATTTGAAGAATTAGAAAAAGAACGTCTTGAAGAACTTAAGAATGCCGAAAAACAATATCTAGATAATATCCGTCAAGAAAAAGAAGCGATCGAACACAAGAAAATCTTTGTCAAAGGAGATTATCTTAAGCTCGATTCCATCAAAGATGTCTATACGACTAATGCAACCAACGTAGAAATCGAAGGCGAGCTTTTTGGCATTGATGAAAAGAACCCATATAGAAAAACAAGAAATGGGAAACTCATGATGTCGGCAGGCGTTGGAGATTGGGATTTTGGCGGGGCAGTTAATATCCGTTTAATGGAATCTCGTTTTGGCCTTAAGGCAGAAGATATCACTCAATTTAGCCCAAAATCAGTTGGTACAAGAGTAAATATCAAAGGTGCAATCGATAAAGATTTCCGCACTGGCCAAAAACAAATATACGTTCATTACATTGAAAAACTCCCACCAAAGCCTCTAAGAGAAGACCATGAAGAAACTCAACGTGTCGAACTTCATCTTCATACTAAATTCTCCGCGATGGATGGCTTAGGCGATGTTAGCAATTATCTACGTTTAGCAATTCACTGGAATATGCCGGCGATTGCAATTACCGATCATGGCGTTATCCAAGGCTATCCAGCCGCAGAAAACGCGATGGGCGCAATAAATAAAGCACGTAAGAAAGATGGACTTGAGCCTGCTGATATTAAGATCCTTCATGGATGCGAGCTTTATATGTTCGATAGGCCAACTCCAGTTTTTAACGCAACTAGCGATAAACCTATTGCCGATCAAACATATTGCGTATTCGACTTTGAAACTACGGGTCTTTCCCATACCTACGATAGACCTATTGAATTTGGTGCGGTAATTGTCGGGCCAGATGGTATGGCAATTAAACGTTTAGACCGTTTCATCGATCCTGAGATGCCAATTTCAGAAAGTGCTATGGCAATCAACCACATCACTCCCGAAATGTTAAAAGGTGCACCAAAGATGAAAGAAGCAATCAAAGAGATTTCTGAATTCATCGGCGATTCTATATTAGTCGCTCATAATGCCCCATTCGATGTCTCATTTTTGAATATCATGAGAGCATCCGCAGGAATGCCTCCAATAAAGAACCTTGTTTTAGATACTCTTCCGACTGCAATGTATCTTTTCCCAGACGCAGGCTTTGTTAATGAAAAAGCCTTAGCAAACCGCTTAGGAATTCATGATGATTCTGGTGTATTCCACCGTGCTGATTACGATGCTGAGCAGCTTTCTAAAATCTGGCTTTCAATGATTCCTCTCATTCAGAAAAAATACAAAAATCCCCGCATTTCCTTCGACGATTTGAATAAATTGCCTATCGATAACCAGTTATTTTATCGTTTGCCAAAAACATATCATACTTGCGTTTTGGCAAAGAATAACCAAGGTCTTAAAGATCTGTATCGTATCATTTCTGAATCAGAAACAAGTTACCTTGCTCCTCAATCTGGTTTAAACCCACCAACCCCTCTCTGCCCTAGAGAATTCTTAGCAGAGAATCGTAGCAATCTTTTAGTTGGTTCAGCATGTATGAATGGCCGCGTCTTTGAGATGGCAATGAATGGCACTCAAGAAGACTTAGAAAAAGAAATGGAGTTTTATGACTACATAGAAATTCAACCTAAGGAATGCTATTCCTGGCTTATTGGTATGGAAGAAATCACCCAAGATAGGTTGATGGATATTCTTAAAAGAATCGTTGCAACCGCAAAGAAACTAGGAAAGATGATTGTTGCAACCGGTGATTGCCATTACGTTAATCCTGAAGAAAAGATAACTCGAGATGTATATATCTCTGCAAAAGGCTTAGGCGGATCAATTCACCCTCTCATGAGAAGAAGAGGCGCTCATCCTCCTTTCCCTAACCCAGATCAACATTTCAGAAGCACAAAAGAAATGTTAGATTCATTTAGAGAATGGCTCCCAGAAGAAGAATGCCAAGAATACGTAATTAAAAACACAAGACTCATTGCTGATATGTGTGAGCCTATGAAAGTTTTAAAGTCTAAGCTCTATACTCCAGATGCTAACTTACCTAACTCCGACGTCAAATTACGTGAGATTTGCTATGGAAATTTGAAAAAAATATATGGAGATGATCCTGATCCGGAAGTCAAAGCACGTCTTGATAGAGAGCTTAACGGTATTATTAATAATGGTTACTCTGTCACATATTACATTGCTCACCTTTTAGTTAAACACGCTATGGAAGATAACGATAACCCTGAACACATGGGTTAC
>CAVKFY010000040.1:0-27978 GCA_963655775.1 Alistipes communis
GTTTCTAACAGGGAAATATTCTTTTCTAAGGCTTTCTTTTTTATTGCTTTTGCCAATGGATGTTCTGATTTATTCTCCAAAGCATAGGCGATTTGTAAGAGACATTCTTCTTTTATATCACCAAATAAATAGATATCACTTACCTCAGGATTACCTTTGGTAATTGTTCCAGTCTTATCAAGAACAATGAAATCTAGTTTTCCAGTTTCTTCTAAAGACAAAGCGTTCTTAAAAAGAATCCCATTCTTTGCTCCTTTGCCGCTTCCAACCATAATGGCTACTGGAGTTGCAAGTCCTAAAGCACATGGGCAAGCAATAACTAGAACCGATATTGCTCTATTAAAAGCGTATGTAACTAAATCATCATTTGGCAAAGTATCTACCACACCTTGTCCAAAGATAAGCCAACAAATCAATACAACTAGAGATATTCCTAAGATTGTTGGAACGAATACTCCAGATATCTTATCCGCTAAAGCAGATATCTTAGTCTTACTATTTGCAGCGTTTTGCACCATCTCGATAATCTTATGAAGAGATGTCTCATTTCCAACATTCGTTGCTTTGCAAGTTAGCGCTCCATTGATATTTATCGTTCCAGAAGAAACTTTCATTCCTTCTCTTTTATCTACTGGCATTGATTCACCAGTTAAAGCGGATTCATTAACTGATGACTCACCAGAAAGAACTATTCCATCAACTGGGAATGATTCTCCAGGCCTAACTAGAAAGATATCATCACGAAGAACTTCACTAGCAAAGATTGTTTCTTCTTTGTTATCACGAAGAACATGTGCTTCTTTTGGCGCTAAAGATATTAAGGATTTTAACGCATTCGTTGTCTTTCCTTTGGAAAATGATTCTAAAGTCTTTCCAACTGTTATCAATGTTGGAACCATGCCTGCAGTTTCAAAGGTAAGGCACATCGAATAATGCATGAGTTTGGAATAATCCACACAATCCTTAGAAACAAAGGATGACATGATAAACATGATAACGATGCCATATATAAAGGCAACACCACTACCAAGAGCAACCAATGTGTCCATGTTTGCCCCACCATGAATAAGAGCCTTGAGACCTGAGATATAGAAATTCCTATTGATGATCATGATAATCAAAGAAAGAATTCCTTCAAAAAGGCCAAACATTAATGGATTCTCGCCAATAATCCCTAATGGCCATCCCCAGGACATATTCATATAGCCCATGCCAAAGTAAAAAAGAGGAACTAATAAAACAAGAGATGCGATAAGTCTTTTTAATAATTTAGGCGTCTCTTTATCTTCGAATTCTTCTTCTAGGGAAGAATATTCATCTTTCTTTGTTTCTCCTTTAGGAAGGCTAGCGCCATATCCCGCATTCTTAACTGCAGCTATAATTAAATCAGAATTAGCAGGTTCTTCATAAGTAACAAACATAGAGTTTGTAAGCAAAGAAACATTAACTTCCTTAACTCCATCTAGTTTGCTAACCGCTTTGCTAACGTGAGATACGCATGAAGCACACGTCATCCCACTAACTAGATATTTCTCATCTTTAACCATAACTACTTAAGCTTCTTCATTAATTCGAAAGCTTGATCAAGACTCTCTGTCTTTCCTTCTTTGATATCATCCACGACACATGTATCCATGTGCTCTTTGAGGATGATGTATCCAACAGATTGGAGAGCAGATTCCACTGCAGCAAGCTGAATGAGAATATCTCCACAATAACGGTTATCTTCTAACATTTTAGAAATACCGTTTATTTGACCAGCCACTCTATTTAATCTTGATTGAAGTCTTTTTATTTCTTCTGGATCTCTTGGTTTTGCTTTTTTCTTGCAACATGCAGGACACATTTCTTCTTCCATAAGTACCCCCTATAGGTATATTACAAGTATAAATATATACCCTATGCGGGTATTTATCAAGAGCTAAACTGTTTGGTGAAAAAAATTGACAATATATATATATATAGAATCAACACATGCTTGAAAAGATAAAAAACTACTGGACTCAAGACTTTGATAAGCTCGCTTTTTTTAATCCTCTTAAAGCTCTTCTAGCATTTTGCATTCTACTTGCTCATTGGAGATTTAGCGGAATTAAGATGTTCGGGAATTTATACCAAATAACTTGGATGGGAGCAAATCAATGTTACATGATAGTCTCAGGAATGCTCTTCTACCTAGCCTATTATCGTAAACTAGATTCAAGAGAAATGAGCGTTAAAACGTTTCTTTGGAAAAGGCTAAAAAAACTTTATCCTCTTTATTTCCTAACGGTGATTTTTCATATCGTTGCAATCGTTGTTGCCAATTTGAAAAAAGGTTATTTTTACCTTGATTATTGGGCCGTTTTAAGAACGCTAGTATTCTTTGGCGATTCTTTTTTCGTTAACGGAAAGGAAAGTGTCTTTAATTATCCAGCTTGGTTCTTCTGCCCTTTATTTTGCGCTTATATTGTTGCTTGCTTGATAATCGTTTTAACTAAGAAAAACAAATCGTTCCTGTGGTTTTTATTTCCGATTGCGTATGGCTTTTTCGCTTATAACGCAAATTCGGAAACGTTGTTGAATTTGCCATTACTTTTCAGCCCACGAAACAGCTTGTATGTTGGAATGTTCTTTGTCGGTTTCCTATTAATGCGCTTGTTAACAGAACATAAAATACCAATGTGGCTTAAAATTGTCGCCCTCTTATTTTCTTCCTTTAATTTTGTTGCCTCATTTGTATTCAGTGGAAACGAAACTATAAACATAAACATAGGGGAAAATTGTTATTCAGTGGCTTTGTGGATCCCTTTGATCATTGCTTTGTACGGAAGCAAAATTAATCTTCTTTTTGATAATAAATTTTTTAAGCATTTGAGCGCTTATTCTATTCATATCTGGCTATGGCATCTACCTTTTCTATCGATTTATCTCTTTGAAATTAATGATGCAACTAAATATTTTTATCTTCTTTGCTGCTTAGCTTTGTGTTTAATTTCCTACCTCTTGTTTTTATTTGTTCCAAAAATCATTTCCAAAATAAAGCAAAAAAGAGCCGCTAATAAAATGCAAAATGGTGCGACTTGATCTTTAAGTTAGATTTGCAACATAAGATCTAATTTAAGCATACGAAAAACATCAGTAAAGTTCATAAAGAAATGCTAGAAATCATAAGCATCTAAATCTAATCACTGCTAAAAAACGTTCTAGATTGAAAAACACATGGAAATTGCCGTAGATAAATCGAAATTTAGAGAATTCGAAAGAAGATACAAATACTCAACACTTAGATATTTCGAAGACATCTTGAAGATTAGAAAGTAGCCTTGCAATAATCTCTTCTCGAAGACAAATCATCAATAATCTCAGAAAGATAAGGATTGCTATCACCTAGATAGCTTTTTAATTCTTCCATTTCTTCATCACTAAGAGAAATAATTTCACCGGAGAAATACGCTTTATTTAGAAGATAGATATTGTTTCTATATCTTTCTCTTTTTTCATCATTTAACGTTTCATCTTTATCAAGAAATGTAGCAAGTTTATAAGAATTTGTCCGATCAAATAACGTGCTTATAAACGAAGGAAAGTGCAATAGATTCTTATCTATTAAATTCTTCTCTTTTGCATATCCACTTACATCTAGTTTCTTGGTTTGGTAATTCCATTTGCCTTTGGAATAATTAATAACTCCATATTGGCAAGGATTTGTCGATAAGGAAGAAGAGAGAATCTCAAGGAAATCTTCATCATATTTGCAATGTTGAATATGAAGATGGCCAGCGAAGTTTGCAATAACGTTATATTTCTTATACAACGGCAGAAGTTTCTCTGCATTCACCATCGTATATGTATTCCCTATGGTTTCGTTTTGAGGAAGAATGCTTTGATGAGAGAAAGATAGAATCTTTGCGTCTTTCTTAGATATATCCTTTAAGGATTCTTCAAGCCAAGAAATAGTCTCTAATCTCAATAGTCTTTCAATATATGTATTTGAATCCAACATTATCGCATAGGTGTTATTTGCCACTTCCTTTATATAAGAAAAGCTATTTGAATCCTTATATTCCGCTTGGTAATAGCCAAATCGTGAATAAAGGTTTTTAAAATCATCCGAAGAATATGTAGGTACTTTATTTATTTCACCATTCAAAAATGAATATGCAGAATAGTTACCAACATCGTGATTACCGGGTAAGAGATATACTGCTATGCCTTCTTTCTGAAGATCTTTAAGTTTAGAAATAAATCTATCATGAGATTCTTTCGCCCCGTTAAACGTATTATCTCCAGTGAAGAAGACCGCATCAGGTTTCTTTTCTTTGATTTCTTTAATATAGGCATCAAGAATCACTTCGGAATAATACGTTGCCTTACCATCCCCTGATATCGAAGTAATATCTGGAGAAAATGTCTCATCTCTAAGTGAAGTATCTAAATAATGAAGATCTGAAGATACGAAGAAAGTAAAATCATCATCTTTTAAAACAGGTGTAGGAATATCCTCACATCCATTCGAACAAGATAGAAGAAACAAAGATAGTAGGAATAATACAATCTTCTTTTTCATAGAAAGAATTTTAGCACTAACCTAAGGCAACATCTAAGCTCATCATTAAAACAAAGCCAATAATAAAAGACCAAACACCAATATGACTTGTTGGATCGCCCTTGGCATCAGGAATCATTTCTTCGGCAATGACATAAAGCATGCAACCAGCGGCAAAAGATAAAGCCCACGGCATGATTGGCTCAACAAAATAAGCAAGGAATAAGCCAATAACTGCAGCAATAGGTTCAACGGCTCCTGAGAATACGCCAAAAAGAAACGCTTTATTTGAATTGCCAGTCTCTCCTTTAATTGGTAATGAGACTACTGCTCCCTCAGGAATGTTTTGAATACCAATACCAATCGCTAACATCAAAGAAGACATCATAACGGATAAAACGTTACCTCCACTTAAATTCGCTAACGCTACGCCAAAAGAAATGCCTACTGACAATCCTTCAGGCACATTATGAATTGTGACCGCAAGGAACATCTTTGTCGTCTTAGAAATTCTTGATGGGAGACCTTCTTCTTTATTCTGTTCAACATGGAAATGAGGAATAAGCCTATCAATGCCCCAAAGAAATAAAGCGCCTAAAAATATAGAAAGACCATTAACAAGCCAAGAAGGCATGTAATCAATCTTCATATCTAAAGTAGGCACTATCAAAGAAAATATTGATGCAGATAACATTATACCTGCAGCAAATCCTAAGAATATTTGATTTATCCTTGGGCTTATTTCCTTCTTATGGAAGAAATAAACAAAAGAAGATCCTAAAGACGTGCAAAAGAAAGTAAAGAAAATTCCAATAAGAGCGTATACATAAGCATTCATATGATATTCATTTCATAGTTAGTCTTTGCTAACTTGTAATAGGATATCATTAGTTTTTGATTAATCAAATATTATTTTCTTGAATACAGGGAATGATTTTTACATTGCCAAAAAGAACAATTTTCCTTTTGTCGGTTTTCCATTATCCTCGACGATTCCCCTCTGTTTTAACGTTTTGATGGTAAGACTTATTGTGGCATTAGCAACATTCAAGGCATTAGCAATCTCGGTAATTGAAGATTCTCCTTCTTTCGCGAGGAAGGCGATAATCTTCTTTTCTAATGTATTATTGGTTTTAGAAGAAGACACTTTCGTAAGCAAAAGAGTCAATGTCGTTTTGCAAGGGAACGCTTCGTCTTTCCAAATCGGCTCTGGATAGCCTAATTTCTTCATTTTCAAAATGATGTTTGGGATTCCTGTTCCCGCTTTATCTCCAATTCTAACCAAATGAAGCAAATTCATTACACCTTCATTTCTTGGATCGCTATCTCCTCCAAGCATTGCTCTTTCTAGCGGCAAGCGCATACGCCCGGCATTTTTTGAAAATGATTTTATTGCCTTCAAAAATAATTGTAACTCCACCAGGTAAAAGGTAATCGCAATTACATATGGTGTTTGCAATACCTTCACGAACACATTCGCTTAACAAATTTCCACCATTCTCCGTTAAACCATCATCGGATAAATGGAATGGATTAGGAAGAAATGGTTTTAAATGTGCGACTGCCCTAATGATGAAATCAAAAGCGTTTTCACTCCAAGATAAATCGCTCGCATCCAATCTATAATCCCAACGGCTAGATTAGCTTGCATTTTCACGATAATCTAGATTATATTCGGGGAATATCCGTTTGATTTGTAGATAGTTGCCAAATAGCAAAATGGCCGCATTCGTAGGAATATATTCATCATCTTTTAAATACAATGCACCTATAGTTCTATAAAACGTTTCATCATCAAGGTTTTTGAAAAGATCTCCATGATTTTTTTCATTAAACAAAGCGCGATACGTCACAAGCGATTCTTTATTCAAGTCTTTGAAAGAAACATTTATTTGATTTGGACTCATGTCCCATTTTCTAAAGGAAAAATCGAGTCCCCTTTCCTCATCGCGTTCGTCTATTTCCGTTTTCTTTACTCTATTCTCTTTTATTCTAGTATATTCAGTGTCGTTCATAATTTAATTTTAGACACTTATTCATTAGATGAAAAAGTTTTCCATTATTTTTCATATTTATTCATTAAACTTTTCGTTAATGAATTAATGAATCAAATAGGATTTTTTCTTATCTTCCTGTCAACTAAAGGAATGATGAATGATAAAACCACAATAATAAGTCCACCTATAGTTACATCAGAAAGATAATGGGCTCCATAGTAGATTCTTCCGAAGCCAATCATCAAGCCATATAGGCTAAAGAAAGATAAAACAGCATATCTAATCCATTTCTTATCTTTCGTCTTATCATTTAAGAAAGGAACATAGAAGAATAGAATCCCTGATAACGCATCAAAGGTATGTCCAGATGGGAAAGAATTAAATTCATCCGATCCAATTTGAGCGGCAAGCATTTCTTCTGCTAAGCCTTTCTTCATATTGAACCAAGGCTTAAATAAATCAATTGGAGAATAATTTTCAAAGCCATTGCAAATGAGTCTATATCTTGGTCTAGAGAATATTCCCTTAAGAAGATATGTAAGTCCTAATCCCGAGTAATATGAGATCATCATAATTAGCCATATTCTAATTAATAACTTAGTATCCTTTGTTCTAACTAAGAAGAACGCCAAAGCAACGATTAATCCCTCAAAGATAACGGTAAGAATAATTCTAAGAGCTAAATTAGAAACATCCTTAAATCCATTATGTGAACTATTCATACAAGAGAAGATCATATAGGAAGAAACCCCTACGACCAAAACGAAGAAAAAGATAAGCAAGACCTTATAAGTCTTCTTTTCCACTTGTTGAGATAATCTAAAAGCCATTACCCCAAAGAAAGACATCAATGCCCATGCAGGTAATTCTCCAAATGAAGCACATATCATTCCAAATGTAGAGTTTTGATTTACTATCGATGAACTTATTTGAAAATCGTAAAACGAAGAACAAATAAAGCCAGTAATAAGAACAGCAAAGAGCAAGCCATAAATAACGTAATAAGTTTTTGTTTGAGTTTTCATATCTTTTGCATTGTATCAAAAAGGATTTTCAGAAATGCTCATCATTGCAAAAGGCAAAACAAAAACATTCATATTTCACACAAATATGCAAAAAGGGCTGCATTTCTGCAGCCCATATTTGGATTTTTGAGTTTCAGATTACATCGACTCGTGTGCGTTACGAGCAATGACGTCTAATTGTTGTTCTTTGGTTAAATCGATGAACTTAACAGCATAGCCAGAGACACGGATTGTGAAGTTGGCATATTCTGGTTTCTCAGGATGTTCCATTGCATCTCTTAATTTGTCTAATCCGAAGACGTTGACATTAAGATGGTGTGCACCTTTCTCGAAATATCCATCAAGAACGTTAACGAGGGTAGAAACTCTTTCTTCTTCGTTATGTCCTAATGTATTTGGAGAAATGGTTTGGGTATTGGAGATACCATCAAGTGCATATTCGTAAGGAAGCTTTGCGACCGAGTTAAGGGAGGCAAGTAAGCCATTCTTTTCTGCACCATAAGCTGGGTTTGCACCTGGAGAGAGTGGCTCGCCCGCTTTACGTCCATCAGGCATAGAGCCGGTTGCTTTACCATAGACAACGTTGGAGGTAATGGTAAGGATGGAAGTTGTTGGTTCAGAGTTACGATAAGTATGATGTTTCTTAAGTTTTGTCATGAAGGTCTTAAGGAGTTCAACGGCAATATCGTCTGCACGATCATCATCGTTACCATATCTTGGGAAGTCTCCTTCGATTTCATAATCAACGCAGATTCCTGTTTCATCACGGACGGTCTTGACCTTTGCATACTTAATAGCGCTAAGGGAGTCAACAACGTGAGAGAATCCAGCAATACCTGTAGCGAATGTACGACGGACATCGGTATCGATTAAAGCCATTTCAGCAGCTTCATAGTAATACTTATCATGCATATAGTGGATTAAGTTAAGGGCATTAACATAAACGCCAACAAGCCAATCCATCATCTTGTCATACTTGGCAATAACTTCATCATAATGAAGATATTCGGAAGTGATTGGAGTATATGCAGGTCCGACTTGTTCACGGGTCTTAACGTCAACACCACCATTTATCGCGTAGAGTAAGCACTTTGCGAGGTTAGCACGGGCACCGAAGAATTGCATTTCTTTGCCGGTTTGAGTTGCGCTAACGCAGCAGCAAATCGAGTAGTCATCGCCCCAAACTGGACGCATAACATCATCGTTTTCATATTGGATAGCAGAAGTATCGACAGAAATCTTTGCGGCATACTTCTTGAAGTTGGAAGGAAGTCTCTTTGTATAAAGAACAGTGAGGTTTGGTTCTGGTGCAGGTCCCATATTCTCTAAGGTGTGTAAGAAACGGAAATCGTTCTTTGTGACCATGCTACGTCCATCTTGTCCCATACCCGCAACTTCGAGTGTTGCCCAGACTGGGTCACCGGAGAAGAGTTGGTTATAAGAAGGAATACGAGCAAACTTGACCATTCTTAATTTCATAACGAAATGGTCGACTAATTCTTGGGCTTCTTCTTCTGTGATAACGCCGTTCTTTAAATCACGGTTGATGTAGATATCTAAGAAGGTAGAAACTCTACCAACTGACATAGCGGCACCATTTTGTGTCTTGATGGCAGCTAAATATCCGAAATAGAGCCATTGAACTGCTTCGTGGGCGTTTGTGGCTGGCTTGGAAATATCATATCCATAGGAAGCAGCCATAACCTTCATTGCTTCTAAAGAACGGATTTGTTCGGAGAGTTCTTCACGAAGACGGATAACGTCATCAGTTAAGGTTTGATCGCCACAGTTAGCAAGGTCTTTCTTCTTCTCTTGAATAAGGAAGTCAATACCATAAAGGGCAACACGGCGATAATCACCAACGATACGGCCACGGCCATAAGTATCTGGAAGACCGGTTAAGATCTTGGCATGACGGCATTTCATGATTTCTGGGGTATATGCATCAAAAACGCCTTGGTTGTGGGTCTTATGATATTGGGTGAAGATCTTGTGTAATTCTGGATTTGGGGTGTATCCATAGGTTGTGCAAGCTTGTTCAGCCATTTTGATTCCGCCATAAGGCATGAAAGCTCTCTTTAATGGCTTATCTGTTTGTAAGCCGACAACCTTCTCTTCGCCTTTTAAGCTGTCATCGATATAGGCTGCGCCATAGGCGGTGATACCGGAAACGATTTCGGTTTCCATATCAAGAACGCCACCTTTAGCACGCTCCGCGTGTTGTAATTCTTGGACTTTGTTCCAAAGATCTGTTGTAGCCTTGGTTGGTCCAGCTAAGAATGATTCGTCACCATCGTATGGTTCGTAGTTTTCTTGGATAAAGTCACGGACATCAACTTCTTTTGACCAGTGTCCGTCTTTGAATCCTTTCCATGCTTCTTTTAACATTAAAATTTCCTCCATTAATGCACTGATATTTTATGAATAAATTACGCCGAAACATTGATTTAAATCAAGTTTTCATCTTTTTCTCCATTTAATACCGATATAGCGTTTTTGACCCTTTCCTTTGTAGGTGGCTCAGTGTTTTTAAGCTTATACGGGTAGCCTAATTTCTCCCACTTAAATTCACCCATCTTATGGAAAGGCAAAACATCGATTCTCTCGACGTTATGTAGATTCTTGATAAACTTTCTTGTCTCATAAAGATATTTATCATCGTCTGTATAGCCAGGAAGAAGAACGTGCCTAATCCAAATCGGCTTATGAATATCATCAAGATAATTAAACATATCAATGATGTTATCATTTGGACAAGAGGTAAGTTCAAGATGAACTTTTGGATCGATGTGTTTGATGTCCACAAGCAATAAATCCGTATATTTCATCAATTCTTGGAATTTAGAGAAGAACGGTTCTTTTCTCGTAAATGGCTGACCTGCAGTATCTATACAGGTATTGATTCCTTCCTCTTTGGCTTTTTTGAATAAATCAATCATGAAATCCATTTGTAAAAGAGGCTCTCCTCCAGAAACAGTGATTCCACCTTTATCACCCCAATAGGGACGGTAACGAAGAGCTTGCTTAATTAAATCGGAAGAATCTCTAAGAGTTCCTCCTTCACCTTTCCAAGTATCAGGATTGTGACAAAATAGGCAACGCATCGCGCATCCTTTAACGAAAATAACAAAACGAATTCCAGGTCCATCTACGGAACCGAATGTTTCAATTGAATGAATATTTCCTTGCATGTTTCCTTCCTCCTAGGAGAATGATTATTAATAAGAATATCTAAAATAACTTTGATTTGAATCAAGAATTGCTAATCATTCTTTCTTCCTTATATATATATTATAAAGGCATCCTTATTATTCCATTTCAGCCACGAAAAGGAAAAAAGTCGTTTCGTGGCTGAATTGATTCATAAAAATACTAATTTACCTTCACTAAATCAAATAAGTTTACGGAATGGTTTACAATAGTTTTATGGACAAGCATAAATCGCAAAACATATTAGATTTACAGCTTAATGGAAAATGTTACACTCCAAAAGAGTTGGAATATGGCAATAAACCCGGAATTTTCATATCGCCCCATGAATATAACGAATTGATCAAATACAAAGAAGAACTCGCATTCAATGGCGATAAATATATAACACTACTGCCATTATCTTCATTTAATTGCAAATGCTTCTATTACTCTTTTGGCAACGATTTAAAATCACTTCTTGAAACTTGTATATCCTTATCAAACGTAGATCAGACATTGATCGACAAATTTTCCAACAATTTCATTGAATCAAGAATATATTCAGAGATAGGATGAACACTAAATGTTGAGAATGTCCCTACGACAAGAAAGAAAATAAAAGATCTTCTATAGAGTAATATTCCGGCAACAAACAGAAACGATATCATCATAAAAAAACACGAAAGAAGGCATAGATTTCGTAAATACTTTGCCCCCATTTAACGAAGACAATTTATATAAGCTCTACACGATTCTAAGCAAAAATTGTTTAGATGAAGAGAATAAGCTAAGAAACGATGAGCATTATCGTTATGATGAAGTAGAAATATCGCATTATCATGGTTGCCCACACGAAAAAATAAATGACTGCATGAGCCTATTTTTTAAATATGTAAATGACACTCTGAACAAAAACGATAAATACGAAATCAGTTTATTGCCACATTTGCCATTATTACATGATTTATATCCATCCATATTTTGATTACAACGGAAGAACCTCTCGTATGGTGTCATATTGGGTTTATTTATTAAGCGGAAATAATTCATTCCCACCAATAATTTCTGAGGCAATTAATCAAACGAAAAACGAATATTACAAAGCCATTGAATTAAGCAGAGATTCTCACAACGATTTAACATATTTTCTTAAATACACACTTGGCCTTTCAATTGATTACATCCTTTGTTATCAAAATCTTAGATATATAGGTCAAAACACTAAAAATATTGGTATTTCTTTGACATCAACAGAATTAAACTATGTCAAAAAAATGCTAATCGGATATCAGGGGACATTCGATTACGCTGATTTCCTAAAAATGATAAATGTCAAAATGACCAAACAAGGTGCACTTAAGATCCTAAATAAATTCATCGAATATGGTATTCTTAAGGAAAAAGAATCGAAATCGAAATCAAAACTCTTTGATATAAATGAAAATGCTGTTCTTTACAAATTAAAAGAATTTGGCTACAAACAAAATTAATGGGTTTTTACTGCTAAAAATTAGATTTATCGATTTTTAGCCGCAAATTCATAGATATCATTTTCCATTCTTGGTGTCCACCACTCTAGATATCCTGCTTTTGTTGGATGAATGCTATCTTCCATATATAGGCTACGTTTCTCTGCAGTTATGTTATTAAATTCTTGATCTGAATATAAATCTATAAGGCCAACCTCTTTAGATGAAACGATTTCTTTTATTGAGTCCACCATTTTCTGATAATTTGAATTCTCATAATAAGAATTCGTATAAAACATCAATGGACAATTCCAAGTTTCCTTGACATAGTTGATAACGTAATTAATTGCTCCGCATGTTGTTAACAAATTTGAATCGTTTATATTTCCTAATTCCTTATTTTGTGATGCGTCATTCGTCGAAAGTTGGCACACAAATAAATCTATCTTTGCAGTTTTATCGATATTTTTTATACGTTTGACATATGAGTTTCCATAGTCTGCTAAAGTCGTTCCTGAAACTGCCTCCTTTATATATGTTGTCTTATTTCTCTTGGAGATATATTCAACAAAAGACGTTCCTAAAGAAGACGCGCCATAAGTTACAGAAGACCCTAAATATGCGACATTCATCCCCGTAAGAGGACTATCATCTAACTCATTAACGTTCTTTAATGAATACTTATCACTATTTCCTTCAAGATTCTTTAATCTTTCATCTTTAAGAAAACCGAATGGAAGAATGCCATATTTAGCCCCGCTTACAAGCAAGCCAATAGTAACCGCAACAAGCAAAACGCATAAACTTGATGTTCCAATTATGATGATCTTTTTCTTTGACATATATTTAGCCTATAGAAATATTGCATCATAAAAAGAAGACAAGTCTTGCAAAATAGTTAGATAATAAGGCAAATTCGTTTCTTTTAAAACAGTTATATCTCTTCTTCAGTTAGTACGACAAAACCATTTTCCAAAAGAAGCTTAGCAGTAACACCATTACCTTCTATTTTCTTACCAGCGAATGTTCCATCATATATGCGGCCCTTGCCACATGATGGTGAGTTTGCCTTAAGAAGGCAATAATCAACACGATTATCTTTTGCAGCCTTTAAAGCAATCTCCGCCCCTTTCATATATTCTTTTGTCACATCTTTTCCTTTAGAAGAAATTACTTTATCCCCTACGATTTCTGATGGATCTCTAGGTGTAGGTAACCCTCCATCTTGTTCAGGACAAACGGGAATAAGCTCATTATCTTTTCCAAGTTCAATCGCCTTTTCACATCTGCAATTGTCGCCTTTGTAACGACAATTAATGCCTAACAAACATTTGCTTACTAATATTTTCATAAATCAATTCTAATCCCTTTCTCAACTAAGTATCAAATTTTGGCCAATATAGTTAAATCAATAGCATTTCAAGAACACAAAACACCAAAATAACGCGCCAAAATCATTTTTTCTAAAAATCGTAAGTTTGAAAAACCGACCATTTCTGGTCGGTCGTTCAATAAACTATTTGTTATTCAATTGTTGTATTTTCATCTACAACATTATTCTCCGCATTTTCTACTTCTGCAGATAAACCATCAGAAACTTTTTCTTTCTTGGTTTTGAAATGTGTGATGATGTTTGTAAGGATACCAACAATCATTGCAACCGCCAAGGAAGTAATGGAGATCTTGCCAAAGTTAAGGGCAAGTCCACCGATACCGCAGACAAAGATTGCAGCAACGACGAATAAATTTCTATTATCGCCTAAGTCAACTTTCTTAAGCATTTGTAAACCAGAGACAGCGATGAAGCCATAAAGAGCAATACAAGCGCCGCCCATGACACACTTAGGAATGGAATTAATAACAGCAACGAATGGGGAAACGAAGGAGAGAAGGATACAACCAACTGCTGCGGTGAAGATGGAGATGATTGAAGCGTTTCCTGTGATAGCGACGCAACCGATTGATTCACCGTATGTTGTATTGGCAGCTCCACCGAAGAATCCGCCAACCACGGAGCCAACACCATCACCAAGTAATGTTTTGTCTAATCCTGGATCGGTGATTAAGTCTTTTTCAATGATGGAAGAGAGGTTTTTGTGGTCTGCAACGTGTTGAGCAAGTTCAACAACAGCGATCGGGATGAAGGTGATTGCAAGGGAAGCAATAGCAGCCCAATCAATATGCGAAGCGTCTGGATTTTGAATAGCTTGTAAGAAGGTGAACTTAGGATAATCTAAGATAGATTGGAATCTAAATGGTGCTAAGGATTTGAAGGAATCAAAGCTAAGTATTTTCATATACTCGACATTAGCTGCCATACCAATTAAGGTGAAGATAAGGGCAAGAAGGTAACCTGCGCCAATACCAATGATGAATGGAATTAATTTGATGGTTTTGGTTCCTCTGACCGAGCAAATAACAATAACGAAGAAGGTAACTAAGGCACAAAGAATGGAGAGAAGGTTATATTCTGATCCACCATTGCTCATTGCCCAGCTTGTCGCGGTTCCTGATAAAGATAACCCGATTAATGCAACAATAGGTCCGATGATAACTGGAGGAAGAAGTTTGTTAACCCAACCAGATCCAACGAATTTGATGATAATTGCCATAATGACATAGACTAAGCCAGCCATTGCAATACCAATAATGACGCCCCAATAACCATATCCTGCGCCAATCGTTGTAGCATAAGCGCCAAGGAAGGTGAATGAGCTTCCTAAGAAGACAGGGCTTCTTCCTTTCGTGAAGAGAATATAGACAATCGTACCGAATCCTGCGCCAGCAAGGGCAGCTGCGCAATCGAAGAGCAATGTCGCTCCATCAGGTGTTGTGTAACCACTCATAATCATAGGTACGAGCAAGGTTGCAGCCATGATGGCGATCATTTGTTGGAAAGCGAATATGAGTGTCTTCCCAAACGGCGGTTTATCGCTGATGTTGTAAGTTAATTTCATAACTTTTCTCCTTTTCTTTTTTATTCTCTATCCCAGAGTTCGACATTGTTTTTCTTATCCGTTTCTTCCAAATGAACTGCTATTACCTCTTTTTTGGAAGTAGGGACGTTCTTGCCGACAAAGTCGCCTCTTATTGGTAACTCTCTATGTCCTCTATCAATTAGGACCGCAAGCATAATGCGATTTGGTCTTCCTTTTGAGAAGATTCCTTCAATCGCCGCTCTTACAGTTCTTCCTGTATAGATAACATCGTCAACAAGGATTATGTCTTTTCCTTGGATAGGGAATTCTAAATTTGTTTCGTTTAAGACCGCGGCATCGGCAACTTGTGTTAGATCATCTCGATATAATGAGATATCTATTTCACCAAGCTTAACTTCGGTGTCTGCAAATTTCTTAATGTTTGAGGCAATGATCTTTGCTAGAGGAACTCCCCTAGTTTTGATTCCAACTAAAACGACATTTGATAAATCACAATTTTCTATGATCTCATGCGAAAGTCTTTTCAAAGTTCTTTCGATTTCAATTTCTGTTAATATCTCTGCTTTGAACTTCATGTATCCTCCTAGAAAAATATCCTTGTTGTACGTGCAACAAGGCTATGGATAATCTATGTCCAAAGAAATTATTCACCGTCTTGTTGATCTCTCGTATCAACCTTAAAGACCTATGTCGGAAGTATTCTAGTCTCTAGCAAAGATAGAGGCAAGCAATATTTTTCGAACCAATACATTTTTACAAAACAGAATATTCCTAAGTTCTAACTATTATGCATTCATGAATATTTGCTATATAACCACATCTTTTCAAAAAATCTTGCAGAATGCAAAGGAGACCGAAATATTATTTTTGCTTTTTCGTTTTTCTTTAGGTGTTACAATAAAAAACTAGGAAAAGGAGGTTAGAAAGCGCAATGCTTAACCCAACAGAAAATTTATTCGTATTCGACCATCCACTTATCAAACACAAGATCACCGTGCTTTGTGAAAAGAAAACTTCATCCAAAGATTTTCACGAAATCGTCGGTGAAATCGCCACAATCATGGGTTATGAGGTTTTAAAAGATCTCAAAACAAAAGACATCATGATTGACGCCCCTATTTCTAGTTTCATGTCCCCGGTCTTAGATCAAAACTTCACCATCGTTCCAATCCTTCGTGCAGGACTTGGTATGGTTGATGGACTTAGAAATCTCTATCCAAAGGCCAGAGTCGGGCATATCGGTTTATATAGAGACGAAGAGACTCTCTTACCACAAACTTATTATTTCAAACTCCCTAAAGAAGTTGCAGACGGACCAGTGCTTGTCGTTGATCCAGCTCTTGCTACAGGAGGCAGCGCAGCCGCAGCCATCAACTACATCAAACAAGCAGGTTGCAAAGATATTCGTCTTCTTTGCTTAATTGGCGCAAAAGAAGGAGTCGCAAAAGTTCATAAAGAGCATCCAGATGTAAAAATCTATCTTGCTAAATATGAAGACGCTCCATTAAATGAACATGGCTATATCGTTACTGCATTCGGTGATGCAGGCGATAGAATCATGGGAACATTTGATTGATCTAAGAACTAAAACAAAACCGGCATTTGTAGAACACTACATTTGTCGGTTTTTTAATGTTTACTTCTAGGCACTTCTAAGTCTACTTCTAATACTTCGAAGTAATGCGAAACATAGTTATCATCAATATTTTTAGCAATTTTGTTTGATTTCGACACTTCGAGTGCCAAGAGTTTCGTAAATTCTATGCGAAATAGAGAGAAGAGTTCTTCCTTCTGATGCAGATTTTATCGCCTCAAGCACACGTTCTTCAGTTCTTGCATCTAAATTCGCCGTTATTTCATCTAAAAGAAGAATTTTAGGATTTGCCACTATGGCTCTAGCAATAGAAAGAAGTTGCCACTCTCCTTGAGAGAAAATATGCTCATTACATTCGTTTTGGTACCCTTCTGGCAGAGCCATAATTGAATCATGTATGCCTACAAGTTTTGCTGCATCGATAGCCATCTCTTCGCTAATTGAGGGATCGCCAAGGGTTATTTGATCGAGAATATTTCCATCAATTCTAGAGAAATGTTGTTCTACACAGCCAATTGTTTTTCTTCTTTCTCTATCAGAAATCTCACTAACATATTTCCCACCAAGTTTTATTTCTCCTTCCTTTGGAGAATAAAGGCCAAGCAACAAACGGAAGATCGTGCTTTTTCCAGCACCAGTCTTACCAATCAAAGTTACTTGTTCTCCGTTTTTAACTTCAAGAGAAAAATCATGCAAGACTTCTTTTTCATCGTATCCAAAGGAAACGTGGTTTATTTCAATTTCTCCACCATCTCCATCTTCTCCGCTAGGAATAGAACGTTCATCTTGTTTTAGGAATGAATCTATCCTTTTTACTCCCGCCATCGCGCCTTGGATTGTTTGAATCTCCATTCCTAAACTTTCAATTGGAGAGAAAATCTTTGTAATATAGCTAATAACTGTAACGGAAGTTCCTACTGACATTCCAAATAAGGCAAGAACGTTTGCATTTCCTGAAGCAGATAGAATCATCACTAAGCCAACCACTAATGCATTTACGATAACAACCACTGGTGAGTATATCGAATCAAAGAAATTGGTTTTCTCCACTGCTTTGTAACTTTCTTCGATGCCCTTATCGTAACGATTCTCCATATATTTTTCTAAGCCTAGAAGATGAATGGCTCGTATGTTATGAATACTTTCAGGAACTTGACCTGAGACTTTTGCAATTGCCTTACGATTTTCTAATTGGCTTACCAAAGTCTTTTTCTGAATATAACGAGTAAATAAAGTTAAAAGAGGGATAACAATCAATAACACTAAAGCAAGGCCAAGATTTTTGATGCAAATGATAACGAAAATCGAAATGATCTTTGAAAAATCTGCGACCATGCTAATAACACCTGAACTAAATAAGGACTCAACCGCATCGACATCGCTAGAAAAACGCGCAAGCACTTCTCCAGGTTTTTGTTCTACTAACGTACTTGCAGGAAGACGACTCATTTTCCTAGACATCTCCTCACGTAAATATCGAATCATCTTTTGCCCATATAAAATAAGAAAACTATCTTGTAATGATGAACATACTCCCTCAAGTAAAAGAGAAACGAAATATAAGAAAATCATCCATAATTCAGGGGTATTTCCTAAAGTTAACGTATCAACAACGTTTCCTAAAACCAACGGAGGAAGAAGAGAAGACATAACCGCAGCCACAACAAAAACAAGAGTAAGCAAAGTTAAAAATATGTGATTTTTAATGGCGATTTTTAAAGTTTTCATCACACCTGCTTTATTTTTCACCATTATTGCCTCCCATTTGAGATTCATAAAGATTCCGATACTGAGGTAAACGTGAAATTAATTCTTTATGTGTTCCTATGTAGTTCTTCCCTTTTTCCATGTAAATAACCTTATTTACTTCTGGGAAGTGATAAAGACGATGGGAAATAAGGATAACGATTTTATCTTTGGCGAATTCTTTTAAGTTAGCAAATGCCTTATCTTCCGTGTTTCTATCTAAAGCGGAAAACGGATCATCAAGAATCATGATTGGCCTAGGATTAGCAAAGGCTCTTGCAAGAGCAACTCTTTGAGCTTGCCCACCTGATAGACGAATGCCATTGCTCCCAATGATGGTGTTTTCTTTATCTTCCATAGATAAAACCTCATCTTTAATCATCGCTAGAGATAGATATGGCATTACATCTTCTTCTTTACCAAAAAGAACGTTGTTTCTAATCGAATCTGCATTAAGTTCTGGATCGTGTCCTAGATATCCAACAATTCCTGAAATTTCTCGAGGAGAAAAAGAAGATAATTCTTTATCCCCAAATTTGATTGACCCTTTGTATTCATTTTCCAAAAGAAAAGCCTTGCCGAAAGAAGACTTTCCTCCTGCGATAGGACCAGTAACTCCGATAATGTCACCTACTTTTGCAGTAAGCGAGATATTCTCAAATATCATCTTATCCGTATAGCCAAAAGAAAGATTCTTAATCACCAAATCATTTCCTTGAGCAATTTCTAAAGGAGGAAGGTCTTCTACTTTTTTCATTAAAGGTTTGATTCTATTCCAAGAGATTTCCGCCTTTTGGACGGAATTAAATAATTTAGCGACCTTTGATGTTCTTAGGCTTAACTTTGCAAAGCAAGAAAGAAACGTAGTTAATGCAGCTATATCCCACACATTCCATCCCGTTCCTAAAACGTTTTTAGAGCCAAAGTAGAGAATGAAAAACACTCCTGCAGTCGTTGAAGCAAGATACAAAGGAGACAAAGCACTTTGCCAAACGTTATTACGCACTGCTTTCTTTTCATAGTCCTTAAGAACGTTTTTATAATCTTCTTCTCTAACGTTCTCAACCCCATAAATACGATACGTCACGGCATTGCTCGCTCGATCAAGAGTCTTAGAGTTAAGCTCTGTAACCACCTTTTTATAAGCCCTATTTGATTGATTGATGGGTTTCTTCATAAGAGCAGCAACCAAATACGCCAAAGGGGTAAAGCTCAAAGACAAAAAAGCCAATCTCCAATCGTAGATAAATAACATTACGGCAAAACTAATAAAAGAAATGCCAGTGTCAAAGATCTCTGTCGTAAATTTTCTCATTCCTTCCGCACAATCATCAACATCAGAAATGGCTTTTGTCATAATTTCGCCGTTTCCTTCTTCTTCCAAGAAAGATTTACTTTTTCTAAGAAGATTGGCATATAAAACACCTTTCATATTCCGATTGATATTGTTAGAAAACCTTCTAACGTAGAAACGTTTAAAATACCTTGCAACTTGTACAAGTAAAACTATTCCTAGGTATATAGAAACTAAAATGGCCATATAGGAAAAATTCTTTTTGCCATTTAGAATGTCCGATAAGCCTTGAGCCATCTCTCCTTCAAAATATGGCGTTGCTAAAAGGCCAACATTGTAAATAAGCCCAGAAATGGTGACTATACTTAATGAAAACCATTCCTCCCTAAAATAAGAAGAAATCTTATCTGGAGATAAATTCTTGTTTCTTTTCATAATTACTTCTTAAGAAGATGAGGGAAGTTAGAACGGCTTTCCGTTTTAGAGACGTGATATAACTTATCTAAAATAAGAGAAAAGTTTTCCCCTTCTTCTTTGCTAAGTGAAGAAAGAAGATATTCATAGAAGGAAGATTCAATCTCTGTTTTAGAAGATTTAAGTTCTTCTGCTTTTGCTGTTGGATAAAGAATATGGCTACGTTTATCTTTAGGATCATCTTCAATTGTAAGGTATCCCTTTTGTTCAAGGTTTTTAACTCTTCTAGCAATCGCAGCTTTATCCGCATGAAGAATCTCACAAAGCTTAGACTGGCTACACCCAGAATTATGCCTTAAGGCATGAATCAAATCTATTTCTGCAGTCCCTACTCCATTATCTCTTAAAGAGAGAAGAACGAGTTTCTCTGCTTCTCTTGCAATCTTAGTGATTTTTCTTTCCGTTATATCCATACTCTCTCCTAATTAGTTGTACATACAACTATTATATACATATCAATAGACGAATAAATGTTTTTATATAGAGAAAATTTTATCGATTTGTATTATTATCTTATTAACAGCCACCAAATAAGGAGAATTCCATGAGTAGCAAAGACGTATTAAGTAAGAAAGCCAAACAAGCTCAGATTGTTTATGATTATTTATCTGATCTTCTAAAGATTGATAACACTCTTCCAGTAACATTCATTGTAAACGAAGAGACAGAGAAAGAATTTAAGAAATGCTATCTCAAGGAAAATCCATTTCCTAATGTGATTGCCTTTGTTTTAGCAAAGCTAAGAAAGAAGGCGGTAGACAAGCTCTTTGTCGATGAGAAAATCCTTCAAAGCAGTGTTATTGCAGCCATCCTTTCTTTAGCAAGTAATCTTGCCACAGAGATTGGTGAGTTAAGAGGAGATCAAGTAAAAGGCAACGAAATATACTGCGATATTTCCTACGCTGGCTTACAAGCAATACGACTTTATATGGCCAACTACTACGACAAAGAATTCAAAAAATCACGTCTAGCTTCTGCAATAAGAGTCGATAATGCGATCAACGGTTCCTTCTATAAATACAAAACAAAAGACGGAAGATACATTTCTTTCCATACATATTATCAATCTCAGCAAAAGAAGCTTGTTGAAGCAATGAAGCTTAATAAGCCTTATGACAAATTCACCCTTCTATCAACAAAGAAAGATAGGAAATATCTCACCAAAGAAGTAGCCAAATGGAATTCGTTGGAATTAGAAGAGCTTGCCTTCTCTTCAGGTGCATGTGCATGTGTTCTTCGTTCACGTTCCGAATGGGAAAATACACCTGTTGGCAAAGCCGTAAAAGAAATGCCACTCATTCGTTTTGAAACAACTGGCAATTCTAAAATGAAACTATCTTCATCCTTAGAAAAAGGCCCATTAACCGGCATCAAAGTATTAGACCTAACTCATATCATTGCTGGACCAGCATGTTCAAGAATCCTAGCAGAATATGGCGCGGATGTTCTTCTAGTTAGAAGAGGTTCATTCAAAGAACAAGAACAAGCCATGCTAGAACTTGATGGATGGGCAGGGAAAGATTCAATCCAGCTTGATTTAAATAAGAAAGAAGACCTTGCTAGAATCAAAGAACTCATCAAGGAAGCAGATGTCATCACCTACTCCTACCAAAATGGCTGTTTTGATAAATTCGGTCTTTCAGAAGAAGAAATTCGTAAAATCAATCCAAACGTCATCTATTCAAACCTTATGTGTTTCTCTGATACTGTTTGGAAAGATAGACCTGGTTGGGCTCCTTTAGCAGAAGATATCACCGGTCTTTCGATTAGAAATGGCACAAAAGAAAAACCAGTTAATCTAAATGGAGTCCCTCTTGATTACATCCCTGGATTTATCCTAGCCCTAGGAACATTAATGGCAATTAGAGACAATCTAAAAACAGGAGAAGTTAAGAAAGTAACTACCTCTCTTACAAGAGGAGCAAATCTCCTTCATGAAGCAACAGATCTTTGTGAAAAAGAGCAAACTCCATCAGATAAAACCAAGATTACAACCACCCCTCATAAATATTTCAAACACATAAGAACCTACATCAATACCAAAGCAATTGGCAAAGTAGGTTTCCCAAGCCCTGCGACATACAACACAAAATATAGTAACCTCGAAGGAAATATGTCTTTCTCCGACGGAAACAAAGATTTCAAAACTAAATAATTTCCATAATTTTCGTCCTTTTTGTAAAAACACCGTCTTTATATAGGTGATAAGAGAAAAGAGGAATTTTATGGTTACCTAATCACAATAGCAAAAACGAGATTCCCACATGCTTGTTTTTGCTTACGTCCATAAAGAAAACTCCCCAAATTAATGAGGAGCATTCTAAGAATTTTATTGTTTATAATCGCTTAATTACAAGTCAGTCATAATTTTCGAGAACAATTACAACATCGCCTGTTGCTTCGTAATAGTAATCGTATAATGCGTTAGACCATGTGCCATCGACTTCTTTACCATCAACTGTAACGTATGAGACATAGCGATCGCTATCATCTTCGTAATAGAACTTAGTTCCATATGGGACTGTTCCATTCGTGATGGTTATTGGTTCCTCAGTATCAGGATCAAAGAGAACACCATTTCCGTCGCCGATATATCCGCCACCGCTGATGCTTAATTTTACAGCGCCAACTTGCTCGACTTTAATTTCGATATTGCCTGTAACAGCGACTTTATAAGCGGTCTCCTCGCCAATTGTTACCTCGCTTGTGGAAACTTGTGTGCCATCAGCAAGAACTTTAACAACAACAGTCTTTCCTTCTTCTGCAGTATCTTTAACAACAAAGTAGAAGACATCCATGTCATAAAGATCACCTAATGTTGTGACTTTTGATGTTTCCTCGGTACTTGTGTAGTACTCGATTGTGCTTGTGCTTGGAGCAGTGACAGTTCTAACTGTTGCGGCATCTCCTTCAGCAAGAGTAAATGTAACTGCAGTTGTTGGAACGATGAATGAGCTAGTGTACTTGCCGCTTGTAACATCTAATTTAAGCTCGACATCTTTTGTTTGTGCGACACCATCTTTGTCAGTGTATCCAATGCTTGCTTTTACTTTCTTTGAATGATTGCTACCGGCAAGAACGGTGACTTCTACAGTTTCATCTTTCTCGAATTCTGCAGAATTAGCGCTTGCTTCGCTTGTTTTAAGTTCGGCTTCGCTTGTAACGCCAGAGAGAGTAACGCTATCAACAAGGTTGCCTGCTGTGCTTACGTATGTGATTGTTGATTTAACGATATCAACGACCTCAACTTTGATTGTTACATCGGTGTAAGGCATCTTGAAGTTATAAGTGCGGTCTTTCCAAGTTGAAGCTTTTATTGTTTCCTCTTTTGTTTCGCCATTTTCTGTATAGCAATAAGAAACTTTGCCAATTCTAGTGTTCTCATCATCTGTAAGAACAGTGTCGAATCCGACATCATCTCCAGGGAAATAAGAAGTTACATCATCATCAAAGACAAGAGTAACTTTTGATGAATCAACTGAAGAATCTAAGGTAATATTCTTTTTTGTGACAAGATTTGCTTTTAAAGCCGTATCAGCATAAATTTGGCAACTATAGAAAGCACGTCCATCAGCTGGTTGATAATAGTTTTTGTTTCCTTCTGCATCATCCTCGTTTGTCGCTCCGACAATGCTGTCAACTTTATATCCGTCATCAACTTTGAAAACGGCATAGAAAGTCGTACCAACAACAGCTGAGGTTATCTTGTCAGAGAAAGTTACATCCTTGGTTGCATAGTCATAGTTATATTTCGAATAGAACTCAATATTGCTAAGATGTTCTGTTGATTCGAATCTAAGATTAACGTCTTCTCCAGTCTCAATTTCGACTTCAATATCTTCATTCGGCAACGTTACTGAGTAATTTACGAAATCCTTTTTGTAGTATGTGCCATCAATAGATGGTGTGAAATAAACGGACTTGATTCCATATCCCTCTAATGCAATAAAGGAGAAAGCAACTTCACTTCCACCAAGGAAAGTTGTAGGTAAAATGGATTTTGTTAAGTCGACATGATTGTCGGCGGTTGCACCAACGTAAGTGATTGTATGTTGCGTTGCTTCTTCTATTTCGACTGTAAGCTCAGAATCAGCATAGAAATCATAAGAATCAATATGATAATAGCCGTCGCTATACATTCTAAGTCCGGAATCGTTTAACTTAACATCATTAAGAATGTATCCATCATCTACAATAACGGCAACCAAAACGTCAATCGCATCTTCCTCCCCAAACCAATCGCCTTCTACGGCTTTATAATGTTCTCCAGAAACGATGCCAAGAACTAAATAATGTTCACCTTGCGTGAATGTGATTGTATGGCCATCAGGATCGGTCGCATTCTTCTCGGCAATAGCAATCGTAAGTTCTTGATTCTCTGTCGCAGATAACGTGTAAGAGCAAGAGAGTTTATCTTCAGCCCATGTCATATCTGCAACAGTCTTATTAACTGCGATTTGATATGTTTTGTCTTCAACTGCTTCGGTGAAAGTTAAAGTGACGACTTTGTCTAATTCAACTTCGCCTTCTTTGACGTTTAAAGTTCCATTCTTTACAAAGTTATGGACCTTTTTGATTGTTGCCTTTTTGACAACTGGTTGAGCAGAAGAAGATGAGCTGCTAGAAGAGCTAGATGAACTAGAAGAGCTGCTAGATGCAACACTTGAAGAACTTGAACTAGATTCACTTCCTGAACTGCTTGAGTCTACGACCTTGTTGTCACAACCAGTAATCATCAAAACTGATGCAAGGGATAAGACCAAAAGTTTTGTTTTGTTTTTCATAATTTATATTTCCTTTCAAAAACCTAATATTGAGGGATGCTGGTATAGAAATAAATACCACCCATCGCTTTTGATGTCATAGAGATAACAATATCTCCGTTGACATAGTAATGAAGAGTCGCAAATGTCGTATCTTCATCTTGCGCAGTATACGTATAATCTGCATTTTTCTGGAGAATAGCCTCATATCTGGCGTTGTAATTATTGATGTCTCCATCATTAATTATGTCTTCGACATCGTGATTGAGATTTAGATCAGGCGTTCCTCCAATCGTTCCGGTGTGAGCTAGCCATCCTGCGTCGAGATCATCATCGAATAAGAATGGGATATCTCTATCGACGTCTACTTCCACACCATAGCGGTTCTTCTTACCAACGTAGAATTCTTTCAATGCTTTATAAGCATCAGAGGATTGAGATTCGCTCCACTTAGTTGGAACCTTGAAGGTGCCCATACTCTTGACTTGTTCAAGAATGCTATCGTCTATCTTTATTGGTGAAGACTCGCTTCCATAAGTGAAGATTGTCTCTCCTTTTCCTGAATAATCCGCTTCGAATGTTCCAGAAACTCCATACGTGTAGTTGAAGCTTTCTACTTCATCGGTAATGGTTTCTCCATCTTTCCTAAGAGCGAAAGTCATTCCGCCGTAATCCCCGCCATTTTGCATGCTGCCTTCTTGAGCTTCAAACACAGAGTGAGTAATTGGAAGATAATCTTTTAAGAGATTTTCATCCATTCCTTCACGAGGAGAAATGACATTCTCATTTAAGTCATAAACAAGAGGAGAAACATCAAGTTTTATCCAATAATCTTTCAAGGTTTTGCCATACATGATTTCAGATCTTGGTTCGACCGTCTTGTCTTCTTTGACACGGAACTCTTTGACACCAATTACATTTCCATCATCATCTCTGACAGCGTATTGACCTCTACCAGTTTTATGAGTCTTGTAAGTATTACCTTCTTTGACTTTAGTGGCAGTTTCTTTATAAACATAATCCTTCGTGTAATACGTAGTTACAGTAGGCTGAAGGACTTTGCTTCCCTTTCCTTCATACCATTCCGTTGAAACGGTTTTAAACGAAACGTTCTCATAGTCAGCAAGTTTGTTAAACACGTTTTGAATCTTGTTTGTAGAAGAATTAATTTGATAGACAGATGGTTGTCCAATCTTTCGATAATCAACAATATCAATCGTAAATTCGTAATGAACTTCTTTTGAACCCATCAATGATGTTTGAACGTAGAAGGAGGTTGAATTAGCTACGATTTTGCTAATCAAATCCGTTTCTTCATCGACATAAAGCTTGATCGAATCAAACTTAACGGAATTCAATCCGACATATGTGATCGAATTTAATGATTTTCCTGCCTCAAGGCCATAATAGACATAGGCTTTTTCATCCTCATCATATCTGAATCCTTCGAAATCAAAGTTCTTATATCCAAAATCAAGAAGAGAGAAGCTTTGAGAATAAAAGGTTAGATCACAAACCTCATTCTGAGGATTGATTCCTAAAATATATGCTGCGCCAGAAGATGATCTATGAATAAAGGTTTCGCTATCCGAAGATGCAATGCGGATGTAATTTGGATTGCAGTCGTATAAATAAGTTCCTACATCTTCACTAATATTCCCATCATCGGATACGATCTTTGCAGTTGTAGTCGTTGATAGATATGCGTTTCTGATACTCAACGTATTGTAATAAGTGAACGTTTTCGAATTAATCTTGTCTCCGATTGAAGATAAGAACGATTCTGCTTCCTCATCCTTTGTTGAACCAACATTAGATATCATTCCTTTCGAATATCTCTTAGCGTATGTTAGTTTTCCATTTTCGTCTTTGAAAGAAAACTCCACCACAATGTTATTAGTATCATCATATTTGATAGAAATGTGATTTACCGTTCTAGAAGAAACGTTGGTAAGGTTATTAAACATAACCGCCAAGATAGAGAATAATCCGCCAATAGAATCTGAAGAATAATCCAACGTAATTTCATCATCTCCTAAGCTCATCTCATCTTTGGACGCACCAAAGTTTGGATTACTTAGATAAGCGAAATAATTAACCGTGTGGAAATCTTCTAATGGCTTATCATTCGAATATCCTTCATCGTCTTCTCCTTCTAAGAGATAAGACAAAGAATACTTACCATCTTTCTTCTTAGCGCTATATACGCCTTTATCCACTTCTTGATAAATTGTCTTTGCCTTGAAATAATACGCACCAACATTATCTTGAAGAACGTAGTTTTCGGTGTAAACGTCCTTAAGTGTGCTTGAGGAATAAGAAATTGTAAAATTGTTATTCTTACCCAAGGCGAGCAAATCGTTATAGATGCTATCTACGGTAAGTTCTTTCTTAACGATTACTTCCGAAGAAGAAACGCTTTGAGAGCTTTCTGAAGATCCTATATCTTCACTCAAGGAAGAATCACTCGTCTTTCCTTGGCAAGAGAAGAGAAATCCAGCAGAGAGTAATAGTATTGCCGCTTTCTTTTTCATTAAATGCCTCCCACATACCGAAAAAGATTATTACCAATTTGTAAAATGTCAATTTTTAATTGATTGAATTGCAAAGAAAATTAGCAAAAACTAGTTAGTTGCTGAACTATTTGATGTTATTTTAGAATAAATTGACTACTTTAAAATTTTATTTCTTAAAGTTATGCACGCATCATGAACGTCCTTGACGTCTTTAACGTGAATAACGCTTCCGTCATTTAAATAGATATTAATTGTTCCAGATTTATATGTTGGTACGCCAAACAATGTTCCTCTTGGGCTTGTTCCACCGCCACTAGATAAAAGATAACGAATGTCTTTTATTTCGCTGAAACGTATTTCTCTTTCCTTATAATTTCTAACAATGAGCCTATTTTCTTTAAGAATTATCGCATCATGTTTCTTGCAGAAATCAAGAATCGT
>CAVKFY010000041.1:0-35217 GCA_963655775.1 Alistipes communis
GAATGAAATAAAACAGAAAATAAGGTCTTTTGATTGACTAAGAATATATCTGCAAGTTCTATGTCATAACAGCCTTTTAAACAATAAATCATTTCTCTTATTTTTTCGTTATAAAAATAACAGGATATTGCTTGAAATTCACCAAGCTTAAATTTCATAAGCGTTGGTTTCATTTCATGGAAACATTTATCACATAAGATATTCTTTGGTTCAAGAAGAGACGCTTCAGAAAAGACTGAAATATCTTTAAAACAGACCTTACAAAAAGGTGTTACAAAATTTAATTTCATCAATTGTCCTCCTCATAGAATCAGTATTCCTTTCGGCAAGGAAAATAACATCTCCTCCTGGTGCGTCAGTTTTTCTTCCAACACGCCCTGCTATTTGTATCAATGTTGAGGAATTATATATGTCATCTTCATCTGCATTGGTAACTATAACTTGCAGATTTTTGAATGTTACTCCTCTTTCTAAAACGGACGTAGTTATTAGATACAAATATTTATTTTTCTTAAAATCAGCTATAATTTCGGCTCGTTTTTCTCTTTTTGAATGAACAAAATCTCCATTTTTAACAACAGGAGAAACTAATTTATATAAGAGTTCGCATTTTTCAATTGTTGGTGCAAAGACAAAAACTGGCTTATTTTCCTTTGCATATTTCTTGAGCTTGTAAATTAAATATACGGCTGTCAAAAATGAGGGAATAATTTTTATTTTTGGTACGGGAATCTCTTTTTTATGGAAACGAGTTCTTAGTTCTAAAATATCATGACCTTCTCCTTTGAATTCGTTAATGACTTCTTTAGATGGTGTAGCACTCATTAAGACTGCATGTCCTCTCAATGACTTCTTATACATTGCGATTAAAACATCGTTATCTTTAAAAGGAAAAGCATCTATTTCATCCATCACCAATAAATCGAAATAATTTTTATAACGATAAAGTTGATGTGTTGTAAGGATGATTATATCTCCTTTTAATGTAGAGGTATGTTGACCATAAACTGCAACAATTTTATTTTCTGGAAACGATTCTTTTAAACGCCAAAACAATTCTATTACCACATCTCTTCTAGGAAGAGCAAATCCAACAGTTAAGCCATTATAAATAGCATAAGAAATAATCGCATAAGATATTTCGGTTTTACCTGCCCCGCATACAGCGTATACCAGCGTATCAATTCCGTTTTTATAATTCTTTACTATTTGCTCACTGAGTTTAGCTTGTTCTTCGGAAAGAGAGTAATGAAGATTAAGCGGCGCTTCTTTAGGAATGGGTTTTTCGTAAGTAACTTCAGTTCCTCTGAAGCTTATACATTTCCTGCAATATGGTTTACCATTTCGATAACCAATATATCTAGAATCAGAGTTTCCGCACCTATCACAAACAAATTCCATTAAAAAACCTCCTTCACTTATATAAAGGAGGCGTTTTGCAATTTCGGACAAATTATTTTCCAGTTGTTCTTGCTAAGTAGTCTAAAGCTTTCTCTTCATCAATGACTTCAATGCCTAGTTCATTAGCTTTATCAAGTTTTGAACCTGCACCAGGTCCTGCAATTACTAAATCAGTTTTCTTAGAAACAGATCCAGCACATTTTGCCCCAATGCCTTCAAGGATATCGGTCATTTCTTGTCTAGAATAGTGAGTTAATGTACCTGTAAGAACGATCGTTTTTCCATAAAAGAAAGAATTAACGTCTATTGTATCCGTGCCAAGATAATCGAAATTAACGTTATCTTGTCGTAGCATCTCAATTTCTTGCTTGTTCTTTTCGTTTTGGAAGAATTCGGTAATATTCTTAGCTGCAACGGGTCCAACATCAGGGATCTTAAGAAGTTCTTCTTCACTAGCTTTAGCAAGTGCGTCTAGATTCCTATATCTCTTAGATAAAACCTTAGCCATTTTCTCTCCAACATCTTTGATTCCAATTCCGAATAAGAGACGTTCTAAGGATTGTTTCTTAGAGGCTTCGATTGCATCCAATAAAGAATTCATCGATTTATCAGACCAACCATCTAACGCTTTGATTTCTGAAGCGTGATCACTTAAATGATAGATATCAGGAATGTCTTTAATGAATCCTTCAGCAAAGAATTCTTCCACCACTGAAGCGCCCATCCCATCAATGTCCATGGCATTTCTTGATGCAAAGTGAATGATCTTTTCAATCTTTCTAGATTCGCATTCCGGGTTTAAACAGTAATGAAGATTCTTGACTCTGCTTAGTTCATGTCCACAAACAGGACAATTAGTAGGCATGACCCACGGAGTTTGAGTACCATCTCTTCTAGAAATTATTGGTCCAGTTACCTCGGGGATAACGTCGGCTGCTTTATGAAGAGCAACAACATCCCCAATCATAAGGCCTTTTTCTTTAATGAAGTCTTCGTTATTTAAGGTCGCTCTTTGAACGGTTGAACCAGCAACACGCACTGGAGAAAGGATAGCATTTGGAGTAACTCTTCCAGTTCTACCGATAGTAATAACAATATCTAAAAGTTTTGTTGTAACTTCCTCTGGCGGGAATTTATAAGCTATCGCCCACTTAGGAACTTTTGCCGTATAGCCAAGTCTATCGTAGTCTTTTAAATTGTTAACTTTGAAGACAATGCCATCAATGTCGTAGCCTAATGAGGCACGTTTCTCGCCCATCTCTTCGACATAGGCAATAAGTTCATCCGCGCCATGTAGAATTCTTCTCTCTTTATTGGTTCTGAAGCCAAGTTCATCAAGATAGTTCAATGCATCAGAGTGAACGGAAATATCAAGTTCTCTAGCATTAACAAGGTAATACCAATATCCCTCAAGTTTTCTTGATGCTGCAACCTTTGGATCAAGATTTCTTATTGAGCCTGCAGCTGCATTACGGCAATTAGCAAATTCGCTTTCGCCAGAAAGGCGTCTTTGAAGATTGGCCGCTTCTAATGAAGCCTTAGGCATATATACCTCACCACGAACCTCAAATGGGCGTAGTTCTTTAACGTGCATTGGAATGGAAGGAATGGTGATAACATTGGCGGTTACATCTTCTCCCATTACGCCATCGCCTCTTGTAACGGCATATTGGAATTCGCCTTTTTCATATATCAAAGACATTCCAAGTCCATCGATTTTTAGTTCTCCAACATATTCAACCACATCAACGCCTAAAGCGTTTCTAATGCGTTTATCCCAGTCTCTAATTTCATCTTCATTAAAGATATCTGCAAGCGAAAGCATGAGCCTTTTGTGGGGGATTTTTTTAAATTCAGACTGAACTTCACCTCCAACACGTTGAGTTGGAGAGTTCTTTTTCTTAAGGGAAGGGAACTCTTCTTCTAAGCTTTTTAACTCTTCCATCAAGCGATCAAATTCTTGGTCAGAAACGCTTGATTGGTTGAGCACGTAATATTCGTAATTGTATTTTTCAAGAAGAGTAGTTAACTCTTGAACACGTTTTTCTGCTTCGATATATGTCATGCTTCTCCTCCAATAGATTTAACTCTTGAAAGCATTGGGTGGCTTCCTAGAAGAGTCTTTTTGCCCGCAGTTTCAAAATCAATGACAATGATATTTGCATCAATGATTTTTACGACAACTCCATCACCAAATTTTTCGTGATGAGCAATTTCTCCAACTTTCCAGTTATTAACACCGTTAGTCGTTGGTTTTGCTGGTGTGACTGGCTTAGGTGCAACCTTCTTTTTAGGCTTATATTCAAAGAAGTCGTCATCAGTCGTATCCGGGAAGAATCCATCGTCCCAACCTCCACTCTTCTTCTTGTTCCAACCATTACCAAGAGAGTTTTCAGAGAAGAATGCGCCAGTTTTATTAAGTTTCAAACCTGCTTCCTTGAAATATATAGAAGGCCTTGAACTTGAATCTGTGACATAGGAATAACCACTGTTACAAGAACAGAAAAGTCTCTTCTTAGCTCTAGTCATTGCTACATAAGCAAGTCTTCTTTCCTCTTCTTCTCCATCTCTATTCGATTCTTGCAAACTTCTTTGCGATGGGAAGGAGCCTTCGTTCATGCAAATGACAAAAACATTATCAAATTCAAGTCCTTTAGCAACATGAATCGTCATCAAAGAAACAAAGTTTCCACCATTAATATCGTCTTGAGAGGTCAAAAGAGAAACGTTTTGAAGATATTCGGCAAAGGTTGAATTTGCATTGTTAGAAATAAAATGGTTGATATCATCAAAGAGAGAATTAACGTTTGCAATACGGTCCTCATCAGTTTCTTCGGTTTCTTTTAGATATTCATAATAACCAATCTCAGTCACGAAATCTTTTAAGACGGCAGAATATGCTTCGAGATTGTCAGTTAATTTGGACTTTGTTTCTTCCATTTGAGAAATCAAAACACTTAAAACGTTAATCACGCGTGAAGGCACGCTTGTATCATAATCCATTTCCTTTAATGATTTGACGTAGTTATATTCAGAAAGGCCAAGCGCTTTTGCTTCTGAGCGAATTCTTTCAATCGAAGCATCGCCAATCTTTCTCTTAGGAACATTAACAATTCTTTCGAAAGCAATATCATCTAATGGATTTAGTAATAAATTGAAATACGCTAAAAGATCTTTAACTTCCATTCTTTCGTAGAATCTAAGTCCACCGAAAATCTTATAAGGAATTTCTCTGTCTTTTAGGGCAGATTCGAAAGGTCTTGTCATATAGGAAGAACGATAAAGGATGGCGATATTGTCATATCTACGTTCGCCATTTTCGTTTCTTTCTTTATCTGCTAAACCGATTATTTTTTTAGCAACCCAATCCGCTTCGTCAGAACTAGATGGAGCCATGAATGTGGTTATTTCATCGCCTTGTGAACCATTGGTAAATAAATCCTTAGGAACACGTTTTTTGTTGTTCATAATCAACTTATTTGCTGCAGCAAGTATAGTCTTTGTTGAACGATAGTTTTCATTCAAAATGATTGTTTCTGCATGTTGGAAATTGTAATCAAAATCGAGAATGATCTTTTGATTTGCACCACGCCAAGTATAGATTGTTTGGTCTGGATCGCCAACTACGTAAACGCATGTTTTTGCCGTGGTAAGCAATCTTAACAATTTATATTGAACATCGTTTGTATCCTGGAACTCATCGACGAGGATATGATCAAAACGGTGTGACCATTTATAGCGAATATTTTCATCGTTTTCTAATATTTCAATCGTTTTGCATAAGAGATCATCAAAATCTAAGGCAAAAGCATCTACTTTACGTTTCTCATAAGCGGTATAGATTTTTAGGCATTCTTTTTCGTTGGAGAATGTTTGGGAATTTGTTGGTATGTTTTCTGGATAAATTCCTTGTCCTTTTTTATTACGGATATATCTGGTTGCTTCTTTAACGATTTCATCACTCTTCTTATAGCCAAATTCTGCCGCACAGTTTTTGATAAGCTTACTTTGATCATCTTCGTCATAAATCGTATAGGATTGAGGATAGCCAATGGCGTTGTGTTCAATTCTCAAGAAACGTGAACATAAAGCGTGGAAGGTTGAAATATGAAGCATTGGTGAAGAGCCCATAGAATCTTCAATGAGTTTTGTTGCTCTCTCATTCATCTCTTTTGCGACTTTATTAGTAAAAGAAATTGCCAAGATTCTTGAAGGATCTACATGCATGTCGGAAATTAAATATGCGATACGGTAAGTAAGGACTCTGGTCTTTCCTGAACCAGCCCCCGCGATGATACGAACATATTGCGAGGAAGTTGTTACAGCTTGATACTGTTTTTCATTTAAAAGCGTTGCGTAATTCATAATGTTTTAACTTTGTTAATTCTACTATTTCTAGCCTTCTCATTCCATATTCTTAGAATAGGTAATTTGGTATTCTTTAGACACTGTATTGCTCTTTATTTAACCTAGTGTTTTGAGAGATAATATTTAGGCATGAATGTATTTAAAGAGAAAGAAACATTTACAGAAAACATAGCGTTTATGGGCATATCTGCTGCAATGGTTGCAGCTCTTTCTGTAGTTTCTACTTTCCTTCCTTTATCTTCTTTTGCGATTATTTTGTTTTTGCCACTTCTGGCTGCATTGACTACATACTATTGCAAGGATAAATATGTTCTTCTTTATGTTTTTGCTTCAATTGGAATATCTTTATTGACTACGGCATACGATATTACAGTTACTTTATTCGATGTTACGCCCGCAATATTGACCGGTTCTCTGTTTGGCTACCTTTTAAAGAAAAAGATTCCCCACACGTTAACGATATTAATAGTTTCTCTCTTGAAACTAGGGCTCAATTATTTGATGGTGATTTTACTAGAAGCAATATATGGAATAGATATCATTCAATCGTTCTTAACTTTATTAAATTTGCAAAACAAAGAAAACATAGGCTGCATAGTTCCTACATTTATATTTGCCTACGCGTTAATTCAGGAAAGTGTTTCCTTTTTGGTTATAACTTTGAATACGAAAAATATTGAGATTAAAAAAGTACCTTTCTATTTTGATTTAGGGATATCTTTAAGCGCCTTAAGTTTCCTTGCACTAGGTTTTGGCTTGTCTTTTGTTTCTCTTACAGCAGGATATCTTCTAGCGAGTATAGGGATTTATCTTACCTTTGCTGGTGGAAAATCTCTTTTAGTTAAACGTCCTTGGTATTTTTACTTATTGCTTGGATCGTTGTTATTAATTTCCTTCTATTTAAGCGCTTATTTTTATTCTTCGTTGCCTAAAGGCAATGCAATATTATTGTTTTTAGCATTTTTTGTATCGATTTCTTTATGTGAAGTCGTTTCCCGTTTATTATTTAAAGACGAGAAAGGAGAAGAAGAATGAAACAAGCACTAAAGAACTTCGGATTAGGTTTGGTTTATTTCTTTCTTTTACCTATTTTTCTCTGTTTAGTGGCGTTGGCTGCAGTTTATGCGATATTTGTCATTGTTTTTTATACGATTAAAGGCTTAATTCGTTTCTTCAAAGGAGAGAAGTTTTTTGAACCTTTGCCTGAAGATTTAAGAGTTCAAGAAATAAAAGAATATCAAGCTTCATTACAAAGAGCACCAGAGCAACCCGCCCCTCAACCTCAACCAGATAATAGGGTATTTATCCAACAAAATTATTATCCAAATCCTCAACAACCCCAACAAGGACAAATGCCTAACCAACCAGTTCAAACCAATTTCCAATCTCAACCCACATATCAACAGCCTTATCCTCAACAATATCAACAACAACCATATCAGCAACCTCAACCACAGATTCAACAACAGCCTCAACAAAATAGAATTGAGGAGCAGCATTTCGATGCTAACGAAATTTCATTTGATCCTAATTTTGAATCCGATGAAGTCCCTCATTCAGATAAACCAGTGGATGTTGATGAAGAAACAATGGCTCATCAAGTTATAGACATTTCGCACGATGATTATGGAGGCAATGATTTATGAGATATTTGATTGATTTTGCCTTGAATGAAAACGATAAACGTTTATTAATCATCTTGCTTTTCATCATGGTTTTCCTTTTCATCATTATCGGTTTAATTGGAGCCTTGATCCGTTATGTAACAATTAAATTCGGAAGAAGAATGGATTATGAAGTCCATGAGGCAACAGTGCTTCGAGTTATTCAAACTCCTGAACAATTAAAAAAATATGGAAAGATCAAAAACAATCGTTATTTGATAAGAGCAACTCTTCCGCCATTCTTAATCGCAGTTGTTTCGCTCCTGGTTTGGATTACATATTCAACAATCTATGGAATTTGGAGCAGAGATTATTTCGGAGAATTCTCTACTTTGTTATTCTCTTTTGATTGGAACAATCCTGATAACTATGTTAACTTCTGGGGGCTTACCTTATTAGCACGTTGGCCATCTCTATCTTCTTCTCCAACTTGGGTTAACGCCTATTGGGGTTCTTACATATTGGTTCCAATGTGGCTAACTTCCATAATCTGGTATGCAGTCGTCATACAAGGCTTCCTTGCTAGATGGTCGAGATTGAACAAGCTTTCTCATTCAATATTCGAAAAGAGTTTGGAAGATTTCAATTACTTTGATGATTTGAACAAAAATCCTGGACCTACTCCTCCTCCATTAAATAACGAAAAATCAAATAATCCCCAATAAAAACCCTATGGTTTGAAAAATCCCTCAATTAAGAGGGATTATTTTTAGAAGAATAAGCTAACAATTTCGTAAAGGAGGAATACAAGAAGAGCAATATCTATTCCAAATATTGTCCAGAATATCCTTTTCCTTGCGAGGTTCTTCTTAAATTCTTTTTGAAGAGCGTCGTTCTCACTTTGCTGAGGGTTTACTTGGCTATTTTGTTGAAAGTTTTGATCCATATTAATACTTTAACGCAGAAGACGTTCTTGGATAAGGTTCAGTATCACGAATATTGGCGATGCCAGTGATATACATCAATAAACGATCGAAGCCAATTCCGAATCCTGAGTGGATGCAGCCACCGTATTTACGGAGGTTGAGATACCATTCAAGTCCTTTTGTGTTTCCGAGTTTGTCCATCTTAGCCTTGAGAATATCGTAACGTTCTTCACGTTGAGAACCACCGACGATTTCTCCTTCTCCAGGAACTAGAAGGTCGACTGCTGCAACCGTCTTTCCATCATCGTTTTCACGCATATAGAAGGATTTTATTTCCTTTGGATAGTTAATTAAGAATGTAGGCCCTTTAACGTGTTGTTCGGTTAAATAACGTTCATGCTCACTTTGTAAGTCCATTCCCCATTCAATGTTGTTGTTTTCGAATTTGTGTCCGTTCTTAACTGCTTCTTGGAGAATCTTAATACCTTCTGTATATTCCATCTTTGTGAATGGAGTATTTAAAACATTGAGTAATTTTTCTTTAACACCAGGTGCAATCCACCTCTCAAAGAAATCCATTTCATCTGGACAACGATCAAGCACCCATTTAATTAAGAATTTGATGCAGCTTTCAATGCAGTCCATATCATCGTTTAAATCAGCAAAAGCCAATTCCGGTTCAATCATCCAGAATTCTGAAGCGTGACGTGGAGTATTGCTTTTTTCAGCTCTAAATGTAGGTCCAAATGTGTAGACATCTTTGAATGCAAGAGCGAATGCTTCAACATGTAATTGGCCAGAAACAGTTAAAGAAGCTCTACGTCCAAAGAAGTCGTTGATTGGATCCTCTTTTGAATCGGTAATGACTGTAAATACTGAGCCAGCGCCTTCTGCGTCATTGGCGGTGATTTCTGGCGTATGAACATAAACAAAGCCTCTATCTTGGAAGAAAGTATGAACGCCCATTGCTAAAACAGAACGAACTCTGAATAAAGCGTCGAATGTATTTGTTCTTGGACGGAGATAAGCTAAATCACGAAGATATTCAAAGGAGGTTTTCTTCTTTTGAAGAGGATAATCGTCTGCAACATCGCCTAAAAGAACCGCAGCATTTGCATGCATCTCAAAAGGTTGTTTCATTCCTGGAGTAAGGACAATTTCTCCTTTGAAAGAAACTGCAGATCCCATTTTATAATGTGAAACTTCATCAAAGAAATCTTTGTCTCCATCATAAACGACCTGTAAAGATTTAAAACAAGTTCCATCGTGTAAGGCAACAAAGCCAACCTTTCCTGAGTTACGGTTATTTCTAACCCAACCATTTACTGTAACTTCGCCTAAACTTTTTAAAGTTTCTTCATCAAGAGAATAAAGTTCTCTAACACTTAAGGTTTTTTCTTCCATATTTCTAGCCTCCTCGGATATTGTATTAAAATTTACGGAAATCGGAAATCTTCCAGTTTGGATCTACTCCTAAAGTTAAAGGAGCAAAAAGTTTTTCTTTATATAATCTTTCGCCAATTTTAGCAATCATTGCCGCATTATCTGTCGTGCACCAGAGAGGTGGAATGATTAAATCAATTCCAGTGCCTTCTAAACGATTCTTCATTTGTTCACGAAGATATGAGTTTGCGGATACTCCACCAGCAAGAATGACTTGTGCGACGTTATAGTCTCTTGCTGCACGTGTCGCACGATCTACCACCATTCCGACTGCAACATCTTGGAATGATTTTGCCATATCATCGATATTAACTTTCTCACCTTTCATTTCAAGGTTATGAACTAAATTAATTACTGCTGTTTTTAAACCAGAATAAGAGAAATCATATCCATCTTTACCAACATTTGTTTCAGGAAGGTTATAGGTATGTTTTCCTTTCTTTGCATGTTGATCAATTGGAAGGCCGCCTGGATAAGGGAGACCTAAAACACGTGCGACTTTATCGTAACATTCACCAATTGCATCATCTTTTGTTTCGCCTATGATTGTGAAATCAAGATGGTCCTTCATGAGAACAAGTTCGGTATTTCCACCAGAAACTACAACGCAAAGTAATGGGAATTTAAATTCTCCAACATATTCATTTGCATAGATGTGTCCTGCTAGGTGATGGACTGGAATCAGCGGCTTTTTATAAAGCATTGCTAAAGTTTTTGCCGCTTGAAGACCAACATGTAAGCAACCAATCAAACCTGGGCCTCTAGTTACAGCAAACGCATCGATATCCTCGAAAGTTAAATTAGCTTGTTCTAAAGCTTCTTTAAGACAAATATCAATATTTTCCGTATGTAAACGTGAAGCCACTTCAGGCATAACTCCGCCATATTTGACATGCACTGCAACTTGAGAAGAAACAATGTTTGCCAATAATTTGCCATCTTCAACGATAGCAACAGCCGTTTCATCGCAGCTGCTTTCAATTGCTAATATACGACTCATAATAGGCTCCTAATCATATAAATGGCATCTTCGCCATCATCATAATATTTTGGTTTGATAACAACCTTTTGCCAGCCATTCTTAACATAAAGAGAAATGGCGTTTTCGTTAGATTTTCTAACTTCAAGAGTGATGAATTCCACAACATCTTTTTGCTCTTTGCAAACCTTGATCATAGTATCAAGAAGAGCGGAAGCGATACCTTGTCCATGATATTCTTTTTTAACGCAAATGCGATCAATGGTCGCACTATTGAAAGTAATCATGAAATCTAGGTAGCCGAGAATGTTATCATCTTTATCTACGCAAACATAAACCTTTGCACAAGGATTGCCATTAAACTCGTAAGCAATTTGATTCAAAGGCCAAGGCTTAATAAAACATTGCGCTTCAAGGTCAGCAACCTTTGCTACATCCTTCTTTTTTAATCGTCTAATTGAATATTCCATCATAAATCCTTCAAATAAACTGGTTTTGCAGCAATTGGATCTTTGCAAAGATTTCTTTCGATGTCTGCATTCATTAAGTTTTCAAGAATATTTACTTTTTCTCCTTCTAAAGAAAGATAAGAAACATCTCCACAAACTTTATATTCGGGATGGGCAGCTAAATAAATCTTAACTTGCTCGTTATCCATGATTGTATCGGTTAGAATCACTTCATCTTGGGAATAGACACCAATATAAGAACGCTTGCTACGAGCATTCATAAGACAAACGGACCTTCCTTCTTTTGCCTTATAAACTTCAAGGGAGGAAACAAGATATAAAGGCTTCTTTAATGCAAAAGCCATAACCTTTGCAACCGTCATAGCAACTCTAACTCCTGTATATGATCCAGGGCCTTTAGAAACTATAACTTCATCAATGTCAGAACGATTTAAGGCGGTTTTTGCCAGTAAATTATCGATTTCTTGAATTAAAAATTCCGATTGTCTTTGCCATGCTTCATAGTTAACTTCGGCAATTAAAACATGATCTTTTGCAATGCCTGCACTAAGATTCGTATTTGATGTATCTAAAAGAATGCTAATCATGGAAAACTCCTTTCACGCTAGAAATGATGTCTTCAAAATGTTTTCCTTCACCTTCGAGAGTTATCTCTCTTTCGTTATCTCCAACATTTTTAAGAATGATGCTTAATGTTTGATCTGGTAAAAGAGGTTCAATGTATTGAGGCCATTCAATAAGGCAAACTCCGTTGCCTTCGATATATTCTTCTAAACCAAGTTCGATATTTTGATTCTCTAAACGATAAGCATCGATATGGTAAAGAGGGATTCTCCCATTGAAATAGCATTTCATAATGTTGAAAGTAGGAGATATAACGTCTTCTTCGATGCCAAGCGCTTTAGCAACTCCACCTGTAAGCGTGGTCTTACCAGCACCCAAATCACCTTTTAAGAGAACGACGTCACCAACCTCGAATTTGTTTGCGATGAATGCACCAAATTCTTGTGTTTTTTCTTTCGATTTTGAAATAAATACGTACTGCATAAAAAATAAGAGTTCTTTAAGAACTCATAAATTATAGAACTCATTATCTCGAGTTACTAGTAAGACAAGCGAAAACTGGCAAAACTATTTGCCAGTCATTCCAGCCCTTGGCAAGAAAGGAATGGTTTCTTTAATGAATTTCGTATACATGTCAACGATCGTGTTGTCATTAAACGGGAAGTTTCCTTTCTCCATTTGTTTACGAGTGGATTCAAAGCTGTTTTTAACAGCACTCACTAGTTCTTTTGAATAGCCATAGTTTTTAACGTTTGAAGAGAATTCTTGTTCATCAAGCGCTTTGATTGCCTTATCTGGATAGAGCTTTAAATCTAAATCGTAATCAATGTAGCGAAGAAACCCGTCATCAAGAATCGTTGGAGAAGCCATGTTTGCGTAATAGCAAATTCCACCACTTTCTTTGAACATGCAAATAACGTTTAACCATTTATGCTTAAAAAGAATGAAAATGGCATTTTCTTTTGTTAGCCATCTTCTTCCATCAGACTCCGTGATTAAAGAAGCACGTGAAGCAACCGCCCAGTAATCAGGCGTTTCTTCAAGCAAGAAACCCGGTGACCATTGCCTATGAATTGATCCATCGTGTTTGTATGCTTGAACGCATATCCATCTTTTCTCACTCATCTTACTATCTTCCATAAATTCAACCAACTTCTTAAAAGTTCTTGTAACAAGTATAGCTTTTTTCTTATAAACAAAAAGAACTATCTCATTGCAAGATAGTTCGTTTCATTTATTTTTCTTCTCCGTGTTTGAGAGAGAAAGCGTCAACAAGAGCCAATACTTTTTCGATGTCTTCTTTGTTTTGGATGGTTGGTCCTGGATTGAATGGCTTTTCAAGTGGTAAGACCATTAAGTCATCTTCATAGCCCATTGCAAAGAACAAGCCTTTTTCATTAACTGTGATAGCCATATCAATGAAAATCTTATTTGTATCGAATTGAGCGAGGGCTTCACGAACCTTCTTTGTGAGAAGAGTTCTTGCTTTACCAGAACCATAGATAACCATGCTTCTGCTATCTTCGATTAACTTGCGTCCATGCAAGGAGTTAGGAGGTAACGCTCTCTTGTTTCCCTTGAAGTAAATCAACAATTCATCATTGCTTGTAATTCCTTCAAATTTCAAAAATTTACCGACAAAAAGCGTCTCTAATTGTCTTTCGCCCTTCTTTTGAGCGGCACAATCTGCAATCAAAGCCTTAAGTCCTTTGTAGGTGAAAGTCATGTATGCTCTGCTACCAACTTTGACTACATCTTTATAGATATTTGATTCGAGGAATGTGTCTTGAGGAAGCTTATCTTCTACAGTTCCATTTAAGCCTTCAACGGTATCAGGATAAACAAACTTACAAGTATGGTCGTAGTACTCTTTGAAATACGCTTTCATGGCTTTGTCGACTTTCTTGCGGAAGAATGTCGAATAGACAAATAAGCCAATGAAAATAACTGCAGTAACACCTAAAGAGATGTACATAGTGATGTTTGCATTGATACCTTTGATAACACTTGGAACAATCCAGCCTGCTAAAACAAGAGCCAAACCAGCACCAGTAATAATCCATTTAATAAGATTTAATTTCTTATAGACGGCATGGAAATTCTTTCTTGCGTTCTCTATGCCTTCTAATTCAGGATCAGAATATTCGTATTTTGGTTCTTCTTTTTTGCCTTTTCCTTTAACTTCGACTGGTTCTTCTTTTGTTTCTGGAACCTCTTCTTTAGTTTCTTCGGAAGGCTCAGAAGGTTCTTCTTCAGCGTATAAGTTGATCTTCTCTTCTTCCTCTTCTTCGACAGGCTTTTCTTCTACTGGGGCTTCAACGACAGCTGGTTTAACTTCATCAGCAAAATCGCTTTCTTCTTCATCGGAAGGAATCTCTTTCTTAAGCTCTTCGTTTTCAGGAACAACTTCTGCTTTTATTTCTTTTTCTTCGTTTTCCATCAATTTTCTCCTTTTTGGGGTCACTGCAATATATCACGAATTTAGAATATTTAAATTCTAATTTCTATTTTATCTGCCAATCTATGCCTTTTAGGCCATTTTCTTCAAGATAATTGTTACACTTGCTGAATAAATGATTCCCAAACCATCCACCTTGATTAGCACTTAGTGGAGATGGGTGAGCAGATTTTAGAACTAAATGTTTTGGATTATGAATCTTACTTTCGTATTTTTTCGCAAACCCACCCCACAACATGTAAACAATAGGTTGATCTAGTCCTTCAATATAGGCAAGAACATCAGAAATAAATTTGTCATATTCCGGACGTTTGTGTGATAAAGGAACGCCTGCTCTTACGGTTAAGTATGCGTTAAGCAAAAGAATTCCTTGTTTAGCCCAAGAGGTTAGGTCTCCACTTTCAAAATTCATTTCTACACCAACATCATTTTGAATTTCTTTGTAGATATTTCGTAAAGAAGGTGGCAAATCAATTCCCCTAGGAACTGAAAAAGATAAACCCATTGCTTCACCGGGATTGTGATAAGGATCTTGACCTATTATTACAACTTTCAAGTCCTTTGGCGAAGTTAGCCTAAAAGCCTGGAACACTAAATCTCTGGGCGGATAGATGACGTTCTGTTGATATTCCGCGTCAAGAAATCTTTTTAAGGATTTTGCGTATTCTTCCGAACCAATCTTATCAAATAAATCTTTCCAATCTGCAATCATGAAACAATTATAAATGATTCTCCTATTTTCCTAATCGATAATTCGTTAATTATTTTTATTTCTAATGTTAGTCAGGGGAATTTTGCTCTATAATCTAGTCGCTTACTTTGTAAGCATGTTTAATAATCTAATTGAAGGAGAAAAAAAGAACATGCCATTCATTGAATCGATCCATGCTCGTCAAATCATTGACTCACGTGGAAATCCAACAATTGAGGTTGATGTCCTCACAGAAAGCGGTGCTTTCGGAAGAGCAGCTGTTCCTAGTGGTGCTTCCACAGGGGAAAGAGAAGCTCTTGAATTACGTGACGGAGACAAGAATGCCTTCGGCGGAAAAGGCGTTTTAAAAGCAGTTGAAAACGTCAACAAAATCATTGAACCAGAATTACTCGGAATGAGTGTCTTAGACCAAGTCGCAATTGACGAGGCCATGATTGCCTTAGACGGCACAACAACAAAGAGCAAATTAGGCGCAAACGCAATGCTCGGCGTCTCTCTTGCAGTCGCTAAAGCAGCAGCCGATCTTCTCGGTGTCCCACTCTATCGTTATCTTGGTGGACCAAACGCAAAGCAACTTCCAGTCCCAATGATGAACGTCATCAATGGCGGAAAACATGCTGATTCCAGCGTTGATTTCCAAGAATACATGATTATGCCAGTTGGTGCAAAATCACTTTCCCAAGCCATCCAAATGGGTGCCGAAACATTTGCCGCTTTAAGAAGCATCTTAAAGAAGAGAGGCGATATCACAGCAGTCGGTGATGAAGGCGGATTTGCCCCTAATGGCTTAAAGAGCAACGAAGAACCACTCGAAGTTCTTGTCGAAGCTATCAAAGCAGCAGGCTATCTCCCAGGCAAAGATATTTGCTTAGGTATGGACCTTGCTTCTTCTGAATTCTACAATGCCGAAGAACACGTCTATGATTTAAAGAGATCCGGACAAGGCAAGAAGACCTCCGAAGAAATGGTCGCTATGCTTGAAGATTTCGTTGAGAAATATCCATTAATCACCATCGAAGATGGCTTAAGCGAAAATGACTGGGAAGGATGGAAACTCCTTACAGCAAAACTCGGAAAGAAAGTTCAACTTGTCGGTGATGACCTCTTTGTCACCAACAAAGTCTATGTCAAGAAAGGCATTGAACTTGGCTGCTCCAACTCCGTTTTGATCAAAGTTAACCAAATCGGAACTTTAACCGAAACTCTTGATACTTGCCAAGAAGCCATGAGAAATGGCTGGACATGTGTTGTCTCCCACCGTTCTGGTGAAACAGAAGATACCACAATCTCTGATCTTGTCGTCGCATTAAATGCTGGACAAATCAAGACTGGTTCTATGAGCCGTACAGATCGTATTGCAAAATACAATCAACTCATCAGAATCGAAGAAGAACTTGGTGAAACAGCTCAATATCCAGGATTAGATGCTTTCTACAACCTCTCTCCTGAAGCAAAAGCTCGTTTTGCAAAATTCGCAAAATAAGATCCTCCTTTCTGGGAAAGGCGTCATCTCTTGATGGCGCTTTTTCTTTTCCTTGTTTTTATATAAAATATGCGCATATGAAAAAGAACCGAATTATATCCATTATCATCTTAGGCGCCATTTTATCTTTAGCCTCTTGTAAGGACAACAATACTTCTTCGTCTTCTAGTTATGAAGATACCTCCTCTTCTAGAGAATCATCTTCTAAGGAAGCAAGCATCGAAACCGAAGGCTACTACAAGGGAATCGATTGGTCTTTAACTGGTGCAGAACTAAAAACCGCTCTTTTTAACGTTATTAGCAAAGACACTGTTGCAATAGGATACAAGAATCTTTGGAGCGCATACGCTTCGACAGACGTAAAAGAAGACGGAACAATTTGGGATATGTATTCGAATAAAGAATATGATCCAGTTAAAGGGCACGCAAACGCTGGGTCTTATAAGGTTGAAGGAGATGCCTACAATCGTGAACATACTATTCCTCAATCATCGTGGAAAAGCACGAACATAAGTTCCACTATTGAATGTGATCTTTTCCATGTCTATCCAACAGATGCTTACGTAAATAACAGACGCGCAAATTACCCTCACGGCAACGTTTCCAAAGCAACATACACTTCTGGAAATGGTTCAAAACTAGGGACAGGAGACAATCATGGATATAGCAAGACTGTCTTTGAAATTGTTGATGAATATAAAGGTGATTTCGCAAGAACATATTTCTATTTTGTCACTCGTTACCAAAACTATATTTCTTCAATCAGTTACGACGCTTTTGCAGGAAACACCTATCCTTCTCTTTCATCTTGGGCAATAAAAACATTCCTTGAATGGAACAAAAACGATCCTGTTTCTGAGAAAGAAACAAAAAGAAATGAAGCGGTCTATAAGATTCAAAATAACAGAAACCCATTTATCGATCATCCAGAAATAGCCGAACAGATCTGGTCGGAAAACGATTAATTGTTCTCTTTTCTAAACAACGCTAAATAGCATTCCACAAATATCAATCGGTAATTAGGTAAGAAAAAATCAAGACATTTACAAATCATTTACAGGAATTTTTTATCAAAATCTCTTGCAAAAAGATTTTTCATCCCTATAATATAGTCACAGGAACAGAAATGGGTCCCCCTACCGTAAGGATAGTTGGGCTAGTTTGGGATCCGTCATATGCCTACGGTCTATGCCTCGTCGCGAAAGTTTAACGGGGCAAGGCGAAACATGAACTTAGCAGATGTCTCGTAAAAAGACATCTTTTTTCTTTCCATATGTTGAATTATTTTCTTATTTAAAAGAAAATCTTCTTTGAGGAGATAAACATATGGATAAAATCGAACTATCCTACTTAACAAATCCTGAAACAATCGGGGTTAATTTACTTGAAGAGCATTCTTCACATCATTTTTTTATTGATGGGAAAGAAACAATATATTCCTTAAATGGAAAATGGAAATTCTATCGTTCCAAAGGCTGGGTTGATGAATTATTGGATCATGAATCTTTAGCATATAAAGACATAGACTTACCGAAATCTGCAGAAATGGATGTTCCAGAGGATTTAATCTATACAAACATGGATTATCCTTGGGAAGGAAAAGAAACGTTAAAAGATGGAGAAGTTAATCTTCTTAGAGATCCAGTAAATGTTTTCAAAAAAACATTCTCTCTGCCAAAGAATTTTAAAGGAGAAAAATACCTTCTTCATTTTGAAGGATTTGAAACTGCTATATACGTATATTTAAATGGCCATTTTGTTGGATATTCAACACGTCTATATGTTGATTCAGAATTTGATATCACGCCTTATTTAGAAGAAAAGAATGAACTTGTTATTTATAATTTCCGTTACTCTGCATCATCATGGTTACTTGATCAAGACTATTGGAAATTATCTGGAATATTTCGCAATATCTCCGTTATTTCCCAGCCGAAATTGCATTTAGAGGATATAAATGTAAAAACTGATTTGAACAATAATTTCAAAAACGGAGTTATCTCAATTAAAGGAAAAACAACTGCAAACGGCAAAGCAGAAATCTCTCTTTGCAAGAGCGATAAGACATTAATTAACGAAGAGATAGAAATTAAAGACAACTCATTTTCTTTCGAGAAAGAGGTTAAAAACGTCTTAGGATGGTCTGCAGAAAAGCCAAACTTATATTGGTTAACAATCACTTGCAAAGATGATGATGGTAATGAAGAAACTTCTTCCCTAGAAGTCGGTTTCTCTCATCAAGAAGTCATCGATGGCTGTGTATATTGGAATGGCGAACCTTTATTAATCAAAGGAGTTAACCGTCATGAAGTAGATTGCTATAGAGGCCATAACGTTCCATTAGACTCTCTTCTATTCGATTTAGAACTCTTAAAGAAGAATAACGTTAATGCAATTAGGACCTGCCACTACCCAAATGATAAAGCATTCTATGAATGGGCAAATAGAATTGGTTTCTATGTCATGGATGAATGTTGCATCGAAGGACACTCAAGAATGAATGAAGCGACCACAAGAAAAGATCCTTCACTTCTTTTACCTGGCTCAAATCCAAGATGGACTAAAATCGCTTTGGACAGAGCTTCATCGATGTATGAAAGAGACAAAAATAATGTCTGTATTTTCTCTTGGAGCTTAGGGAACGAATCAGGCGGAGGAAGCAATATGGCCGAAATGGCTAAATATTTCCACTCTGTTGACAAGAAGAGATTAGTTCATTACGAACCTGAATGGTATAGTCCAGAATTAAGCGAGCATGTTGATGTTCGTTCTTACATGTATAGGCAACCAAAACCATTAGAAGATTACATCCTAGAAAATCCAGGAAAACCCGTTATTGAATGTGAATTCGAACATGCGATGGGAAATTCTAACGGCAATTTTGATGAATACATGGCAATATTTAGAAAATATCATAATGCCTTAGGCGGGTTTATCTGGGATTATATCGATCAAGGATTGTACGTTAATGGAGATAAAAAGCATCTTCTTTATGGCGGGGACAGCAACGACGTTCCTAATGATTTAAACTTCAACTGCAATGGCGTTATCTATTCAGATAGAAAAGATGCAAAACGTTCATCAAAATTAAGAACAGTTAATGAAGTGTATTCCCCTCTTCAGATAACGTTCAAAGATGGAGTAGCGCATATAGACTTAGATCCTGGTTTCTTCTCACCAAAAGATTTCGTATTAGAACAACAAGACTATGTTAACGGCTTATTGGTTTCTAAAAAGAAAATAAAGTGGAGCGGCGAAAAAGAAATTGCATTAGAGAATCTAGAATTCGAAGATGAACATATAAGAAAAATCCGTGTTTATAACAAAGTAAACAACTCTGAAGTCATCTTTGATGAAAAGAAAGCTTTCTCATATCTTCCAAAAGAAGAAAAGAAAGAAATGCAAATAAACAATCAAGCCGTTCGTTATCTCGGCTCAAGAGATGATGATGCACTTTTCCTCTTCTCTAGATCAGGATTAGGAACTGGACTTGTTGGTATTGAAGTAGATTCAAAACAAATCTTAGCAATGCCAGCTAGATTAACCTTCTACCGCCCGGTTACAGATAATGACAGAGGAAATCTTTTTGCAGTCTATTCTTCTCTTTATATGGGCATTTCTAAATGGAATGGACCTATTGGAATCGAAGAGAAAGATAATGAAATAACTTTCAACTACTTAGTTGGTGGATTTGGTGCAAAAGCAAGCGTTACCTGCACTTATGGGCATGGGCGTTATATCGATGTCGAAATAAAATACTTTGGCGCGCCTAATATGCCATCATTACCATGTTTTGGTCTATCGTTCCCTCTTAAGAAAGAATTCTCTGAATTTAATTATTATGGTTTAGGTCCTCTAGATTCATATAGCGATCGACTTCAAGGAGAAAACCTTGCTCTTTATTCGAGCAATGCAAAAGATGAGCTTTCGCCATATTCCATACCACAAGAATGCGGAAATCACGAAGAAACAAGATTTGTAGAAATTCCTCTAAATGATGAATATTCTTTATTCTTTGAGGCGTTAGAAAAACCATTCTCATTCAAATTCTTGCCAAATGATGAATTCGAAATCGATAATGCCATGCATATGGACGAATTGCCTGAAACAAGAAAAAATCATCTAACAATCTTTGCTAGCATGCGTGGAGTTGGCGGAGATGATTCTTGGGGAGCTAAAGTTCACCCTCAATATGAATTAAGCGGAGAATCTTCTTATTCGCAAAAGTTCCGTATTTCCTTAAAGAAAAGAGAACTTTAATAACATCTAGTTAAAAGGCTGCCAATTCGGCAGCCTTTTTTCGTTTTGAGTTGTTTAGTTTTATTCACTACGTAATGCGTTAACAGGATCTTGTTTTGCTGCAGCCTTTGCTGGAATTAATCCTGCGATAATTGTTAAGAGAATGCTAATAACAAGAATAATTACCGCTGTATACCAATTAAGATTTGCAATCATTCCTAAATTATATGTAACTCCTAATGTGAGGTTGAGGATTAACTCAATGAGATAGGTTACCGCTAAGCCAAATATGCCAGAGAAAGCACCGATAATTAAAGTTTCCGCATTGAATAAATGAGAAACGTCTTTCTTTCTGCCACCAAGAGAACGAATAACACCAATTTCTTTAACACGTTCCATAACAGAAACATAAGTGATGATGCCAATCATTACCGTTGAAACGACTAATGACAAGGATGTGAAGCAAACCAAGGCGATCGTAACAATATTAACAACACCATTGATAAGAGAAATAATTACAGCAATATTGTCTGTATATTTGATTTCAGAGCGATCTGCTTTAGCAAGAGTTTTCCCTGTTGAAAGAGTTATCTCTCCATCTGCATTCCATTTATCTAAGTAATCTGTAACCAAATACTTGCTCTTAAATGACTTTGGATAAATCTTCATGCTGCTAGGAATGTTGCTTCCACCAACATCATTTAAAGAAAGAGAAGCGGTTTTTGTTAACCCAACGCCTGATGATGAAGAACTTCCTCCACCGATCATATTTATGATTCCAGCAAGAGAATTTGATGAACCAATTAATGATGTTCCAGCATATTCTTCATATTCGTCTTGATTGTTTAAGTTTGTCGGGAAACGAACGTCATATGTAAAGCCAATACCAGAAATGAATTGAAAGCCAGAGTAATTAATGACAGCGGACGTAAATCCTGTCGCATCTTTATTGGCCTCAAGATATGTTTTTAGAAATGTAGAAACTGAGGAGTTAATGTTGTCTTTAATGTATCTTTCGGCAAAGGCTTCGGTGTAGTAAAGCCCCGAAGACATTGATCCATATTGAGTGCCTTCTTTTGGAGCTAAAACACCAACGATTTTCATTTTCATTCCATCTTTTAAATCACCTTTATCGCAGAAAGAATATTCATAGGCTTGAGATGTTAAAGGATTTATTGATGATGTAGATGAAGTATAAGAATCATTGTATTTGTAAATTGAATCATTTGGATAATAGACATATTCTTTGCCAACTAAATCATCGACCGTGAACGATTGTTGTTTCTCCCATAAACTTTGATCCATTTTTTCCTTCTGATCGGAATAATAATAAATAGCGTTGGAGAATTGATCTTGTCCATAGTATCCAAGAAGAGTCAATACAAATTCTGTGATTTGATTGTTATGATTCAGGACAAGAACCATTTCATCTTCTTTGGTTGCGTATTTACCAGAGACAATATCATATTGAGACAAAACGTAGTCTTCATTAGGAAGACATTCATTTACTGCATCGGTATATGAGTCGACCATTGATGAATATGCTTTGTAATCTCCATTATTGATATTTTCCAATATAGTCGAGCAAACTGCCGTGATTCCAGTGATGGAATACTTATTTGTCTTTAATTCTTCGTCTGTATAATTGCTTAGATGAATATCTGAATGAGTGAAAAGATTGTTCTTTATATTGATACCATAATCAAAACCAAGAGCAGCATAATACTTACTTGGCATGTCTTTTACGAATTGTACATAATCTTCGTTAATATCATTTTTCAATGTCGCGGAAGACATGCTGTTAGAACTGTCAATCAAAGTCTTTGTTACAAACTCAACATCGATTTTTCCATCTTTCCAAGAATGAGTGACGGCGTTTGTTTGCTGCCCCGTCGTTGTCGAAGAGAGTACGCTAGCAAAATCAAATGAAGATTGAGATACATTTACAGGGTATCCAGAAAGCATATCATCTTGCATCGATTCGATATATCCACTGACACCTTGCGAAACCGCAAGAACAGCAGAAACACCAACAATGCCAATCGAAGATGCAACGATAATAAGAGCGGTTCTCTTTGACTTAGATAAAAGATTCTTAGCGGAGAGTTTGAAAGAAGTCCACCAAGACATCTTTGCCTTTTCTTTTTCTGAAGTAATGGCTTTTATATCAAGGCGTTCTTTTTCTTCTTCCTCAAAAGAATAAGGATTTGTATCTCCAACCACTTCTCCATCTAAAAGGTTAATGATTCTTGTTGAGTATTTTTCTGCCAAATCAGGATTGTGTGTAACCATGATGACAAGTTTTTCTCTAGAAATCTCTTTGATAAGATCCATGATCTGAACGGAAGTCACAGAATCAAGTGCGCCTGTAGGTTCATCCGCCAATAAAATATCTGGCTTATTGACTAAGGCTCTTGCAATTGCGACTCTTTGACATTGTCCACCAGAAAGCTCATTAGGTTTCTTGGTGTACATATCTTTAAGTCCGACACGATCGAGTGCTTCTTTGGCCATTTGAACGCGTTCTTCTTTTCCTAAACCGGCAATAGTTAAGGCAAGTTCAACGTTTTCTAATATATTCTCATGTGGAATTAAATTATAGGATTGGAAAACAAAGCCAATTTTATGGTTACGATACACATCCCAATCATGGTCTTTGAATTCCTTTGTTGATTTTCCATCGATAATTAAATCACCATCCGAATAATGGTCTAATCCACCAATAATATTTAATGTTGTTGTTTTGCCACATCCAGAAGGGCCTAAAATAGAAACAAACTCATTCTTTCTAAACGCAAGCGTTATCCCCTTTAAAGCTTCGACTTTCATGTCTTTTGTTTGATATATCTTTTTAATCTTGTCTAACTTCAACATCGCCAAGCACCTCCTACAATCACACTCCCAAATTATCTAATGCAAAAAAGAAAATTAAAACAATTATCGTACTAGTTGAAAGCCCTTTCTTTGACTGAAAAGGTCAAATAAGGTTAAAGATAAATTCTTTTGTTGATTTCCAGCATTAGAGAATATAGTTTACCTGTTCCCTTACCCTTATAGTAATTAGAAGGAACCATCGTTCCAGAATATGGGTAGTTAATCTTATAGGTTAAGCCCCTTTCTTTGACCTTTTTAATAAAGAAATTTAACACCTCATCAGTAATATAGTTTTCATCTACACCTAAGCAAACATCAGGAAATGGTGACTCTTTCCCTAATGATGAAGCAAGCAAATCGCTATAAGAATGAATATCAAGGATAAAGACATCTATTCCTTTCTTTAAATAAGAATTTACAAGCGAGTTTAATTTTTTATGATGCTCGTCATAATAATTTTCTGCTTGAGATTTATATTCATTTTCTAAATGGATAATTTTCTTGCCATCATACATATTCTCATAGATCATCCCCTGTCCAAGAAGTGACATTGGCTCTTTGCTAGGATCCTTATAACGTTCTAAGTCACAAAATAGGCGTGAATACTTTGCCCTTAATTCAGGAAATTTATAGGCGTTGAAAAGATGATCGACTCCAACATCAGACATCGTTAAGTTGTATCTTTCAAAAAGAATTGGATCCATGTCTATTGTCTCTAGATACCCTTCGGGAAATGCCATTGAAACATGCGGCATGTGTTTAATAAATACAATGTCTTTAAAAAGAAGATATTCATTCGTATACCAGGTTAAAAATCTTTGAGTCGAATCGAATAAACGAATTTTGTTATTCTTAATATGTTCGTAATTTTCTAAAAATAAAATCTCGCCAGAATCTAAAGAAAATAATAGTTTTCCTTTTTCGTTAGTTCTTTTTTTAAAATCGATTTTTCCGAAAATCCCCAATAAATCTAGTATGGATTTTTCTTCATAAGGGAATGAAACGTATTCGAAATTGAATAGATTCCCTTTTCTTTTGTTGTTTTGTTTTTGCATATATTTTCTTTCCTCCTAAGGCCATAAAAAGGGAGAAAAGAAAACACCCATCGTAATGATGGGCAACAATATTGACCCATCAAACAAGCTTTGGCACCTTGCTAACTATAGTTAGTAGGTTGTCGGTGGATCAACGGGCTTGTCCCTAACCACTCTCTTTATGGCGTTTCCATTATATATGCATAACTATCTAACGTTAAGCGAAAAAGGAGGCGAATTTTCGCCTCCTCCTTGCTGTTAAACTTATAATTAGTCGTTAAAGAATCTTTCAACTAAATCGTGAGAGTATTCAACCGTTTCGTCCATATCGCCGAAAGACATGACTTCACCACCGTAGTAGGTGTTATTCTTTCCTTGCATGGCTTCAACTTTATCATACCATCCTGCGGCATAGTCTTCAGAATAGACGTGTGGGAAGTAATATGTCTGGAATTCATAAATAACTCCATCTTTATTCTTTCCTTGAGTCTTATCTCCTGGGACTCCAACAGTTTCCATATCCTTGAGAACAACTTTTTGTGTTGCTTTGTAATCAAGTTCTTTTCCGCCGTTACGTGTTTTGTGGTGGCGTAAGACGTAGGTTGTAATTGGTTGATCTGGTTCATTCTTCCAACGATGATAGTAAATCATCAAGTGACCCATTCTTTCCGGAGCCATGTTATCGACGATATAGTGAGAGATATCTGGATATTTACCTTTTTCGATCAATAACGCCATTGTGTCATAACGTTCATAATCGATCTTGGAGAAGAGTGCTCTTTCTTCATCGGTAACATCAAGCCATGTATCGAGTGATTTTGCAATTGGGTTATCTAATGGGTTCTTTTCGGTTGCAACTTGGAGAGGGGCTGTGATTATCATCTTATCAAAGACTTCATCCTTGCCATTAACTGTGATTGTTACTTTATCTCCACGAACAACTTTGGTGATATTTGCTTTTAAGACGGCTGGATGCATTAATTTTGCATTGAGAGCCTCATAAATCGATTGAGTTCCGTCTTTCCAGGTAAATAAGTGTAGAGAGACGAAATCCATCATTGTTTTGAAATCAAGATATTTCAAGACATATGCGGCTGGAATTTCATCGAAATATCCATAACCAAATGATGTGTATGGTTGAACCCAAACTTCTTGAACAAGTGGGCATCCAACTTTTTCACAGAAATCTTTGAATGGCATAGAAAGATCTTTAAGTTTTGGGTTAACTCCTTTTACTGGTTCACGTCCTGGAGTAACTGCAAATCCTTCGTATCTTCCTTCTGCAACACCAAGGTGTCCGCAAACATCGTATCCCTTGTAATCTGTTTCAAGGATTTTTCCAAATTTCTTTAATTGCTTCGCCAATTTCTTTAAATGAATTGCTGAAACTGGATGATGGAAGAAATATTTGGCAGGATTCTTCATTGCGTCTGCAGTATCCCAACGATGATCGATTCTTCCATCAGGATATTTGTAGCCACGAACAAGAGCTGGTCCTTCATGAGTTACACCGGCAAAATCTTCAACATCTTTAATGGCATAATATGTTGGAGCGCCCATAATCGCGCCCATTTCGTAACGTTTTCCATTATGAACAGGTGAATGGCACTTACCACCAACATGGTCCGTTTTTTCATAAACAACGTAGTTTGTATATCCCTTCTTCTCGAGATACATTGCTGCGCCTAATCCGGCTGGGCCTCCGCCAATAATCGCTATGCGAGTATTCTTATCCATATTTTATTCTCCTTGTTTTTTGGATTTTAAACATTGTAAAACTCAAATCGGTAAAATTCTAGTGATATAATATATTATTAGCGATTTACCGATACTTTTTGAATTTGAATCTATGAAAAAATAGATATAATTGTCATATGATGAAACGTTTTAAAACATTCCTAGACATGTTAGAAAATCAATCAAAAAACAACATTGCTTTTCTTTATGAAAAAAATGAAAAAATAGTTTCAGTAACATACAAAGAAATAATTGAGATGATAAACAATTACCCTCTAAAAGAGGGCAATTCAATTGGTATTCTTGCTGAAAATAATTTTGAAACAATACTTGCGATATTTTCTTATGCCAATGCAAAAAGGCAGATTGTTTTACTGAATCCTCTTGATGATATTTCATTATTGCAGAAGCAGATTGATTCTACAAATGTCGATTGCTTAATCGGTAGAAAAGAATTAGTCGATAATTTGAAAATTAACAAATCTAACGAACTAGAAAAAACAAATGGAGATATTCTATTCTTTACCTCTGGCACTACAGCAAATAACAAAGCGGTTGTTCTAACTCAAGAATCGTTATGTAACTCTGCCTATAATGGAGGATGTTGTCTTCCATTAAAAGAAAGTGATACATTGCTTTCTATTCTTCCGTTGAGCCATGTTTTTGGCTTTGTCTGTTCTTTGTTGTGGGGTTTATCGTTTGGGGCAAAAGTCGCATTGGGCAGAGGACTTAGACATATATTTGATGATGGACAATATTTCCATGCAAGTGTCGTTTCACTAGTTCCTCAAATTGCAACATTTATGGCAATAAATAAAATCTTTAGCAAAGACTTAAGACTAATTCTCATTGGCGCAGGTCCAATAAATCAAACAACAATAAATCTCATAAAAGAAAATAATATCCAAGTTAGTTTTGGCTATGGTCTAACAGAAACTAGTTCTGGGGTTGCTTTATCAATTGGAGACGATCCTTTTGCAATGCAAATATGCCCAGATGATGAAATTAAAATAGCAGACGATGGAGAGATATTAATCTCCTCTCCTACATGTATGATGAAAGGATATTATCAAGACGAAGAGAACACAAAAGAAGTCTTATATGATGGATATCTTCACACTGGGGATTTAGGGATAATAGATGAGAACGGTCTCTTGCATATCACAGGAAGAAAGAAAGACATTCTTGTTCTAGGAGATGGAACTAAAATCTTCTGTCCTCAATATGAGGAGGAACTCCGTCCATACTTAGCAAATCTAGATTGTGCGATAAGCTTAATTGATGAAAAGGTCGTCTTGTTTGTTTATGACGATAAACATCAAATAAACATCGAAGATAAAATAAAGCAATTCAACATAAGCAAGCCAAGAGGGCAAAGAATCAGTACAATAAGGTATGTTTCTTCTCCACTACAAAGAACACAAACAGGAAAGATCAAACGCTGGGCGCTTAAAGACAATAAAGAGGTAGAAAAATGAAACGTGAAGAAATTAAAGAAAAGATTGTTACCATCCTCAAAGAGAATCTTGATGAATGGGAAAATAAAGAATTAGATGAGTCTAGCGTGATCAATACCGATGCTGCTTTAGATTCCATGCGATTCATTTACGTTATGACGAAAGTAGAATCTGCTTTTGGAATTTCCGTGCCTGAACGTAAATGGAGCAAACTAGTTACATTAGGTGATGCAATCGATGCGGTTGAAGAAGAATTAGCAAAAAAGAGTTGAGTTTTATGGCCGATTTTTCGAAAACTATAAAAATTATTGCAGATCAAGTTACACCTTTTCAGTATCTTAGACCATCTTCCTTACTTCGTATCTTTCAAGATATTTCCGTTGAACATACCGAAGAATTAGGAATGCCAAGACAATATACGTTAGATAAAGGACTATTATGGGTCGTGGCAAAACAACATATAGAAATCAAGAGAATGCCTAAATATGACGAAACCATCTATGTTTCGACATATCCAAGCAAGACCATGCATGTACTTTTCCCACGTACTTGTGAGATAAGAGATGATAAAGGCGATTTAATAATCAAGGCCACCTCTATTTGGGCATTAATTGACATAAAAACAAGAAAGATGATTAATCCCAACGAATATGGAATCGTTATTCCTGATATGTCTAATGGTAGAGAATTTAATATTCCGTTAAGTAACAAAATTCCTTTTGATTTACCAAATGACGGTGAAATACATGCGGAATATTCATTTTGTGATTTAAATGGACATATCAATAACACCTCTTATTTGGATATCGCCGAAAACATGATACCGATAGATTTCTTAAGAGAACATGATTTGAAGATGATTGATATAAAATACATTCACGAAGTAAAACTAGGAGACACTTTACCGATTAAATATGGCTTAGTTGGAGAATCGTATTATTTTGTAAACAACGCTTTCCAATTAGAGATGAAATATAAGTTCTAGTTTCTCTAACATAAAAAGCAGGCACCTTTCGATGCCTGTTTTTTTATGTGTTTGAATCTTATTTGATTAAGGAGTTCTTGCACTTGCCAGTTAAGCGATATTCTTCCATGTTTTGGAGAGTAATTTCAATCATATCGATTAAGGCATGTTCTGTAGCAGAACCAATGTGTGGAGTGATTAAGACTCTTGGATATAAATCAACAATTAATTGATCTTCTTCATTTGGCATTGCCTTTGGATCGTGATCCTTATTGAAGAGAACCTTTTCGTTGTCGATAACATCTAATCCTAAGCCACCGAGTTTTCCTTCTTTAACAGCTTCTAAGGCGGCTAAATTATCCATAACTTCGCCACGAGCGACGTTAACGATAATTGCACCTTTCTTCATTGAATCGATGAGCTCTTTGGAGATGAACTTATCGTTCTTGCCTTTGATGTAAGCCATATGGCAAACAACAACGTCTGCTTCTTTCATGACATCAAGAGCAGTTTCTTTCATCTCAATTAAGCCCTCGCAAGCTGGTGAAACAAAGACATCATAGCCAATGACTTTTGCACCTAAGCCTTTGAAAAGTGAGGCAGTGACTCTACCAATTCTTCCACATCCTAAGATACCAACTGTACAATCACGGATTTCTTTGGAGAACATTTGGTCTGTAACTTTGAAATGTCCGTCTTTTGCAAGAGAGGTTGCATAAGCAGTGTTACGAAGAAGCATCATTGATAAAGTGAGTGCTAATTCGGAAATAGCATTTGGTGAATAGCCAGGAACAAAGGCGGTTTCAATTCCAAGTTCTTTGCAAGCTGCAACATCAACGTGGTTGAATCCTGCAGTACGTGTTAAGTAATACTTGAGACCTTTTTCTTTGAGTTTTGCAAGGTGCTCTTTGTCAACGACGCAATTGCCACGGACCATGACATTTTCATATCCGAGAGCTAATTCATAGTTATCATTGTTGAGGTACTCTGGTCTGGTAACTAATTCATAGCCATATTTCTTTCCTAATTGTTCAAAATATGGAAGCTCATAGCCACGGCAGCCAAAGCAAATCATTTTCTTTTCCATTATTTATTTTTCTCCCTTTTTATTAAGCGGCAACAACCCATGATGGATCATAGAACATGCCGGATGAAATCAAGACTGTGATGATAATAACCCAGATAACGATTCCGATAACCGATCCGAATGTACCAATTAAGGAAATATGGGATGCCATCTCTTTTTCTTTATCGAAGTTAATGCAATAGCCGACTGCAACGGTTGCTGGTGGAACCATCCAAGTGATGATGACAGAGCTAAGAGTATTAACAGAAATTAATTGAGAAATTGTTTCGTGTCCAACCGCTTTGGAGTTTGTTAAGAATCCTGTGGAGTTGCCGATTAATTGCATAACAACCAAGACAACTAAGACGATTGCTGGAGCAACGATAACTTTGAGTCCAGTCCAAATCCAAGCATATTTGTCGGTTGCGGCATCTTTGATGTTTGTGCCACCTAATGTGCAGCCGATAGCGAATAAGATGATTGTTGAGGATAATCCACCAAGAGTATTCGCAGCTTGATAGATCCAAGGTAATGTGGCATCAAGTCTCCAGAAAGCGACTTTTGTTTCGGCAGTGTAAGCGCCAAAGACGTTCTTTGGAACGATTTGAACACCTGGGATAGCTTGTAAAACCCAGAGAAGTAAACCAGCAAATGTAGCAATGACAATTGGGTTAAGGAATACTTTCTTAAGAATTGTCTTGGCTGATTTGTCGACGACTTTTTTGTTACCTTCATGGCCTAAGGAAGATGCTTCGCCTTCGACGTTGTCGTTGCCGAGATTAGCAATGGCAAGGTAAGCATAAGAATAAAGGAATACACGATAGGCAACGTTCATGATGTTGAAGTTGTTGCCGGCTGTGTTGCCATAGATTGCGGATACGAGTGGGTATCCAAAGAATGTCGTGGAACCAAAGGCAAATAAAACAGAGAGAACAGTTCTCTTGTTTTTGTCTTTGACCCAAATGAAGATGAGTTGGGCTAAGAAGATAAAGCCAACATAGAAAACGAAGCCTAAAACAAAGTTAACAACGGCATCGATTCCGCCAGACACTGTGAAGTCTGACATAAAAGAGCAGAATGCAAGACATGGCAAGCAGACTGTCATAACGAATTTCGTTAAAATCTTGCCTGTTGCGTCTGGCAAAAGTTTTTTCTTGGTAAAAAAGAAACCAAGAAGGATGAAGATAATAGTCTTAGCAATATTGACCCAGAGTTTGTAGGAACTAAGTGCGATTGCAAGATTACTACCCATATCGTTTTGAGCGATAATAGTATTTAGAAGCATCATATGATTGCTCCTCCTTTTCGCCAAAAGTATAAAATTATGTTTTTTTCTTGACAAGTACTTTGCAAAACTTAGTTTTACATTGCATTTTTAAATGACAAAACACAGAAAGAATCCTTTATAAAAATTCGATAATTGCTTTATTTAAAGAAAAATTGTAAATACATTTAGTATTATGAAAATGAGGTCATTAGAATTTTTTAAGTTACTTAAAATTGGCTTGTTTTCGATATTTTTATTTTTGCAGTATATCGGTAAAAATAATTTGATGATTTTAGAAAACGCTTTCAAATGGTCTCTCTTTAAATTCAAATATTTATATTTGCTTGGCAGGAAAGACAAACGCTTGCGACAGGAAACTTTGGAATATGATCAATCTCTACGTATAATTAGGGGGTAAGGAGAAAGAAAATATGAACCCATGGAAAGATATCGACGACAAGAGAGTATCGCCAGATGAATTTATCGCCTACATTGAAATTTCTAAAGGCAGCAAGAACAAATACGAATTAGACAAAGAAACCGGATTATTAAGATTAGACAGAATTTTATACACTTCAACACAATATCCACATAACTATGGTTTTATTCCTAAAACCTATGCGGAGGATCATGACCCTCTTGATGTTTTGTTAATCACCTCTGAGCCAATCATCCCAATGACCCTTGTTAAAGGGAAACCAATTGGCATGATCGACATGGTTGATCAAGGCTTACCAGATGCAAAAATCTTAGCAGTTTGTCCAGACGATCCTTTCTATAAAAACTTTGATGACATAAAAGACCTTCCTGAACATATCGTTCAAGAAATCACCTATTTCTTTGAAACATACAAAGTTCTTGAAGGAAAGGAAACCCGTGTCCCTGGCCTTAAAGACAGAGAGACCGCAAAGCAAGTTATCAGAGAAGCAATCGAACGTTATAAGCAAAAGTTTCCTAACAATTAATCGTTAGAAAGAAGCCAATCCCCTATTTCTTTAAGATATTCCTCGTTTTTCTCAAAGTAAGTCATATGTCTTGCTGGTGTAAAAGCGAGGATTTTCTTTTTCTTCGAGCCAAGAGAATCGTACATTAATTCGTTTTGTTTTTTAGTAGATTCATCCAAAGAACCATAGCAAACGAAAGCAGGTACATCTATGTTTTTTAAAAATGGCGTTGTTTCGTAATCTCTCAAGTTTCCTAAAGGAGTAAATTCACTTGGACCCCATGCTGTTAGATATGCTACATCTCCTCTAATCTTCTTTCTTCTTAAGCATTCAGGAAGAGAAGAATCATCCGAAGAAAAATCGGAGACGGTCATTCTCATATATTTGTCTAACGTAGATAAAAATTCAGGGGAAAGATAATCTCCACTACTTTCTGACTTAGCAATGATACCTTGATCTTCTTGACTCATCTTCTTAATCAAACGATGAGTTTCTTCTCTCCATAATTTTGCACTAGATAAAGTTGACGAAAGAGTGATTGATAAAACGTCTTTTCTTTTTGTTTGTAACATAAACAATTGAAGCAACATTCCTCCCCAAGAATGTCCTAAAAGATGAAAAGAATGGATATCTAAATATGTTAGAAGATTTTCTAGTTCTTCAATCCAAAAATCTTTGTTGTAAAGCTCAGGATGATCATCCGGTTTAGAAGAAAGACCGCAGCCAATTTGATCATAATAGATAAATGGTCGATCTTGCATTTCTGCTATAGGTGAGATTAGTTCCATCGAATTATGAGTCGAACCTGGTCCGCCATGTAGAAGAACTAATGGATTTCTCTTTCCTTCTGGATTTACGATTTTTACATATGTTTGATAGCCTTTGAATGGTACAAATAATTCTTTTTCTTTCATATCTAATATTCTAATTCCATTCATTGCAAAAAATCTTTAATTGTTATTTAGTTCTTTCATTTTAAATAATATCTAGTATTATGAACTAGGTTGAAAAAGGAATTTAACTATGAGTATTAAGATTGTTGGCGATTCTACAATGGATCTATCGAAAGACCTCCAAGAGAAATTAGGTGTCTATTGCGTTCCGTTTACTATTGAGTTTGGTGGAGAAACAAAGAAAGACGGCACATTTCCAAATGAGGAAATGTTTGAATACAACAAAACACATAAAGAAATTTGCAGATCAAGCGCAGTAAATGTCGGTGAAGCAGAAGAATTTTTCAAAGAGCAAATGAAAGATGGCGATGATTTAATTTATTTCTCCATTTCTTCAAAACTATCTTCAGGTTATCAAAATGCGTCTATTGCAAAAGATGATAATGAGCACATTCACGTTTTTGATTCGCAATCCGCTTCGTTAGGTATTGCGCTACAAGCTCTCAAAGCAAAAGAAATGGCCGAAGAAGGCAAAAGCATGAAAGAAATCATCGACGTTCTTGAACAATATCGTCATAACACGAACGTTTCTCTAATCGTTGATGACCTTTCTTTCTTTGCAAAAGGAGGAAGAATTTCTAAAGCATCTGCTCTTGGCGCAGGTCTTTTAAAATTCCATCCAATACTTTCTATGCGTGATGGCTGTTTTTCTGTTACGAAAAAGCTTGTTGGTAAAATCCAAAAACTTGGTGCCAAATATGTCGATACTGTTCTTGAAGGATATGATGATATCGATTATTCCTTAGCGTTAGTCGGATACACCTCAGAAAAAGACTCTACTGTTGATGACATAGTTAACGAACTAAAAGCAAAAGGTTTTGAGAGAGTCATCGAAACAAAAACAAATTCTACCAATGCAGTTCACTCTGGTCCAAATACATACGGAATTGCCTATATTTCTTCAATGAAACCAGGAAAATATCGTTTCTTCCTTGGCCAATTAAGCGATCATTTAAACGAATCTGCAGCAAAGAAAGCAATTGAAAAAGAACTCATTAAATATAAGCAATAATATTATTTAACAATAGAAGAAACAATACTATTGTAATAACCCATTAAGACTTCCAAGAAATTGTTGTTATAAAACATTTTTCCGATGGTATAAATCGAATCATCGGATAAATACATCATTTGATCAAGCCAATTATAAATTGGTGTATAGCTGCTTAAAGAAACCAATAAAGCAGAAAGCAAGGACACATCGATAAAGCCGATAACTAGACCTAACAATCCACCTAGCAATCTATTTACTGGTCCAATGACTTTCCATTTGTTGATCGCTTTTCCTACGATTCTTGCAATCAATAAGACAATCAAGCCAACAACAAATACCGCAACAAAACCTATGGCAACAAAGGTTAAAGACGCTAAGGAATATGATAAATAATATCCCAAACATTGGCTTGCTCCGCTTTCGGGAAGAGCATTGATAACAAAATTGCCAACAAATCCTTTTAAGAAAGAAGGAATGCCAGCAGAATTAAGCGCAGTTTCTAATACTGTCAAACCACTTCCTGGAAGAACGGTGTTTAAATCATCTCTGGTAACAATCCATTTCATGGCATTTGTTGAACCAAATCTTATTTGTACAGCAAGTTCAAGTGCACTATCTCCAGATCCAACTGGATTGTTCGCGCCTTTTTCCATTAAGAAAGACAAGAAGTTATTTTGTACTGTATCTCCCCAACCATTTAAAGAATAAATCCAAGTTCCAATCGGCTTAGCCAACAAATAAGCCAAGAAGAAAACGATGATTAAACCAAAAAGTTTAATTAAGGTATAAACGAACCCCTTACGAATTCCGCGGATAAAAGCAAACAAAACGATTACGAAGAATACCAATGATATCCAATCGAAACGGTAAGTTTGTGAAGATGTAGGAAGAATGTTCATCAAGGTTTTCATACTCAAATATTTAACGACATTCTTTCTAAAAAGAAAAGGCTAGGAATGCCCTAGCCCTAGGAGGAATTTAAGTTAAGCGGTTACTTGTTGAACTTTATCTTCTGCTTGGATGTTTTTCTCGTTACGTTTTGCAAGTTCTTCAACCATCATCTTTTCCTCTTCTTCAGTAATATGATAGCCAAATTGCATTATCAAATATGAGCCAAGGAACATGGCAATCGTTAAACCAATAATGATGATTCCAAAAATTAGCAAATTCGCTTTTCCAGCGGCAAAAAGCCCGTCGATTTGAGAATTGATGTCACTATTGACTTGATCTCTAACGGCTTGAGTTGCACCTTCAGGATTGGAATTAATAGTTGCTTCAGC
>CAVKFY010000041.1:35227-52163 GCA_963655775.1 Alistipes communis
GGAATACTCCATAGAATCCGCCAGCAAAATAAGCAAAATATCTAATACCTAGATTCAAGCCAGAACCAAGTTTGACGTCTAATGGGCGCCAAGCAAAACAAATAGATTCTTTTCTTTCACCAAACTTATATTCGTTGTAATCAATCGCATCTTGGAACATGACAATCAAAGCAAGGTAGAATAAGCCTGATGCAGCAAAGAATATGAAGGCGAATATGTAGAGAATAATATTTTGCCATCCGAATATATTAGATGAATTTAAAACTGGATAACGTCCACTCATTGGGAAGCCAAGGAAGAAGAAAGCGAGATAGAAGATGGCAATCAAAACAACGGAGAACAAAAGAATATGTTTTTTACTGAGTTTCTTCGAAATGATTGGATAAAATGCCTGTGCGGCAATTGTTCCAACAATATAGAAAACGGAAATTGCCGTGGCTATATTTGCTCCACTAGGATAACCATAAACGAAATAATAGTAATTCGTTCCTACGCCAGTAAGTAAACCTTCAGCAGCATAGCAAAGGAACATTGCAATTGCCGCTGCTCTAAGTTCTTTGTTCTTAATGACAACCTTGAATAAATCAAGTAGATGTGATTGTTCCGAAATTTCTTCTTGTTTTGGGTCTCTCTTCTTTTCTTTGCAAAGGAAGAAAACTAATGTTTGTGTTATTAAGAATACCGAAGCAAGTCCGATAGAAGACCAAAGGAAGACCTCTTTGTATGTGCCTAAATTTCCTGGGCCTAGAGTTAAAAGAGCGAAAGAAATAAACGTGCCAATCGAAGCGGCAATCGTCATCGAAGTAGAGATTTTGCCTCTGATTTTTGCATCATTCGTTAAGGAAGGTAACATCGACCAATAGCCAATATCGTTCATTGTGAACATTAAATCCCATAAGAAATACATCACTATCATGAAGGCAACAAATCCCCAACCATGAACTAGGCCTAACGAAGGAATTACAAACATCAGCATTACAGTGATTGCGTTACCAATCGCGCCAATTTCAATCCAAGGACGGAATTTACCAAGTTTGAATCTGAACTTCTCGATAATGAAACCCATAATCGGATCGTTAATTCCATCCCAAATAAGGGCGATCATCAAAGCAATGGTGATAACGCCATACTGCGCTTTAAATGCATCCCCTGTATCCAAAACGCCAGAAGCAAGTGCGTATTGTGTAAGGAATGTGCCTACCAATTGATAACATGCATCACGAAAGATACCAGACCATGGAAAAAGAATCCTCGTAAGTTTAGGAACTCTGTCACCTTCATAAGTGCCGTTATCCACCATTTTTTGGAACAATTTGCCCATAATGAGCCTCCCTATGTACTGAAAACATCTTTATTATAAATAGAAAGCGCTTACAAGTAACGACTTATTTTTTTAAACGCCTTAATTAAACAAACAGATTTTTAGCATTAATTGACAATTCACTATCTTATGAAAACATTTGTAATTTTTTAACTTTTTAATTAATTAAAGCGTAGTTTTTTGTATAATGACTTCATGATAAAAAATTTGCTCGATAAACTTAAAGAATCATGCTTCTCCGTTCTTCCGGTAACAGCGATAGTCTTGATTCTATTTTTCACCCCTCTTCTTGATCTTTCTACGAAGGAAATACTCATTTTTAGTGCCTCGGCAATATTCCTGATTATTGGTATTGCTCTCTTTAACGTTGGTGCAGAAATGGCAATGTCGCCAATGGGCGAACAAATCGGCTCATCTCTTATCAGATCAAAGAAAATTAAATTAGCACTTTTTATCATCTTCTTAATGGGCGTGCTTATCACAATCGCTGAACCAGACCTTTCAGTCTTAGCAAACCAAGTTAAGGGCGTTATAAACGGAACGCTTTTAATTGTCTTAGTCGGTGTCGGTGTTGGTCTCTTCTTGGCAGTCGCAATTTTAAAAATCCTCTTCAAAATCGACCTATCTTACATTTTGATGTTCCTTTATATGCTTCTTTTTGCACTCGCTTGTTTAGCGATGCTTAGCCCAGAAGGAACCAAATTCTTAGGTCTTGCATTCGATTCTGGCGGTGTTACGACTGGCCCAATCACAGTTCCGTTCATTATGGCCTTAGGACTCGGAGTCGCTCAAACAATTGGCGGACGTCAAGCAAAGGAAAACTCCTTCGGACTTGTCGCATTATGCTCAATTGGACCTATCCTTGTCGTTCTTGTTTTAAGCATGACAATCACTGGCAATATGAACTATGAGTTACCATCAAGCTATACTGTTCCAGAAAACATTTGGGCATATGTCGGACAAACAATGTACGGAAGCCTTAAAGAAGTCGCACTTGCTTTAGGGTTAATCACTGTTTGCTTCCTTATCATCGAGTTAATCTTTATCAGACTTCCATTCAAACAACTTCTTCACATCTTTGCTGGTTTAATTTTCACATTAGTTGGTTTAGTCGTTTTCCTTACAGCTGCAACAGTTGGATTTATGCCTGTTGGCTATTCGATCGGAAAATGTTTAGCCAAAGCTGGCGCACCATGGTTAATTGCTCTTGGATTCATCTTAGGCTTCATTGTTGTTTTAGCCGAACCTGCAATCCACGTTTTAACTAAGCAAGTCGAAGAAGTCACAATGGGTGGTGTCTCAAAGAGATCGATGTTACTTGCCTTATGTATTGGTGTTGGCGTTTCCATTGGTTTATCAATGGTTCGTATTGTTTTCAATTTCTCAATTCTCTATTATCTTGTTCCTGGGTATTTGCTTTCATTGATGTTGTCTTTCTTTGTTCCAAAAGTCTATACATCAATTGCTTTCGACTCAGGCGGTGTTGCTTCGGGTCCACTTACTTCATCTTTTATCTTACCTATGGCTATTGGCGCATGTGTTATGATGGCTGGAGGAGATGCCACAACAGAAGCGGCAAAAGCAGCCATTCTCCAAGATGGTTTTGGCGTAGTCGCTATGGTTGCTATGACTCCACTTATCGCTATTCAAGCATTAGGCTTCAAAGCTGTTATTCAAAATAAACTTCGTGAACGTTCTAGAGCTAAACGTGTTCTTAGTGCGGATGATGAAGAAATTATCATTTTCAAATAGAGGATATCTTTTATGAACGAAGGCAAAAAAATAAAAGTCATCAAACAAAGACGTGAAGAAATAAAAGAGAAAACCATTGAAGATATCAAGGAGAAGCGCGAAGAATTAAAAGAAAAACGCGCAGAGCTCAAAGAAAAGCTTCCAACAAACGTCATAAAAGAAAGCGTTAAAGAGGTTAAATCCGCTCCTCTTGCAGCGCCTAAAAAACTTAAAGCACTATTCACAATCGTTCCTAGAAACAAAGCAGAATTCTATCTCGATATTCTCGAAGGATATGAAGTAAATATGCAAATGGTGCTTTTCGGAACGGGTACTCTTCCAAAAGACCTCGCAGTTGCTATCCATAGCAACACCGATAAAGCAGTTATCATAAGCGTAGTCAAAGAAGAATACGTCAAACCAATTATGAACGCGTATGAAGATAAATATTTTAAATTAAGAAATGGTCAAGGCATTGCTTTCACGATTCCATTCTCAAGTATGATCGGAAAAACGTCTTATCAATTCTTAGCCAATATGGAGGGCAAAGGAAATGAGTGACAAATTTGAATTAATCGTCTGCATCGTAAACTCTGGATTCTCTGATTCAGTAATGGATGCAGCCCGTCAAGAAGGAGCTAGAGGCGGAACAAAAATTAATGCTCGCGGCACAGCAAGACAAGAAGCTGAAGCTGCTTTTGGCATTTCCATTCACCCAGAAAAAGAAATCGTTCTAATTTTGGTCGCAGAAGACATTCGTGACAGAATTCTCCATGCAATATACAAAAAGGCAGGCCTAAATTCTCCTGCTCAAGCAATTGCCTTCTCCTTACCTGTTGATGAAACGGTTGGACTTGGTAATAAATCCGCTCTTTTAGAAGCCGCAAAAGAAGAAAATACAGAAACCCCTAAGCAATAATGCGTCTAGATCTTTTCTTGGTGGCAAGGGGTTACGCGGAAACTCGTAGCAAGGCCTCTCAGTTAATCAAAAGCGGCAAAATTAAAATCAACAATAAAATAGTCACAAAGAATGGCTATGAAATTGATGATAAAGATAATATAGAGATACTCGAAAATAATGTCCTCGAGTTTGTTTCGCGTGGAGGACATAAATTAGCCAAGGCATTAGATGTTTTTAACATCGACTTTAAAGACAAAGTGATATGCGATATAGGTTCTTCAACTGGAGGCTTTACAGACTGTTCACTTAAAAATGGTGCGAAGAAAGTATACGCAATTGATGTCGGAACATCTCAGCTACACGAGACGTTAAGAGATAACCCTAAAGTTGTCGTGATGGAAAACACAAACTTCAAAGTAGTTACGCCTTCTTATTTTAATGAAAAGATAGACTATTACGTTTGTGACGTTTCTTTCATTTCAATTCGAGCGATTATCGATACCTTAATCAATTTCAAAGAAGATTTTAATCTTATATGTTTATTCAAGCCTCAATTTGAAGTGGGACCAGCTAAATTAAATAACAATGGCGTCGTTAAAAAGAAAGAATATCTTAACGAAGCATTGTCTTCATTCATATATTACATAAAGAAAAATAATCTCAACATTCTAGGCTCATCATATTCCCCAATTCTTGGTAACAAAGAAGGAAATATTGAGTTTCTTTTCCATATTTCCACGCAAGGCGAAGATATTAAAATTGATACAAATCTTTTGATAGAAGATGCATATAAACATTTAAAAACTGTAACTAAATCGTAAAAACAAGCCGTTTTTACCGCTTAAAATCCGATTTTTACATTTCTGTTACATTTCTTTTTCTCTTCCTTGATAGTTACTTTTTTCTCTTTAGGACAAACTTTAACCGTACAAAGAAAGAAAAGAGAAAAACATGAAAAAAAGAAATTACTTACTCTTAGGTGTTGCCACTCTTGGCGTATTAGCCTCATGTGGAGGAAAAGAATTCGATTCATCTAAGAACATTGCCGTTGTCGTTAGAGAAACTGGCAGTGGTACAAAAGGAGCCTTCCTTGAAATATTAGGGCTTAAAGGTGCAGATGACCCGAGCGGTGCAATAACTGCAACAAGCACTTCTGCAGTTCTTCAAGAAGTCTCAGGAAACCCATATGCAATCGCTTATGATTCCTTAGGCTATGTTAACGATACTGTTAAAACGGTTAAGCTTGATGGTATTGCCCCAACAACCGCTACAATCAAAGATGGAACATACGCTTTATCAAGACCATTAAACGTCATCTATAAGAAAGCAACAGTTGAAGGATCTGCTTTATATACCGATTATTTAAACTTCCTTGGTTCTAAAGAAGCAGAAAGCATGGCTTCTGCAAATGGCTATGTTGCAATCCATGATAGCACCACTACCTATGCAAAAGGAGATAGTTTCAAAGATGGCAAGATTGCAATCTCTGGATCCACTTCCTTACAACCATTGATGATCAAACTTGCTGCTAAATATATGGAATATCATCCAGAAGTCAAAGTCGAAGTTTCTGGTGGCGGTTCTGGCACAGGATACAGCAATGCCGAAAAAGATGTTTCCGCCTTCGGAATGATTTCTGAAGAATTCAACTCAAGCAAGGCTGCAAGCTGCACCCCTTACACAGTCTGTAAAGATGGAATTGCTCTTATTGTTAATCTTAAAAACCCAGTTGAAAGTATCAGCAAAACAGACGTTGCAACAATCTACAATCCAAAAGCTGAAACTCCAATCACAACATGGTCGGCATTGATTAAATAATGGTTGGAACAAACAATTTAAAAATAGAAAGAATAAAAGATGGCGGCGCTAAATGGACGTTTTTCCTAGCCGCCTTTTTGTCGTTAGGACTGCTTGCAACAATTATTGGTTTCCTTTTTGCTTATGGCTCGCCATTCTTATTTAGATATGGTGTTGGAAACTTCTTATTTGGAATGAAATGGTCTCCTCTTGGCGAACCACCTTCATTTGGTGTTTGGCCAATGATTGTTGCAACCTTTTACGTCACCATTCTTTCATCTGTGGTTGGTTGCTTATTTGGCTTATTTGTTGCAATAAGCTTGTTTGCTTTCGTTCCACAAAAACTAGTTAGGCCAATTAGATCTTTAATCGATCTTCTAGCAGGTATCCCTTCGGTTATTTACGGTCTATTCGGAATGGTGCTTATCGTTCCGTTTATTCGTGATTATCTTTCACCAAATGGCGTTGGATATGGAATATTAGCTGCGTCGATAATCCTTTCGATAATGATCCTCCCAACAATGGTTGGTGTTTCTTTGGATGCACTTAATTCGGTTGATCACGCTTATTATGAAGGCGCTCTTTCATTAGGATCGAGCAAACCACAAGCCGTCTTTAAAATAATGGTTCCTGCGGCAAAAAGAGGAATTTTAGCTGCAAGCGTTTTATCTACAGGAAGAGCTTTAGGAGAAACGATGGCGGTTATTATGGTTATTGGTGGTTCGACTCAATTACCAACATCCTTAACTCAGCCAGTAAGAACGTTAACTGCAAACATTGCTATGGGCGCAATGGAGTTAAATGCAATTCCTGATGCCTTAAGTGCTCTATTTTGCTCAGGCGTAGTTTTGTTTATCTTCTCTTTATTACTTAACGTTGTCTTCTCGATTCTAGAAAACGGAGGTAAAAAATGATGATTAGCCAAAAAGCATGGTCAAGAAACAAAGGTTATTTTGCATCATTGAAATATGTTTCTTTGTTTTCTCTTTTGCTAAGCTTAATAGCACTCTTTGCTATCATTATTTTCATATTCGTTAGAGGAGTTGGAAATCTTTCTTGGCAATTTTTATTTGGAAATTATGGGGAAAACCCCTCTCTTTTACCTGCAACGATAGGAACATTGCATTTAATTGCAATCTCTTTATTACTTGGAATGCCACTAGGTATTGCGACATCAATTTACTTAGTCGAATATACATCAAATTCAAATATTGTTACTAAGATAATTAGAATTGCCATTGAGACTCTTGCATCAATTCCTTCCATTGTTTATGGCTTATTTGGATATCTTGTATTCGTTGTTTCTTTAGGTTGGGGATACACCTTAATGGGAGGAGGAATTACTCTAGCAATTATGATTCTCCCATTAATCGTTAAGAATGTTGAAGAAGCTTTAAAAGAAGTTCCAAACTCCTTAAGAGAGGCATCTTTGGCACTTGGTGCTAGCAAGATAAGAACAATATTTCATGTTGTTTTGCCTTCTGCCCTACCTGGTATATTAACCTCAGTAATCTTATCTATTGGCAGGGTTGTTAGTGAGTCTGCGGTTTTATTACTAACAGTTGGCATGGTTGTTAACTTAATACCAGAAAACGCAATGTCTGCAGGTTCATCTTTAGCGCTCGATATCTATTACTTTGCTTCGTTTGGTTATATCGGAGAGGCGAGCGCTGCATCACTTACATTGCTCATTCTAGTTTTATTACTAAATTTATTGGCCTATGGCCTAACGTACTTTTTTCAAAGGAGGAGAAACAAATAATGGAGAACGAAATTATTCTTCGAAGCGAAAATCTTCACCTTTTCTATGGAGAGAAAGAAGCCTTAAAAGGCATCGATCTTTCGATAAGCAAAGGCAGCATTCACGCTTTAATTGGCCCATCTGGATGTGGTAAGAGCACCTTCCTTCGCTCATTAAATCGCATGAATGATTTAATTCCTGATTGTAAGATCACAGGAAATGTCTGTTTTCACGATGAAGATATCTACAAAAAAGGCATTGATATAAATCTTTTAAGAAAGAAGGTTGGAATGGTTTTCCAAAAGCCAAATCCATTTCCAATGTCTATTTATGACAATATCGCCTACGCACCAAGAACATTTGGCATAAGAAGCAAAGAAAAACTCGATGAGATTGTTGTCGAGAGTTTAAAGAAGGCTTCTTTATACGAAGAGGTCAAAGGAAATCTAAAACATTCGGCTTTATCTTTATCTGGTGGCCAACAACAACGTCTTTGCATTGCCAGAGCTCTTTCTGCTAACCCAGAGGTTCTTCTTATGGATGAACCCACAAGTGCTCTTGACCCAATCTCAACAGCAAAAATCGAAGAGCTCATGTGCGAGTTAAAGAAAGACGTCACCATCGTTATCGTTACCCATAATATGCAACAAGCATCAAGAGTTGCAGATTTCACTTCATTCTTTTTACTAGGAGAATTGATTGAAACACAAAAAACAGAAGATCTCTTCTCTTCACCTATCAATAAGAAAACCGAAAATTACATTACAGGGAGGTTTGGATAGAAATGGAAACAAGATTCGAAAAAGAAATAGATGTGGTTTTGCAAAAGCTTGCCGAGATGGGCGAGCTTGCAGCCAAATCCGTTGAAATGGCGCTTAGCGCTTTAGTGAAGAAAGATACGGACGTTGCCTTAGAAGTAATTCACGACGATAAGAATATCGACGTCTTAATGAAAGACATTGAGTCTGCGTGTTTTAGAATCCTTCTTCTAGATCAACCTGTTGCTAGTGATTTTAGAAAAGTTGGAAGCGCTCTAAAAATGATCACCGACCTTGAACGTATTGGTGATTATTCCGTTGATATTGCTGAGGAAGTTGTTGCCTTCCCTAATGAACCATATATCAAGGCGTTAGTAGATTTGCCACTCATGGGAAATTGCGTTTCAAGCATGGTAAAAAAGGCCGTAAATTCCTTTATTAGTGGCAACGTTGAAGAAGCGCGTTCCCTAGAAAAAGATGATGATCGTGTAGATGATTATTATCGTAATATCAAAAAAGAACTTCTCAATATCATTAAAGATGATGAGAAAAAAGCCGAACAGTCTATAATATTTATGATGATTGCTAAATACTTAGAAAGAATTGGCGATCATGCAGTTAACGTTGGAGAATGGGTAGACTATTCTTCTACAGGAACTCATTTGGTATCTTAATATGGAAGAACAATTGATTTATTGCGTTGACGACGAAGAAAACATCAGATCGCTTTATGAAGAAGCGCTCCCTATGGGTGGCTACTCTTGTAAGACGTTTCCTGATGCAACTTCATTTTGGGAAGAGTTAAAGAAAACTCAACCAGTTCTGATTTTGTTAGATGTTATGTTGCCTGGTGCTGACGGGCTTGAAATCATTAATGAAATAATTCATAGCAAATATTCTTCTATCCCTGTCATTATGGTCTCGGCAAAAGATAAAGAGACAGATAAGGTAAAAGGATTAAATGCCGGTGCTGCAGATTATATTTCTAAGCCTTTTGGCGTGATGGAATTACTTGCAAGAATCAAAGCAAACATTCGTAAAGCTAATAAGGATGATGTTGTTTCATACAAAGAATTAACTCTTAACAAAGGGCGTCACGAAATAACTCTTAGCAATTCTCCTTTGCGCTTATCTGTTAAGGAATACGATCTTCTTGCCTATTTGATCGAGAATGTTGATAAAGCCATTTCTAAAGAAGAACTTCTCTCTAAGGTTTGGGGAATAGATTGTGCGATAGAAACAAGAACTATCGATATGTTCATTTCAAGAATCAGAAAGAAAATCGTTCCTTCTACAATCTCAATTGAGACCGTTAGAGGTATAGGCTATATAATGCGATGAAAAAGAAACTCGCTTTTTGGAATTCTCTAATCATTATCCTTAGCGTTTCTTTTATGTTGGCTTTGGGGATTTTCCTTGCCAAAAATACCCTCATTAGTGAAGCAACTTCTAATACCATCTCCCTAACTCATGCCTACAAAGAAGCCTTTAATGGAGACACTTCATCTCTAGTTGTCAAAGACGAAAACATTCGTGAGACAATTATCCTCAGTAACGGAGACGTTCTTTGGGATTCAGAAGAAGATACAAGCAAGCTTACTTCACATAAAAACAGAGAAGAGGTTATCGCCGCTCTAAATGGCGAACCTAAAGCGGTTATTAGATCCAGTGAAAGCATAGGTATCAAATACATTTACTACGCCGAGACAAAAGAAATCTCATCAACGATATATGTAATAAGAGTTGCCACAAAGATGTCTTCTTTGAATTCATTTCTTTCATCATACATCCCTTGGATGATATTGGCGGCAACCGCTTCACTAAGTCTCTCTATAGCAGGTATTTTTACAATAAGTTCACGTTCTTTGAAACCATTAAAAGAGATGGAAACCAATCTTTCTAAAATCAAGAAAGGTGAACAATTATCGCCAATACTTTTTACTGAGCATGATGAGCTTGGAAATATGTTAAAAGATATCGATGACATTTCTAAAGATTTATCCGATACAATGAACAAATTGAAAAAAGAAGAGGAAAAGATGTCTCTTCTTCTTTCTAATCTTCCAAATCCAATCGTTGCAATAGGAAAAGACAACGAGATTGTTTTTGCCAATGATGCAGCTAAGAATCTTTTAGGCCTCATTGGAAATATATTTCCTAGAAACATAGTCTTAAAAGATCAAGAAATGTTCCAAAAAGGATATGATGGAAAGATATATTTTGTTTCTTCCAAGGAAGCAAAAGATTATACCCTTTATGTCTTAAACGACATCACCGTTCAAATGGAGATGGAGAAACAAAGAAAAGAATTTGTTGATGCCGCATCTCACGAATTAAAAACACCGCTCACATCAATAAGAGGTTTTAATGAACTAATCGAAATAAGTTCAGACAATCCAAAAATCAAAGAATACACTGCAAAGATTAAAGAATCATCTACGAGAATGTTATCAGTAATTCAAGACATGTTATCTATTTCTTCGCTCGAAGAAGAAAGGGTGACTGATGCAAAAGAAATTGAGGTCGCACCAATAATCAAAGAAATAATAAAGAGGCTTTCTCTTATGGCGAAAGAAAGAAAAGTTAGCGTCTCTTTAACAGGTGACGTTAAACTCAAAATTGAAGAGAAAGATGCGGAGCGAATTTTCAAAAATCTCTTGGAAAACGCCATTCTTTATAATGTTCCTAATGGAAAAATTCGCATTGTTTTAAATAAAGATTTTGCAGAAATTTCCGATACAGGAATAGGCATACCAGAGAAAGATCAAGAAAGAGTCTTTGAACGTTTCTACCGTGTTGATAAATCACATAGCAGGCAAAACGGTGGAACAGGTTTGGGTTTAGCAATCGTTAAACATGCCGTTCTAAAATACAATTGGAAAATAAAATTAACATCCCGTTTAGGCTACGGGACAACAATAAAAATATTCTTTAACTAAGCAATGTCGACTTTGATAGACATATCACTTAAGGGATAGGTAGAACAAGCGTAGACGTAATTAAACTCTTTATCTGTTGCTCTACGCATATCGTTCTTTTTGGGGATATAGAAATCACCAGAGAGAACTTTAACTCTGCAAAAGCCACAAACACCACTACGGCATCCGGTATGAATCTTAATACCAGCTCTTTCTAATGCAACAGCAATAGACTCGTTTGCATTTGCTTTAATTGTTTTTACTTCCAATCCACGAACGACTTTTAAAGAGAAAGTCTTTCCTTCTAAATCTTTCGGATAATCAGGTAAGATAGATAAATCGTTTATTGATCCATAAAAATCAAAATGAGCTCTCTTGCTTGGTATATTTAATTCTTTAAGTTCGTTACGAATGAAGTCCTGCATCTTCTGAGGACCACAAACAAAATAAGTCGAATCAACTTGAGAATATTTCTTAATGATGTTTCTATCGATGAATCCTTTTTCTCCAACATAAGATGGATCATTAGAAATAACATCAACTATTTTCACTTTGTCACAAAGGCAGTTTTCTAACTCTTCCTTTAAGAATATCTCGTTAAGTAATGCCGAGCCGTGAATGATAGTTAGATTAATGTCTAATCTTCCTTCTCTTATCTCTCTGGCCATGGATAAAAATGGAGTAATTCCACTTCCGCCAGCTAAGGCAACAACATTTTTAGAATCCAAAAGAGAATTAAAATAAAAATCCCCTAATCCAATTTCTGAAATAAAGGTATCGCCAATTTTAGCTTCATCCAAAAGATAAGATGAAAAGAAACCATCTTTAGGAAGTCTCTTAACGCTTACTTCGATAAAAGGATTATTTCCTTCGGTTTCATATGGCGCAGAAGATATCGAATATGGTCTAGTTACAATTGAAGACCCAATATTTGTTTGTAACGTTAAATATTGTCCTGCTTGAAACAATGAAAGGTTATTACTTGTAGAAATAAAACGTAAAGTTTTTCCTCCACCAATAACATCCTTTTTATCAATTAACTTCAATTCAATTTTACCTGGATGAAGTTCTTTTGCCGTTTTAGAAATAGGATCAGAATAATAGACTTTTGCAGGGGTTTCTTGGATTTTTTTCTCACGTTTGCCCTTTACTATGAAGGCTCCTTTAAGGTCTTGGAAGAATGATTTTATTTTCATTTCTTTTTCCTCCCCTTTTTCAAATATTGAGAAACTATATTTGCAGTATGTTGGCCATTTCCAATGCAAGGAGACATTCCATCTCCCATTAACTGATGAGCTCCAGTGAAAAATAAACCTGTAATATAATTTTCCGCTTTTTCCATGAATATTCTTGCAACGACAGAATCATGCATAGAATGTTTATAGCCATAGATGCTGCCCTGATATGCGCCAACGTAATGGGAAATAGAAACTGGTGTCTCAATGACACAATTCTCGATATGATCCATTAAGGTAACACCAAGGCGTTTAGATTCAATCTCTATGATATTTTTGGCTATTCTATTCTTAGTTTCCTCATAGTTGTCTTTAGTTATGTCTTTCCATGCTTCAGGACGAGGCAAAGCAACTATTGTATAGATCGTTTTTCCCACAGGAACAGCTTCTGGATTGGCATAATTAAGGCACACGCTTGTAAGATAGTCATAACAATCGATATCTTTATGATTTTCCCATACCTTGTCAAAATCCAAACCGTTTCTTGCATAGAAAACGGAATAACAATTGAGGTTTAGTTTATCTGGCGTTGTATCAAGTAGTAATCCCAAAGAAAAACAAGTAAGAGATGCTTCTCTAGAATTTACATATTTTCTTGCTAGGTTAGGTACTTCGCTTTCAGGCTCTATCATCTTAGAGTAAGCAACGTTTGGATAAGCACCACAAACAACTGCATCAGCCTTAATTTCGTAGCCAGATTTTGTTCTTACACCATAGGCTTTTTTATTATGAACAAGAATCTTATCAACCTTTTGTTCGAATTCAATTTGTATGCCTAATTCTGTGCACTTCTCCGCCATCTTTAACGACATTTCATGAGAGGTTTCTTTAGGAATGTAGGAACCAAAACCAAGATAATCTGCAAGCAAATAGCCAAAAACATTGAAAGGAAGGTCATCTATTTTGTTACCAACATAAATCCAGTATGCGGATAAAATGTTTTGCGCTTTTAAAGGAAGGTGATAAGCATCCATAACTTCCTTTGTTGAATATCCAGCAGTTTTAACCAAGTCAGGAAATTTAAAAACCATTTTTAGTTTGCTGCATTTATGGAGAGTGACGTATTGTGAGGCTTCATGAACTCTATAACACATTTGAAGAAATTTCAGGACCCGTTTATATACACTTCCATCCTTATCTTCGCATGCCTTTGCAATATCCCTTGCGGGAACTTCAAAGTCTCCTTTTGTTCCAGCATGAACTACAACATCTGTGTCTAGATCAATATAACGATATGCTTCAGGAACACGAAGCCAATCGATATCAATACCAAATTCTTTGAAAAAGCTTCCAGCGCTAAGTTGCCTATCTTCGCCAATAGACATCATTTCATGTAATGAGGCTTCATATTCAACTCCATTACGAACATATGAGGTTGCAACCCCACCAGGAAGATTGTGTTGCTCAAGAATTAAAATATTATCGACGCCAAGTTTCTTTAAACGCAAAGCGCAAGCCATGCCAGCTAAAGCCGAGCCAATAATTATTACATCGTATTTATCTTTAAAAAAGTTTTCCATTTTTTGGTTATTTAACAAAAGTAAATATAGCACTATCTAGTTTTTGTAACTACATCTTTTTTGCAAATATTTAGAAGCGATTTTTAAATGCATTTTACCGAATTGGTCAACCTATAAAGCAAACAATAAATCGTTTTTAAAGAAACGCTTGTAAATACCTAATAAAAGCCTTTATCAGATGAAAAAACTTGTTCTTTAAGTATGTTCAAACAAACGATTTTCTTCTTGAAATATTATTTTCTTACGAGGCAATCAAATCTCCCGTGCGTATATACGCGCGTGAGCGTGAGCGCCGCCCGCGTATATATATGGAAAACGCTAGGGTTCATCGGCATTTACGCATATACGTGTGCGCCTGTCTTTTTTACGGCAGAAGACTTTATAAAGTCTTATTTTTTAAAAGAAAATTAGTGCTTGAAAAACCATTTTTCATCTCGTTAAATTATGCCGTCCACAAGAGAACCGATCGGAACAAATCGGAAGGCCTGATACTAGTAAAAGGTTTAAAGCTTGGATATTCGAAAAAGTTCAATTCGCATATTAGCTTTAGTTTTCTCACAATGGATTTAACACAAAGGAGAAAAAATCATGGAAATCAAAGAAAATAAAAAAGTATCAGAAACCAAAGAAGACAATTCAGAAGAAGGACAATACATCAACGTATGTTCCCCTGCTAGACATTTAAAAGAAATGAAGGAGTTCTACATCGCTCAATTGACATCGTTAATCAAATATTACGAAATGATACAAGCAATATACGGGGAAGATTATAGAAAGCAAATAAAAGCCTGCGAAAACAAGATAGACGCGGTCAAAAACGTTGTTAATGGAGAAACCTTATCTAGAGGGCCAATGAGAACGCTTCGTTGGGGCACAGAAGCTAAATGGCTTGATGCAAGTGTAGATTTTGCAAGCTGCATCAATGAATTTAACATACCTAACGACGATCTAGAATACACAAAAATAATTGCCATAAGAAAGGCGGAAGCTGAAGAAGCAAGAGAAGCGGAAAGAAGAAAATACGGCAAAAACGAATAGCCTTATAACGGCGTTCCTTCTTTATCTACCTCCGAAAGTAAGGAACGCCAAATAAGGCTATATAAATCAAAATTTCTTAACGTAATAGGAATACTTTGCATCTTGGCTTTGATAAATGAAGCCAAAATTTTTAAAGAAAAAGAGCGATTGAAACTTGTTTATACCAAATGCCTTTTTAATTACCAAAAGATATTGTTTCGCCAAATCTTCAGTTTTTTAATTCATAAATAATATTCTTATCGTTTCTTGATTAAATTATGCAAAAACAAAAAATCACCTGCATTTCCCGCTTATTTATTAGAAATTATATGTGTATTCGTAAATTCCTATATTTTTCTATCGGCCGCAAAACATTGTTATTTTATTATCTCTTCATCAGCTCTAATGTATTCGCCTTTTTCATAAAGTACTAGAGCAAAAGGAAGGGAATCAGGCGTTTCTATCATCAATACACCGCCTTCAAAAACCTCGCAAACTAAGCCAATAGAGCCACCTGGTACATGTATTATTTCTGATCCATATAAAGCATCTTTATCGACTAAGGTTTTAATATAATCACCCATTTTTATTTCCATATCATGTCTCATCTTGGTATCAAAGTAATTATTTACATTCGCTCTTTGATGCAACATCCATTTCGATCTCTCGCTTAATCCACTCCATAAGTAGTTTTACGATTCGTCTTTGCTCATCTTCGGTAAGTTCACGTCCAACTGGAATGCGATACCATTTGTTTAAGCAACCACGACAACAACATGCACAAGCGTGTTGAGCAACAAAGACTGGATGACCGCGCATAGGCGTTTGTTTGCCATCATTTGGTATGTTTGCAGACCCAAGCCTTGTACGAACAAAATCAGACGCATGCTTTTCAATTGCATCTAACCCTTTTTCTTGTATGTACTTTATGTCTTTGTCTGTTAAATGAAACCTAGATCTAAAAGTGGATTTCTGTAAACGGATGAAAGTTTGTTCGATAGTTGTCATAATGCCTCACCTCGTAAACAATAGTTTGTTCCTCAAAAACAATAGTTTGTTCCTCAATGAATTGTGACATGACTATTATATCAATTGGAATGCGATTTCATCGCTTAAGTGCGTTTGAGAATTTTAATTTATTAAAGTATATTTCTCCTCTAAATTTCATTGCTTTGTAATCCTATTTAGTATTTTTTCGTATTTACGTTTTTTTACTAAATGGAATTTACGTTACATAAAATTTTAAATAGAAGGCGAGAGTAATAGGATAAATGGGTTGAGAGTGAAAGAGAACCCCATGAAGTTCAACCGTATTTTAAACACGGAAAAATCAAACAGATTCCTTCAGATGGCAATTTCAATCATTTCAAAGCAAAGCATTGCAAAATATAGAATCTAGACAATCAGTCAACAATCTTTTCATATTCGCCTTTTTGTACTCTACAAGCGCAAAGGGTAAACCACTGCCTTGAATTGTTTCGATCAATATTTCCCCATCCTCATATACTTCGCAAACAACACCATTCGATCCTTTAGGGACAATGAAATCCATTTTACCCCAATAGGTTTTCTTTTCTATCAACGTCTTTATGATGTCGCCCATTTTTATTTCCATATCTTGTCTCCTCCTGGTATCAAAGTAATCAATCTAACCGTCCCGTCTTCTAAGATTTGCCAAGCGCTCGTAACAATGTAACCATTTAACGCTGTCTTGGTTTGAATATTAAAAGACTTATCAGTTATTTTTTTAAATTCAGATTTTTCGAATTCCGTTCCCCATCTAATATCATTTATCATTTTTTTGCAGTTGCTTATTTCATAACCTATTTTAGCAAAAAAGTTACTTTTATCATTTTTTGGTAATTTAGTTAGAAAATAAAGAATCTTTGATTCATCTATAACTGTGTCTTCATTCCTAATAAATCGTCTTATATATTTAACAAACATCTCACAATAGTCCCTATCATGGATTTTATAATTAGGAAAATGAAACTTCA
>CAVKFY010000042.1:0-19196 GCA_963655775.1 Alistipes communis
CAAATGAAAACCGCTCAAAATGAGTGGTTTTCTTTTTGTAGCTGCCATATTTGCATTTTTGACAAAAATGTAGAATTCTACACTTTTGGTGATTTGAAACGCTGTAATTATTGTATAATCTAATTGACAAAAATGTAGAATTCTACAGAAAAAGGGAAAATATGATAAAGAGAGACAAGTATCTAAACCTATTAATAGAAAATAAGAATAACGGTTTTCCGAAGGTAATTACTGGAGTCAGAAGGTGTGGAAAATCATATATTCTAGGAACTATATTTAAACAATATTTGCTAGATAATGGTGTAAAAGAAGAAGATATTTTAATTATTCAACTAGATGATGCTAAAAATTATAAATTACGTGATCCAATAATTCTTAGAGATTACGTCACTGATTATATTAAAGATAAGAAAATGGTTTACGTAATTCTTGATGAAATTCAAAGGGTTTATTCAATCGCTAATCCGGCTTTAACGAATGGTGAACATGTTTTGGCTAAAAAAGATGATAAAGAAGTGGTTTCCTTTGTAGACACAGTGCTTGGCCTTTCATCGGAGAAAAACGTTGATTTATACGTGACTGGCTCAAACTCTAAAATGTTATCAAGCGATATAGTTACAGAATTTAGAGACAAAGCCACAAATATTCATTTGTCGCCACTCTCTTTTGAAGAGTTTTATGAATATCAAGGTGGTTCTAAAAATGAAGCTTTGTATGCTTATATGCAATATGGCGGAATGCCATTAGTGGTATTGAATAAAAACACTAGTGAAAAAAGAAACTATTTAAAAGGTTTGTTTGAAACCACCTATATGAAAGACATTTTGGACCATAATAACTTAAAAAGAAGCGAATCTTTGGATGAACTTTGTAACATTTTAAGTGAATTAACTGGTGAACTTATTAATTCGGAGAAAATAGCGAACACTTATAGAAGTGTCAAACATGAAGACATAAACAAACAAACCGTCGAGAAATACATTTCTTATTTTGAAGATGCTTTTATATTAAGCCAAGCAAAGAGGTTTGATGTTAAAGGAAGAAATGAAATCGGTGCTTTTCGTAAATATTATTTTGTCGACCCAGGTCTCCGTAATGCACGACTAAATTTCGCATTTATCGATGAAGGACAAATTCTTGAAACCATTGTTTATAACGAACTTAAATACAATGGATATACAGTTAACGTTGGAACTTTCGATAATATCGAAAAAAACAACGAAGGAAAATCGATAAGAAAAACGAATGAAATAGATTTTTATGCTGTAAGAGACGACAGAGAATATTACATTCAGGTGTCATCAGATTTATCTAACGAAACGACGAGAAACAAAGAAATAAGACCGTTCATGCTTCTTCGTGATCAAATTACAAAAGTAATTGTTGTAAATAAACCAATAGATAGATGCAAAGACAAAAATGGTTTTACCATTATTAACGTTGTAGATTTCTTACTGGACTTTATTAAATAAAACGTTATTTCAAAATAGCAATAACGTGTTGTTGTCTTCCGCCTACTTCAATAGGTTTGCGATTTTCGATATAGATATCAGTTTCGCTTCTCATGCCATGGTCAGGCGCATAAATACCTGGTTCAAGTGAGAATGTAACGCCATCTGCTATTTCTCTTGTATCGTGGGATTCGTAATTATCGATATTCACGCCAGGGCCATGAGGGGAGACATCAACTGCGATTGAATGTCCTGTACGATGAGTGAAATACTCCCCATATCCTTTTTCTGTTATGTAATTTCTTCCAATATCGTCTACTTCATATCCTTCGACGCGTCTTAATGGGAGATTCTTTTTTAAGAATTCAACGTCTTTATCAATTGCAACTTTTAAGACTTGGAATCTATTTTCAATTTCTTCAGGAACGCTTTCTCCAACATATCCCATCCAGGTGATATCCGCATATACACCTTCTGGATCATCCATTTTTGCCCACATATCAATCAAAACGACATCTCCCTTTTTGATAGGAGAGGATGTTTTGCTATCTGGACCATAATGAGGATTAGAAGCATTTTTCCCTACTGCAACTATTGCAGGGTCATCGTATACCATTCCTTCTTCGTGAAATCTATCACAGATAAATTGTTGGATCGTATATTCTTGAACCTCACCGTTTTTAAGAACTTCTTCTTTGATTTTTAAAAACGCCTCATCTTTTATTTGAAGAGCCAATTTGCAAGCTTGAAGCTGAAACTCGTGCGCTCTTTGAGAATAAACTGCATTGAATTGTTGCAATAAATCCCCAGAGGAAAGAATTTCAATCCCTAAAGATTTAACAAAATCTACTGAACCGTAATCTGCTAAAGCGATTCTTGGTAATAAGCCATTTTCAGAGATATCCATATAAACTTTCTTATAATTCTTGAATGACGTTCTCTCTAATTCGAGCATTTCTTGCCAAGTCTTATAAACACGTAAATCAAAATCTTTTGTGATTTCTGGATCGTTAAGGAAAACAGTATCAATCGAATGGCAAATGATATAAGGCCTATTTCCTTTTGGGAAGACAAGAATTATTTTCCTTGTTAACATTTTATTTCCTAAGAAAGATACTACTGTTTTGTTTCTATTTTCGTAATCGACAAGAATCCATGCGTCTACATTCTTATCGTTTAATTGTTTCTGAATGATTTCAAATCGTTTCATTTTCGTAAACCTCGAAAGTAATTTTACCATTACTAAAAGTTTTTGTTTAAAATCTATGATATGGAAATTAAGACAAAATACAGCGAAAACTTTGATCGGAACAACCCTCTTGCAGGACATCCAGATCCTTATTGGCAAAGAGATGATTTTCTCTCATTAAATGGAGAATGGGATTTTTCAATTAGCAAGGAAAAAGAACTCCCTCAAACTTATGACGAGAAAATAGTTGTCCCATTCTCTCCTGAAACTCCGTTAAGTGGAATCCATAAGCATATAAATAAAGATGATTATTTGCATTACCAAAGAATTATAAATGTAGACGAAAAATACATTGGGAAGAACGCCTTATTACGTTTCATGGCGGTCGACCAGGAATGCGATGTCTATGTTAATGATGTTTTACTAGGCTCCCATAAAGGCGGGTATTCTTCATTCACGTTCTTTATTCCTAACGTAGGAAAAGAGCTAAAGATAAACGTTGTCGTTAAGGATGATACAGACTCTGAAATATATGCAAGAGGCAAGCAGTCAAATAATGCGAAAGGCATTTGGTACACACCAACAAGTGGCATTTGGCAAGAAGTATATCTCGAGTTTATTTCCAATGATTCATATTTGGAATCATGCAGAATTAGCGGCGATTTTGATAACAAGAAAATATCATTTAAAGGGGTTTCGCAAGGGAAAATTGAAAAATGCAAAATTTCTGTGTTTTTCAAAGATGAATTAGTTGGTGAAACATTTTTCAACGATAATCTGTCGGCAGAAATTGATTTATCCTCCTCCTTTCATCCGTGGTTTCCTCTAGAGCCGAATTTGTATTCTATTAAGTTTGAATATTTGGATGATGTAATTCATTCTTCTTTTGCACTAAGAAAAATATCGAAAGAAAAAGTTAATGGCCGTTTTTATCTAATGCTAAATAACAAACCTATATTTTTGAATGGTCTTTTGGATCAAGGATACTATCCAGACGGAGGATTGACTCCACCAAGTGTTGATGCCATGAAGGATGATATTTTGCTTATCAAAAATGCAGGATTTAATTGCCTTAGAAAACACATAAAGATTGAACCACGTCGCTGGTACCATATCTGCGATGAAGAAGGAATTATTGTTATCCAAGATTTAGTGAACGGTGGATCGAAATATTCTCAATTGTTAATAAACCTTGCTCCATTCTTGCCATTAAAAATATCGGATAAAAACCCAATTCTAGGAAGAGGAAATCCTCTAAGCAAAAAACAATTTCTAGAAGAAATGAAAACTACAATTGATGATTTGGGTAACATTCCTTCTATTTGCATATGGACTCTTTTCAATGAAGGTTGGGGACAGTTTGATACCAAAGAAAGTCTTCAATCCTTAATCGATTTAGATAATTCAAGACTCGTTGACGCAACAAGCGGTTGGTATGACAAGAAAATCGGAGATTTCTATTCAAGACATATTTATTTCAGACCAGTAAGGTTACGTAACGATAAGAAACGTATTATGGCCTTAACTGAATTCGGAGGTTATGTCACCTATATTGAAGGACATTCTTGGAGTGCAAAATCTTTTGGCTATAAAAATTACAAGAATTTAGACGCCTTAAATAATGGCTTAGCTCATTTGTTTGAAAAAGAAATTAGAAGAGCAATTAAGAAAGCGAGACTTTGTGTTTCTATCTACACTCAACTTAGCGACGTTGAAGAAGAAGTTAACGGACTTATAACCTATGACAGAAAGGTCGTTAAGATTGATGTAGATAGATTGAAAAAGATTAACGACTCGTTACAAAAAGATTTTTTAGAAACGTATTTAAAGGATAAAGATGATGAAAATTAAAGCGGCATTTTTCGATTTAGATTGGACTTTATATGATCACAAAAATGATAGATGGGACATGGTTTCCATCGAAAAGATCAAAGAATTACAAAAGAATGGTGTAAAGGTTTTTATTTGCACGGCTAGGCCATACTCTTCTTTTGAATGGCTTGGTGCGTTTAAATTAGGCATCGAATGGGATGGATATATTGCCTCTGCAGGAGGATACGCTTTCGCGGATAATCAATATATTTTTAAGAGTTGCTTTGAAGAAAAAGATGTTAGACATTTCATTCAACTTGCTTTAGAAAATAACAAAACTTTGGAATTAGTCGAATATAAGAAAAGAAAACTTATTGCCCCATTAACCGAAGAGGCAAAAGAACATTTCAAAATCTTTAAAGAAATGGTTCCAAACGTTGAGTCTTATGAAGGAGAAGAAGTGGAAGGAATTAATTTCTTTGCGTCTGAAGAAATTGATCCTCTTTTCCAAAAAGAGTTCCCTCATTTAGTTTATTGGAGATATACACCGAATTCTGTTGATGTTGCACCTATCCAACACGAAAAAGGCGCATGCATAAGTCTTGTTTTGAAGCATTATGGTTTTAATAAAGATGAAGCGGTTGCTTTTGGCGATGATTTACAAGATTTGACAATGGCTAAAGAAGTCGGAACTTTTGTTTGTATGGGAAATGGCAAAGATGAGGTCAAAAAGGTTGCAAATTTCATCACAAAAGAAGTGTGGAACTCTGGCGTCTCCTTTGCAATAGATAAGCTTTTAGATGGAACATTAAAAACTGAATAATAAAAATAGATTCATTTCTTTCTACAAGTAGTATCATTTCGCTATGAAAAAACTTGATCAAAACAAAACGCCTTACGTAGACGCTCTTAAAGACTATATCTCTGATGATGTTGCTCCCTTTGATGTCCCAGGGCATCATATGGGAAATATCAAAAATAAAGCAACGGAACTTTTTGGTGAAAGGCTTTATCGTTGTGATGTAAATTCTCCAGTAGGAATGGACACTTTAGGCCATCCTCATGGTGTTATAGAAGGATCCTCAGAATATCTTGCCGAAGCATGTAATGCAGATGAAGCATTCTTTCTTATTAACGGGACTTCCTCTGGCATTATTGCAATGATAATGACGGCAGTTAAAGCAAATGAGAAAATCATTCTTCCACGTAACGTTCATAAATCGGTCATTAACGCTTTGGTTTTATCTGGTGCGAGACCAACATATGTCATGCCTGAAATTGATTTGGAATTAGGAATTGCCAATCAGCCGACTCTTGATCAATGGAAAAGAGCGATCATTCGTAACCCTTCAGCAAAAGCAATATTTGTTATTAATCCTACGTATTTTGGTTCAGTCACCAACCTCAAGGAATTAGTATCTTTTGCCCACGCTCACCAAATGGCAGTTTTAGTTGATGAAGCGCATGGCGCACATTACTATTTCCATCACCCTCGTTCACCATTATCTGCAATGGATGCGGGTGCCGATATGTCCGCAGCCTCTTTTCATAAAACCGTTGGCTCATTAACGCAGAGCTCCGTTTTACTGCTCAAAGGAAACAGGTTCAAAAAAGAAGAAATTCAAAAGACTTTGAATATTATCAATACAACATCTCCTTCAGGATTGCTTATTGCTTCAATTGATGCGGCTCGTTCCTTCATGGCTTCAAAAGAAGGATACGCGGCAATGAACAACACTTATGAACTTGTGGATTATGCTCGAAAAAAGATTGAGAAAATCCCTGGTTTTGTAAATGAAGATAAGAAACATTTTGCCGCACATGGTTCATATGACTACGATGATACAAAATTAGTTATCGGCCTTGAGCATTTAGATTTGGATGGATTTCAAGTCTATAACCTTTTAAAAGAAAAATACGAAGTTCAGATGGAACTTGCAGAACCTAATGAGGTGCTTGCTATATTTGCCATTGGAACAAAGAAGAAACATGTTGATCAATTAATTAATGCGTTAAAAGATATTTCAAAAGAACATTACAAGCCAAATTATGTTCGTAAGAAGATGCATTTTGATTCAACCTGCCCCTTCTTATTGGTTAGACCTCGCGTTTCTTTCAACGCACCAGGAAAACTACTACCAATAGATCAAGTTGAAGGATGTGTTTCCAAAGAACAAATCATGATGTATCCACCAGGCATTCCTTTAATCACCCCAGGAGAAGTTTGGTCTAAAGACTTAGTGGAAGAGGTTAAAGATCTTCAAGATTCAACTGATTCACATACAAAGCTTCTTTCTTCATACAAAGGATTATTTGAAGTAATTGATACAGAAAAATGGAGAAGATTTAATGTGTACGAAAAACGTTTGAACGACTATTACAAAAACAAAATCACCATACCAGTTAATGACGGATATCATTTTCCTTTTGAAGGAGATGAACATAAGGCAACCTTCATTTTAATGCCATCAAGACTAGATACATGGAGAAAGAAAGCAAAACCTGCTCAAGATAACTACATTGAAGTTATTAAGGCTATTGCTAAACATGAACCAGTTATTGTTGGTGTAAATCAACCAATAGGTAAGAAACTTATTGATGAGCTATCCTCCATTCCAAACGTCAGTGTTTCTAAGTTACGTTATAACGATGCTTGGGCTAGAGATAATATGCCTCTTTTCTTAACAAATGGGAAAGACTTAAGGACAGTTGATTTCCGTTTCAACGCTTGGGGAGGAAAGGTTGATGGCCTTTATAGTGATTACCAAGATGATGACAATTTAGGGGCATTGGTTTCTAAGAAACTTAAGTTGTTATCTTATTACATACCTTCTTTCGTTTTAGAAGGTGGATCAATTGCTCTCGATGGGGAAGGAACCTTAATTACCACCGAAGCGTGTCTTCTTTCTAAAGGAAGAAACCCATATTACCGCAAAGAAGAAATTGAAGAAATTCTTCGCGATTATCTTGCGGTTGAAAAAATCATTTGGGTTCCACACGGAATATACCAAGATGAAACAAACGAGCACGTTGATAATATGATTTCTTTCATTAAGCCAGGTGAAGTTGCAATGGCTTGGTGTAACAACAAGAAAGATCCTCAATACCGTTATTGCCAACAGACTTATAAAGCTTTAGAAGAGGCGACAGATGCAAAAGGAAGAAAACTAATCATTCATAAACTTCCTTTGCCAAAACCCTTGTATCTTACAAACGAAGAGGCAGAAGAACTTCAAAACAACGAAATGACTTTAGATAAGCGTCATGGCGGAAGAAGACTAGCCGCTTCCTATGTTAACTATTATCAAGGCAAAGACTTTGTTATCATGCCTGCTTTTGGTGTTAAAGAAGACGAAGAAGCCTTAGCAATCATGAAGGAACTCTACCCAAACAAAGAAATTCACCAAATAAATACTTATGAGATTTTACTTGGTGGAGGAAATATACACTGCATAACGATGCAACTTCCAAAGGAGAAATAAGATGAAAGTAGCAATCACTCAATTTTCGATGTCCGATAATTATGATGAAAACATCAAGAAAGCGGATGAATTAATTTACCAAGCTGCAAAAGAAAAAGTAGATCTTCTCTTATTGCCAGAATTATTTGAAAGACACTATTTTTGCCAAGTTGAAGATTACGCTTTCTTTGGGTTTGCAGAGAACTATAAAGATTCAAAAACATTAAAACATTTTCAAAAAATCGCTTGTGAAACCCATGTGGTTTTACCTATTTCCTTTTTTGAAAGAGATGGAAATTGTTTCTTTAATTCTTTAGCAATGATTGATAATGACGGAACAATCGTAGGCTTATACCGCAAATCACACATACCTACAGGAGAATGTTATGAAGAGAAATTTTATTTCACTCCTGGCGATAGCGGATTTAAGGTCTTTAAGACAAGCGTTGGCTCGATTGGTGTAGGAATTTGTTGGGATCAATGGTTCCCTGAAACGGCTAGAATTCTTGCTTTAAAGGGAGCAGAGATTCTTCTTTTCCCAACCGCCATTGGTTCAGAGCCAGTTCTTCCAAAAGATTCAAAAGATCATTGGCAAAACGTTATGAAAGGACATGCGGCTGCAAATATCATGCCTCTTTTAGCTTCAAACCGTGTTGGTATTGAAGAAGCCAAAAACTCCTCGATGAAATTCTTTGGTTCATCCTTTATTGCCGATCAACATGGCGAATTCGTAAGCGAAATGAACCGTGAAGAAGAAGGATTGCGTGTTGCTGAATTTGATTTAGGAAAAATTGCTGAAGAACGTTATTCTTGGGGCGTTTTCCGCGATAGAAGAGTCGACCTATATTCTCCTTTGTTGAAATTATCAGATAATGATGACTAGCTTTATCATAAAATGATAAAATTAATCATACGAGAACAACCCATATCTATTTGAGGTTATTTATCTCATTTTTTGGAGAATTGGTTGCCATGGGGGATATTATGGAAAGTAAGTGTGCGTTAATTGTTCAAGGCGGGGGAGCAAGAGGAACTTATGCTGCAGGAGCGTTAAAAGTTCTTCTAGAGAATGATTTATATTTTGATGAGGTTTATGGAACCTCAGCTGGGGCGATACTTGGCGCAGAGTTTGTCACTAGAGACAAGGAACGTTTAAAGAAACTTGTTGTCGAATTATCATCTGCAAAAGGTTTTGTTAAAGTTCAGAATTATTTCACCAAAGGCTCTATTTTTGATTTCGACTATTTATTCAAAGAACTTCCTAAAAAGAAGGTACCTTTCAAAGAGGAAGAGTTTTATAACTCAAAGACTACATTCTATGCAGTTTCTTCTTGTGTAGAAGACAATAAAGTAGCTTATTTTTCTCAACACGATGAAAATTTCCTTAAGGGCATAGAATCTTCTGCGTCTCTTCCTCCATTTTGTAAGCCAATCAAAATTGGCGATAAAGGGTATGTAGATGGTGGTATTTTTGCTGCAGCCCCTTTTGAAAAAGCCATTGAAGACAATGTTCCAAAGATTGTTGTGGTTGCAACTCGTGCAAAAGGCTATAGAAAAAAAGCGCCAAAGAGAGCCTACAAAGCGCTTTATAAACAGCAATATCGTAATAATCCAGTGTTCTTAAAATCCTTACTTAACGCATATAAACTTTACAACGAACAAATGGATTTGTTAGATAAGCTTTCCGAAGAAGGAAGAATTTTTGTCATATATCCTAGCGTTCCTCCAACGGTCAAAGTAACAACGCAAAACAAAAAGAAACTCCAAGATCTTTTTGAAGCGGCGGAAAAAGATACAACAAATCTCATGCCTGCCTTAAAGGAATATCTTTCAAAGTGAAACTTTGATAGAATACCTTACGTTATGAATAAGAACGATAAAAAACTAAATAGATCAAAAAAAGGTTTAATAGATCCAAATAAAACAAAAACATTCCTTGTAAATAAGGAAACCTGTCTTTTGGATTTTTTAAAAGAGAAAATTCCAAACCAATCCCAACATAATATTTGCCGAATTATTGCAAATCACCAGGTCGCAGTAGGTGGCGCCCCAGTCTCCCTTTTCAAATACAAACTTTATCCTGATGATGAAGTTATTCTTTCCTATAACCGTATTGCTAAACATCAAAGAAAAGATCTTCCAATTATTTACGAAGATAAAGATATTGTTGCAATAAATAAGCCAAGCGGCCTTCTTTCTATAGCTTCGGATAGAGAAAAAGGCAGAACTGCTTATCGTTTAATTAGTGATTACATCACTCAAAAAGATAGAAATGCCCGTATTTTTGTTGTTCACCGCCTTGATGAAGATACATCTGGTGTTTTGATTTTCGCAAAGAATTACGAAACAAAGGAAGCGTTGCAAAACAATTGGCAAGATATCGTTAAGAAACGTGGATATTATGCGATTGTTGAACCAAATAGCATTCCTGAAAAAGGACATTTAGAGAACTATCTTGCAACGGATGAAGTTACTTTTAACGTTTATGTCACCAAAGATAGAAGAAAGGGCAAACTTTGTATCACCGACTATAAGAAAATTACCTCAAATAAGAAATATGCCTTGCTTGACGTTAATATTTCCACCGGTAGAAAAAACCAGATTCGTGTTCAGTTAGGACACCAAGGCTATTACATCATTGGTGATGATCGTTATGGCGAACCATCAAACCCAATCCGTCGTTTAGGCTTACATGCTTATGAATTAGATTTCACGAATCCTTTGAATCACAAAGAATACAAGCTTAATTGTCCAATTCCTGCTTCATTTAAGAAATTGATGGCATCCGATGGAGACATCGTGATCAAAGAAGAGAAAAAGCAAGCAAAAGGTCGTGCTTTAGGAAAAAACCAAAGCAAGTCTCGTAAGAAAGTTAAGGCAAGAAAGAATGGAAGCAGAAGCAAACGTAAATAAAAACGTTTCCTTATCTGAGCTAAGAAAGGAAAAGGGTAGTTTTTCGTCTTGGATGCATAAACATCTTCCTTTTCTTTTTAACAATAAATCCCTTTTTTACTATGGTGTAATGGTTTTTGTTTTAGGCATGCTTTGGTGCGCTTATTCTCTAGTCACAAACCATTTCACACAATTTTATCCTTGGACCGATTACACAGGACAATATGTTACATTCACATATTCCTTTTATGACGCATGGCATAAGTTTTTTAGAACAGGCGTTTTTGAACTTTATGGGACTGATACGTATTTAGGAACAGATAATATTGGGTCAAATTCATATTATGGATTATTCGATCCGTTTTTGATTATCTGCTATATTTTTCCTCGCTCGATAATTCCCCAAACATTCGTCGTTGCCACATTCTTTAAAGGAGTTGTTGGTGCGCTTGCAACTAGAGCTTATCTTAAATATTTAGGCGTTAGTGAAGGCTCATCTAGAGTTGGTGGACTTGCTTTTGCCTTTAACGGATATTTGAATTTCATGGTTGGTTTCCCTTCTGTGGTTTCCATATGTTCAATGGCTCCTCTTGTACTTCTAGGCATTGAAAAGGTAATCAAAGAAAAGAAGATTATTACTTTATCGATATCGTTAGCCTTACTAGGATTGATGTCTTTCTTCTTCTTGGTTGTCTTTTGTATTTTCGGTGTTCTCTATGCGATTTGGAGATATCTTTGGACAATCAAAACGCGTAATTGGAAAGATAACATTTTTGTAATTCTTTTGGGTGTGATGGCGTTTGCGTGTGGCATTATGTTATGTTCCTGGAGTTTGTTCCCATCCTTAAGAGAATCTTCATTAACTGGAAGAACTACATCTATTGGTGCGGCATATTTAAATTCATTAACAACGGCCATCAAAACCCTAGATATGAAAACATTGTTTGCTCGCTTGTTTGAGCTTGTTGGACAACATCCTGGGCGGGAATTACAGGGGTTAATTGGATTTTTCTATCCTACGTATGGATATTTAGCATTGCCTGTTGCCAGTGGCATGAATTCTAGTGGTGGCATCCAATATGATGCTTGGGTTGCATCGCTTTTCTGCTACACCCCGATGGTCGTGCTTTTCTGGATTGCTTTTGTTTCTTCAATTAGAAGAAAGAAAGTTTCTCACATTATTGCTTTTGCATTAATCGCATATTTAGTTTTTACTGATTTTGCTTATTTCTTCTTCTACGCCTTCACTGGCGATGGATATGGAAGATGGTATATCGTTCTTGTCCCAATAATTATTTATTACGCATGTCAGGAATTAGATCGCTTAAAGGATGAGCCTAAATGGGTTCCTATCAGTGGAGCAACTCTTTCTTTGTTCTTAGCAACCCTTACCTGGATTCTTTGTATCGTGGTTTTAAAAGATAAGACATTTGAGACATCGTTAACTACATATTGGTGTTCTAGATATAGCGTTCCTTCAGTTGTAAGTGGTTATTCAACTTTATGGATCGTTTATTTCCAACTTGGAATGGATTTCGTTGTCGGCTTAATTATTCTTTTCGTTAAGAAAAAAGAATTGTTATTAAAGATTCTTGGCGGAATCGTCATGGTTGAAACGATCATTTGGGGAAACGCATCTTTTGCCTACATGGGAACATGGAATTATGAAAGCTGGAATGGTGGAGTAAGTTATCGAAACACCGTAAGCGATGCGTTTAAAAACATTAATTCTTTTGATGGGGATACTTATTACCGCGCGTTTATAGAGGGAATGCCAGAAAGTAACGCTCAAGAGGTATTCGACTTCAATGGAACGAGTAATTTCCACTCGTTGTTTAACTACGATGTAAATCAGCTTGCCTTATATTCTCATATGAATAGGCATGAGTATAGTGGGACTGCTTATGGACAAACCTATTACAACAAATCTTGGTCAGCATATTATGGTAATAAACGTGTTGGCGCTGATGTTGCCTTTAACATCAAATATTATGGCGTTAAAAAAGAAGGATATGGAGATTGGGAGAATTGCATCGTCAACAAAGAAATAGGCAAATATCTTAATAGCGATAACGTTCCATGGGATTCTGAACTTATCTATGGTGATGAGAATTCCCAATTACGTTTCTATCGTTCATCATTGGTTAATGAAGATAGCTTTGGCCATGCAGTTGATTATATTTATAAAGAAAATCGTAGTGATGAGAACTCCTATAAAGATGATTTTTATAAGGTTAATTTATCTGCTAACGGTGTATTTAACGAAATTAATCGTAATGAAGAAGTTTATACTTCTGGTGCAATTATCAAAGATGAAGACGCAGATTCTTTAACCAATGAAGGATTTGTTATTTCTTCCGCACCAAGTGCATCAAGTTTATTAAAATCAGTTTCTTTAAAGAAATACATTTATAGACATAAAGATACTAATTTCCTTGGATATTCATCTTCTGATGATAAAACCTATGGAGTTACATATTTCTTGAACCATTATGATTCAATTAGAACAAATGGAAATGATTATGTGCCAGATTATGAAACGGTTGTTTTTGCCCCAGGTAATGGCGAGATATATTTTAATTCTGATTCAACTGGCGCATATATTTCCTTAATGCTTAATGTTTCATCATCTTCTGCTTATAAAACGCGTGTTTATTTGATTGGTGATTATACGGATGAAAACGGAACGATTCATCAAGATCAATTGCTTTCTTATGACTACAATACCTTAACCGCATATACTTCTAGAAGAATCGGTGGAGCAACGTCTGCAGATGTATTTGGATTCTATCCTAAAGGAAAGGTCAAATATATTTGTTTGAATGCTAAGCCAAGTGATTTCAATAACTCTGGCGTTAATGATGCGGTGGCGACCATTCCTGGGACATATGGCGTATATGTTGCTAATCGTAGCGATGTTGAAGCATTCTACCATAAATACCAAAGCGAAGAATACGCTTTAACGGATGCAAAATATTCCACAAACAAAGCGACATTCTCATCGAATTTCTCTTCCAAGAAACTTGTTGTTACCGCTCTTGGATATGATGCAGGATGGAAGGTTGTTGCAACCTCAAAAGATGGAGTTAGCAAACAATGCAAAACATATAAACTTGATGGAGGATTTGTTGGCTTCTTAGCACCTGAAGGAGAACAAACCTATGTCATGAAATATGAAACTCCATATCTCAAAGAAGGCTGTATTCTTGCTAGCGTTGCAACGCTCTCTATTGCAGCCTACACCATTGGAAGATTCATTTATCAAATCAACAAAAAGAAAAAAGAACTGGATTAATTTTTCCAGTTCTTTAAATAGATATCATATACGCGATTCTTTGGAAGAGAATGTTCATTAGCAATTTCTTTTATTGCATCTTTACTTTTCAAAAATTGCAATTTCTCCTGCAAAAGCCCTATTATTTCATCATCGCTGATTTCTTTTTCTTCTTCCTTTGCTCCCTCAACAACAATAACTATTTCACCAATTATAGTCTCTGGAGAAACATCTTTTAATTCACCTAGGGTTCCACGAATGTATTCTTCATGAGTCTTTGTTAACTCTCTTGCTAAAGATACTTTTCTATCTTCGCCAAGGATATTAGCCATATCTTTTAATGTGTCTTCAATTCTATGTGGAGACTCATAGAAAATTATCGTATCGTGGAAATTTTTCAATGATTCAAGTTGTTTCTTTCTTGTTGATGGCTTGCTTTCTAAGAAACCAAAGAAATAGAAATGCTTGCTTGGTATTCCTGAACCAACTAATGCGCATAATCCTGCATTAGGTCCATTGATAACGGAAACTTTATATCCTTCATCAAGGACTCTTCTAGCTAATCTTTCTCCTGGGTCAGAAATTATTGGATAGCCTGCATCAGACATGTAGGCAATTCTTTTTCCTTCCTTCATTAATGAAAGAATTTTTTCGGTTGCTTTTTCTTCGTTATGTTCATGGCAGGAAATCAAAGGCAAATCAAAACCGAATCTCTTTAGAAGAAGACCGGAGTTTCTTGTGTCTTCACATGCGACATAATCAGTTTCTTTTAATATATTTATCGCACGAGGAGTAAATTCTTCTAAGTTACCAATAGGGGTTGCAATAAGGTAAAGAAGAGGGGCATCTCCTTGGAAATTGAGTTCGCGTTTAAGCATTATTTGAATTTCCTTTGTTCTTGTTTTGAGGGCGGTTATTGTTATTTCTTCTCTGTTGATTGTTGTTTCTGTTTTGAGGTTTGTTGTTAGGTTGAATTTCCCTCTTTTGTTGTTGGTTATTTTTCCCTTGAGGTTGTTGATTATCTTTCTTTTGGAAAGATTGTTTGTTGTTTTGGTTGTTCTTCCCTTGTGGCTTTATTGGGGTTGGATGAAGAATCTTGTTATATTCCTCTAAAGTAAGGAATTGAACATCATCCTCACTTTGAAGTTTGATAGAAGAAGACATGATGTTATAAGAAGAAACGGTATATTCTCCCGTAGGAAGGTTGATTTTATCACCAATACGAGGGAATGATTTCTTTGCTTCGGTATACATGTCGTCTTCATAAAGGAGGCAGCATTTTAATCTTCCACATTGTCCAGAAAGCTTAGGGATATTTAATGTGAGCATCTGATTTTTTGCACGGGAAATTGAAATGCCATCAAAAGATTTAAGGAAGGTTGAACAACAAAGAGGAAGGCCACATATTCCTAAGCCACCGACTGCTTTGGCTTTGTCTCTTGGCGCGATTTGATGAAGTTCAATACGACACTTAAGTTGAGCTGCCAAAACTCTTAAAAGTTCACGGAAGTCAACACGTCCATCAGCAGTATAAGTAATTGTTATTTTCGAGCCATCCAAGGTATATCCAGCATCAACAAAAGTCATTCCTAGATTAAGCTTCTTGGCTTCACGATCAGCAATTTGAAGAGAAACCTTAGCTTGTTTCTTGGCCATTTCATAATCTTCTAAGTCTTCGCTATTTGCTTGGCGAATAACTGCTTTAAGATCTAGTTTCGAGGTATATAGTTTCATGCTTATTGGCTTTGCGGTCACTATTCCCATTTCAAAACCTGAGACCGTATCGACGATGACATAAGTACCTATTTCCAAAGAAGGATCATTTGTTCCAAAGTAATAAGATTTTTCTCCATTTGGGAAACGCACTGAAACAAAATGAGTGAAATTGGTGATCATATATTTTCCTCCGTGATAAATAGGATGAGATGCATCAAAGCCAATGAGGAATTGATGTTAGTAGTTAGAATACTACGAATTTTAAGTATTTCGGTTAAAGATGTTTCTAGGTGAGGCAAATAAGAAGAGATTTTCGTTATTTGAGAATCGTATTCTTTAAGGAAGATATTTTGTCCCTCCTTTTTAGATATAGCATCTTTAAAAGCAAGAGCAAGCATATCTAGATAAGTATATGCGTTTAATATGTTCGATGCTTTTTTGGAATTAGCAAGGTTTGGAAGAATTTCGTTTTCAAAAGTAAAGACCGCTAAAGATAAATCACTTCCTAAAGCTTCAAGAGTTTTTAACCAGAGACTTTTTAGTTGAACATAGCCTTCATCAAGACTTTTTTCTTTTAAAATCTCCGCATTGTTATAAAAATTAACAAGTAATTCCGCGTCTTCTTCTTTTACCCCAAGTTCAATTGCTTCGTTCTTGATGGTGTCTTTTGGCACTAATGTCATTCTTAGTTTTTCGCAACGAGAAATGATTGTAGGCAAAACCTTTGTTTCGTTTTCGGTTGTTAGAATAGCATAAGTTTTATCAGGTGGTTCTTCTAAGAATTTAAGCAAAGAGTTAATCGCTTGGATATTCATGTTCTCAACAAGGTTAATGATGTAAATCATGATTCCTTTTGCTTCGATTGGAGTTTTGGAAAAATCTCCGACTATTTCTTGAACGTCGCCTTTTTTAATTTGTCCTTCTTTTCCGTCTAGAATTATGAAATCGGTGTATGTTCCGTGATCGACTCTCTTACATGATAAGCAAGAATTACACGCTAAAGGAGAGGGACTATCACAAAGAAGGGATTTTGCTAGATATTTTGCCGTCTCCAAAAGTGGAATGCCATTTTCTCCTGAAAGTAGATAAGCATGTGCTATTTTTCCACCTTCTATTGCATTCCTAAAGGTTTTATAAACTAAAGGCTGATATGTTTGCAAATAGTCTTCAAACTTCATTAATTAGCTAGCCTCTTTTCTATTTCACCAATGACTGCTTGATAGACGCTTTCTCTATCTTTTGATGCATCGATAACCACTATGCGGTTTGGATTGCGTTTTGCTAATTCCAAGAAGGCATTTCTTACGGCATGATGGAAAGATAATTTCTCTACATCAAGACGGTTAACTTCTCTTCCTGCGTTCGCAGCAATTCTATTTAATCCTTCTTCCGGCTCAATATCGAAAAAGAAGGTGACATCAGATTCTAACCCTTCCGTCGCATATTGGTTTATTTTATAGATTTCTTCGATTCCAAGGTTTCTTGCTCCACCTTGATAAGCTAAAGAAGAATCAAGGAATCTATCGCTGATAACAATCTTTCCTTCTTTTAATGAAGGAAGAATTTTTTGCACGATATGTTGTCTTCTTGATGCAGCGTATAGCAAAGCCTCTGTACGGGGATCCATATCCGTGTTCTTTTTATCAAGAATGACATTTCTAATTTCTTCAGATATTGGAGTTCCGCCTGGTTCTCTAGTTAAAACAACGGTTTTGCCTTCTTTTTCTAGAGTTTCAACTACATGCTTGATGCATGTTGTTTTTCCAGAGCCTTCTCCACCTTCAAATGTAATAAACATAATTAAATCTTCTTTCTCCCCTCAAAAGCCTTGTTTAGAGTCATTGGGTCTGCATAATCTAAAGCCAAACCAATAGGTAAGCCGTAACCCAATCTTGTAACCGTTACTTTTCCTTCTAACAACTTTGCGATGAAAAGTGCGGTTGTTTCTCCTTCCATTGTGGAATTTGTTGCTAGGATAACCTCGTTTATATCGCCATTTGCAACTCTTGATAACAATGAGCCAATTCTTAAGTCTTCTGCACCAATTCCTTTTGCAAGATTAATTGAACCGCCAAGAATGTGATACACACCCTTAAATGAATTCATCTTTTCAATCGCAAGGGCGTCTTTTACTTCGCTAACAACGCAGATAAGATGATGATCTCTTTCTTCATCCAAGCAAATGTCACATTCATTAGAATTTTCAGTATACATTCCGCATGTTGGGCATTTGTGAACTTTGCTAGAAATATCACGAATGGCTTTGGCAAACTCTTCACGCTCATCATTCGAAAAATTAAGAACGGCATAAGCCATTCTTTCAGCTGATTTAACGCCAACGCCTGGAAGCTTGCTAAAAGAGTCTATTAAAAGTTGTAAAGAGGTTAATTCTTTCATTAGAACAATCCGCCATTACGGCCGGTGACTTCTTCGTTTATTCTGTTTGTTTCAGCTGTGATTTGTTCAAGTGCTTCGTTAAGTGCGGAAACGATGGTGTCTTGAACCATTTCGGCATCATCTGGATTCAAAGCGTCTTTATCAATAGATATTGATTTAACTTTCTTATCGCCAGTTAAAGTAACTGTAACTAATCCGGCTTTTTCAACGACAAATTCTTTTGCTTCAAGTTCGGCCATGGCTTTTTGAAGTTGACGTTGCATTTTTTGTGCTTGAATGAGCATTTGTTGCATTTGATTCATAATATTTATTTCTCCTTAAATCTATTTTGGCAAAATGAGTTGAACTTCTTCTTTCTTTGGCAAGGCTGAGAGTTGTTGCATCGAGAAGAAGGAAGATTGAATTCTCATTTGAACTTCTGGGTCAACAGCATAGATGAATACCTTTCTTCCTAAAATGGTTGCAAGTAATTCTTGTAATGGCTGTTGGTTAGCGACGATATTTGCTTTTTTGGCTTTGCTTTGAAGTCTATACGAGAGGATCAAAGCATCGTGGCAAAGAGCGTAAGGTTTACCTTCAGAAAGAAGGTTTGCTAGAGGTCCAAGTTTTGGATCTAGACGTAATGGCTCAAGTCTCTTCCATGAATTAACAAGTGATGTTCTTTCTGCTTTATCAGCAAGAATCATGATGTTAATGAGTTGTTTATCTTCAATGCTGAATTGAACTCCATCACTAGCAATATTTGGTCTTGAAATACCCGATGTATCAAGTGGAGCAAGTGGCTTTTCAACTGGCACTGGTTTTGGTTTTGGTGTAACCGGAGTAACAGAAATTGGCTTATCTTCTTCAAAGAGCCAATCAGGCGCTTTGTTATTTGAAGGGGGTTCTTCAATTGATTTTTGTATTTTTACAGGTTCTGGCTTTGGTGTTTCGACTGGTTTTGGCGTAACTTGAGGTTTAACTTCAACCTTAGGCGTTTCTTTTCTTTGGACTGAAACTTGTGG